>JAMOBE010000105.1:0-12551 GCA_039908285.1 Alphaproteobacteria bacterium
CCCCCCCCCCCGGCAACCGGCACCATTTCGGGAGCTTCGGCACCCCCCTCACCCAACCCTCTCCCCCCGGAAGAGGGGGGAGAGGGAGTGAAGGTGGCGGTTCTCACTTCACCCGATTGCCCTCCTATTGCCTTGAAGGAGGGGTGCGAAGGAGTATGAATTGTGTTAGAGTCGGGGCCGTCGGGAGAACACGGCCGGGTTTCTCCGGCTCTCAACACGAAAGGGACGGTCATGGCCAAGGGTGAACAGAAGAGCAATCGTGAGAAGAAGAAACCGAAAGCCGTCAAGCCGAAGACGATCGCGGCGGCCCCATCCACCAAGGGAGCGCAACCACCGCCCAAGGCGAAGTGACCCGGGAGAAGGGGGGCGTGGCCGAGTCGTGCGTTCCCGCGCCGCCGCCACGCCACCCGCCCGCGCCACCCGCCCGCAAAGTCCCGCTCGTGGGATGCGCCCGCGGCCCGGCAGTCCTCACGGCCCGATCATCACGAACGGCGCCCAGTTTTCGGCGGGCTCGCCCCGCTTGTGCCAGGCGAGTTTGACCGCCCGCAGCGCCGCCGGCGGGTCGCTGGCGGTTTTCTGGTCCAGCCAGGTCTTATAGAAGTCCTCCATGAACCGGGACACGCACGGCGTCCCCCGGACCCCCACGATCAATTGGTGCCACCCTCTCGCAAAAGGGGACACGACCGACTCCTACTCTTGTCCATTTTGTGGTGGAGCGCAACACCGGAACACGCTACACTAACCGCGCGTTCCATCCACCGTGAAGGGCGTAAGCGGGGAAAAGGGGTGTGACAGCACCCCCCCTCCCCTGACCAAACCTCGCTTTAGGAGAGCAAGGCCACGGCTGCTCATGACTATAACCGAAAGCGCACCGATACCACAGCTTTGCCAAACGATCCGGCGGCTGAAAGGATGGGTGCGTCCGGAGGCTGAAGGACGGGCGCCGGCGGGTCGGGTTTCCCGGCTTGTCTGGTTCTGGCCCGGCCCGTTGCATCCGCGCCCGTCCGGCCTCCGGCCGGCTTTCGCCGACCATGTACCCTCATCCCGCCGTCCTGGTGGCGGCGGTTCTGCTCGCGACTCCGGCGTCCGCGGAGGAGCTTGCCGGTCCCTATTCGGCCGAGATCATCCGCGTCATCGACGGCGACACCGTCGAGGCCAAGGTCCACCTCTGGCTCGGCCTCCACCAGACCATCGCCGTCCGCCTGGCCGGCATCGATGCCCCCGAACTCCACGGCAAATGCCAGGGCGAGCCCGAGGCCGCCCGCGCCGCCCGTGACCACCTGGCGAGCCTTATCGGCTCCGGCCCGGTGTTTCTCTCCGCCATCCGCCGGGACAAGTACGGCGGCCGCGTCCTGGCCACCCTCCATCTGCCCTCCGGCGAGAACGTGGCCCACACCCTCCTCACCTCCGGCCACGCCCGCCCCGCCGGCAGAGGCCGCGTCCCCCGGTGCTCCCCATGACGCCCGCCGCAAATTCAAGCCCTCCCCCTCGATGGGGGAGGGCTTAAGTTTGCTGGAGACTTGTGTGCATACGGTAGCCCATCGAGGGAGAGGGCTTTAGGATGCAAAGGGATCCTGGACGAAGATGGTGTCCTGGCGCTCCGGACTGGTGGACAGCAGGGCCACCGGAGCCTCGATCAATTCCTCGATCCGGCGCACGTAGCGGACGGCGGCGGCGGGCAGGCCCGCCCACGTGCGCACGCCATAGGTGGTCTCGCTCCACCCCTCGTGGGTCTCGTAGACCGGCTCCACCCGCTCCTGCGCAGTCATCAGGGCCGGCATGTGGCTCACCAGCCGGCCGTCGAGGCGGTAGCCGGTGCACACCTGGATCGTGTCCAGTCCATCGAGAACGTCGAGCTTGGTGAGGGCGATGCCCCTGACACCGCTGATCTTGACGGCCTGGCGGACCAGGGCGGCGTCGAACCAGCCGCAGCGGCGGGGGCGGCCGGTGACGGTGCCGAACTCGCGGCCGCGCTCGCCGATGCGGGCGCCGATGGCGTCGTGGAGTTCGGTCGGGAAGGGACCCGAGCCGACGCGGGTGGTGTAGGCCTTGCAGATGCCCAGCACGAAGCCGACGCTGTCCGGCCCGAGACCCGCCCCGGTGGCCGCCTGACCGGCGACGGTGTTGGACGAGGTGACATAGGGGTAGGTGCCGTGGTCGATGTCCAGCATCGACCCCTGGGCGCCCTCGAACAGGATGCGCCGCCCGGCCTGGCGATACTCGTCGAGCCGGCTCCACACCGCGTCGGCATAGGGCAGCAGGCGGGTCGCCATCGCCCGGAGGGCGTCCAGCGTCTCCTGGCCGTCGATCTCCGGCTGGCCGGCCCCGCGCAGGAAGGTGTTGTGGTGGGCGAGCAGGCGCTCCAGCTTCGCCTCCAGCACCTTGCCGTCGGCAAGGTCACACACCCGGATGGCGCGCCGCGCCACCTTGTCCTCGTAGGCCGGGCCGATGCCGCGGCCGGTGGTGCCGATCTTGTTGCTGCCGGCGGCGGCCTCCCGCGCCTGGTCCATGTGACGGTGCACCGGCAGAATGAGCGGCGCATTCTCGGCGATGCGCAGGGTCTCGGGCGTCACCCGCACGCCCTGGGCGCCGACGCGGTCGATCTCGTCCATCAGCGCCCACGGGTCGATGACCACGCCGTTGCCGATGATCGAGGGCTTGCCCCGCACCACGCCCGAGGGCAGCAGACTCAGCTTGTAGGTCACGCCATCGACCACAAGGGTATGACCGGCGTTGTGGCCCCCCTGGAAGCGGACCACCACGTCGGCCTGCTCCGAGAGCCAGTCGACGATCTTGCCCTTGCCCTCGTCGCCCCACTGCACGCCCACGACCGCCACGTTCGTCATCGTCGCACTGCCCCCGTCAGGTAATGTCTGGTGTTTGCGCCGGCCGGCCGTCCACATAGGCATGGGAGCACCGCATGCGAACGGCTTCGCCGAGGAGATCCGGCACCGACACAAGGGCCGTCACCGTGATCCAGTCTTGTCGCTGAAGGTCCCGTGCCACGGCGCGGGATGTCCCGTGGGGCAGCAGGATTCGCCGCCGCGGCCGGGGCCGGGGCAGGATGTCCAGCAGGGCGTCGACGAACACGGTGGCTCCCGTCGCCGGCTCGCCGTCCCCGGCCAGATAGCGGCCTCCGCGTCCCAGCTCGCCCTGAGCCCCGCGGGCGAAAATGGCGAAGCTCACCCCGGCATGGTACTCGAAGCCGCGATGCTCCACCGGGTCCACGGTCAGCGTCAGGCCTGGGGCACCGGTCCGCACCAGCCGCACCACCTCCGCCAGGGCGTCCCGCTCGGCGGCGGCGGCGGCCGGCAGGGTGAGGGCGGCCAGCGCGGCCACGGCCCGGTCGGCCGGTCCCGCCGCCGCCAGCAGCGCGCCAAGGGTCGCCGCCGCCGGCCCACCAATGGCGGCGACCGCCGCCGCATCCCGGTGGTCCAGGGCATGGCGCAGCCGCGCGCGCGTCCCGTCGTCAAGGGTCATGCCGGCGCACAGGGCGGGCACCAGGGTGGGCAGGTTGAGGTCGACCGAGACCCCGCTCACTCCAAGCGCCGTCAGCGCCTCGGCGGCCAGCAGCACCACCTCGGCGTCGGCCTCGGGCATGGCGGCGCCGATCAGCTCCACGCCGGCCTGGGTGAACTGGCGCTCCGGGCGAAGCTGGGAGCCCTTGACCCGCAGCACCTGGCCGGCATAGGCGAGCCGCAGAGGCCGCGGCGCGTTGACCAGCCGGGTGATGGCGATGCGGGCCACCTGCGGCGTCATGTCGGGACGCACGCCCATCATGTGCTGGGACAGGGGGTCCATGAAGCGGAAGGTCTGCTCGGCGGTGTCCGCTCCGGCGGCCGACAGCAGGCTGTCCTCGAACTCGGCCAGCGGCGGCTTGACCCGCTCGAAGCCATTGGCGGCGAAGGCGGCCAGCAGGCGGCCGATCACCCACGCCTCGAACTCGGCCTCCGGCGGCAGAACGTCACGGAGTCCGGCTGGCAACAAGGCCCTGTTGGTGGGTTCGCTCATCGGGGACGGTGCTGCTGCGTGATCCAGGCCAGGGCGGGAGAGAGGGGGAGCCCCGGAGCGGGCGAGTCACCTCGTCCCCACTCCACGATCATCCCCCTTCGGTTAGTACCGCTTTTGACGGCGGACGGCAAACGGAAAAGGCAGGCAGGGCAATCGGGTGAACCTATCGAAAGCCCTCTCCCCCCTCAAGCTACCGTATGCACACTAGTTTCCAGCAAACCTCCAGCAAACTTAAGCCCTCCCCCTCGATGGGGGAGAGGGAGTGGAAGATGTCAGGGCGGGGTGACCGCGTCCAGGGGGTACTCGGCCTCGGCGACATAGCTGGCGCCGCCGCGGCCAAGGTGGCTGGAAAACAGGGTGAAGCGGGCGACCGGGAACGGCTCCAGGCGGAACGGCGCGTTGGCGGCCAGGAAGTCCTGGACCCGGGACGGCGTCGCTCCTTTAAGCCGCGCCAGGGTGACGTGGGGGGTGAAGCGGCGCCCGTCGGTGGCTGGACAGACCTGGGTCACCGCCCTCTGGATCCGGTCGTGCAGGTGCAGGAGCGGCGGGCTCCTGTCCACCCCGGCATACAGGGAGTGGACCCGATGACCCTGCGAGAAGCTCCCCACTCCACCGATGGCCAACGTGACTCCGGGGGCGCGGACGGCCTCCAGCGCGGCATGGATCTCCTCGGCGGTATCCTCGGGCACCTCGCCGATGAAGTGCAGAGTCACGTGATAGCTCTCGGGCTCGAGCCAGCGCGCCCCGGGAATGCCCCCCGCCAGCGCCGCGAGGCGATCACGCACCGCATCAGGCAGGTCGATGGCGACGAACAGACGGATCATCCTGATACTACCGTCATATACCGGCGAGCGGCTTCACCCTCTCAGCACCCAGGCTTGGGCAGGGCCTTGAGGTCGCGGACGCGGGCGGTCAGGCTGAAGGCGCCGTAGTCCTGGAGGACCTCCTCGGCCACGCTGTTGTCGTGGTAGCGCACGCCGACCTCGTGGAACGGGGTGACATCGTCGGTATCGGTGCGGAAATAGGCGAGATGCATCCGCCAGGACGGAGTCGCCGCCACCAGGGGATCCGTGTTCTCGCCGGCGGTGCCGACGGGCAGGCTGCGGCCCAGCAGCATGTTGACATCGAAGGGAGGCGCCACCAGGGTGCCATCGAACACCTTGCGCAGCACCGAGCGCTCGCCGGCCATGGCCCGCTCCACCAGCACCATGGCGTGGCGGGTCGGAAACAGGGTGCCGGCGGGCAGGGGGATGGTGGTGGGCTCGGGCTGTTCGAAGCGGGCCTCGCCGGTCTGGCCCACGCCGTCGAGGCGGGCGGTCCCCGTGATGGTCTCGGTGGTCTCGCCGTCGCGGGTGCTGGTGACCCGGAAGCGGTATGACAGGCCGTCCTTCGACTCCCAGGCGACGAAGTGCCAGCCGGTCGCCACCTGCGCCCCCTGATCGTCCACCATATCCAGGGAATTGTGAGTCTCGACCGTCCAGCCGTCGCAGACGTCGATGAAGCGGTAGATCATGCGCCCGCGCGCCCCCACCACCCCGGAGCCGGACCGCAGGGTGGCCAGGGACACGTCATACACGGCCTCGTGACTGGCCGGGTCGGGGGCCACCGGGCCGGGAGGCACGGGGTCAGCCGCCCACACGGTGCCGGCAAGGCACAGCGTGGCCACCATTCCAACAACGATCCCGCCGCGGGCCATGTCCCAACGTCTCCCTGCCTGGTGCCGACGCCACCGGTCAAAGCCGGGGACACGGACACTTTACCACGTTCGCGGGTGGGATCCGCAATGCCCGCTCCGGGACCGGTGGGACAAATCTGCCGGGTGAAGGCGCCGGCCGCGTCCTCCACCCGGCAGACTCTGCCTACCAGGCCACACGACAGGCGCCAGTTCCCTGCCCCCGGGCGGTGGCATGGGGCTTGCGTGACACTGCCCTGGCTCAACGAAAAAAATGCCAACGCCACCAAGCGGAAGGGGGCACCATGAGCAACAACGCCCAAACCAGTGGAATCGACCTTCTCAAGGCCTCTGATGCCGAAATCGCTGCGACACTGCGCCGCGCCGCCGCGGACCTGTCGCTGATCGGCCGTGCGGGACTCGACATGAGCGTGCCCTGGTTCGATCTGGTCAACAGCACCATCGCCATCGCCCTGGAGGCCCACGAGCGGCTGTACTCCAATACCGAGCGGCTGGCCCAGCTCGAGCGCCTGTCGCTCACCGACGAGCTGACCGGGCTCATGAACCGACGGGGCATCGAGGAGCGGCTGCGCCACGAGCTGGCGTGGTCTCAGCGCCACGGTGAGGGCGGTGTGCTGATCTTCCTCGACCTCGACGGCTTCAAGCCCATCAACGACACCTTCGGCCACGAGGCCGGCGACGAGGTATTGCGTCAGGTGGCGGGACTCCTGCGCGGCAACGTCCGCGAAAGCGACAGCGTCGGCCGCATCGGCGGCGACGAGTTCGTGGTCCTGATGCCGCGCAGCCCGCGCCACACTGGCATGGCCCGCGCCGGCGATCTCGAGCACCTGATCAATCACGCCTATGCCACCTGGAATGGCGTCATGATTGCGATGCGCGCAAGCTGCGGCACCCAATTTTTCGAGCCGGAAGACGACTGGAAGCAGGTGCTGCGCCAGGCCGACGCCGACATGTATCGCAAGAAGCAGGCGGGACGGGGCACCCTTGCCGCCAACGACACCGGCCATCATGGCGCCGCGATCTTCGGCGTCGGCCAGGGAGCGGTTGCCCAGGGAGCGGTTGCCCAGGGAGCGGTTGCCCAGGGAGCGGTTGCCCAGGGAGCGGTTGCATGACGGGGCCGGGCGCCGCAGGCCGCGGGCCTGGATAAGACGATGAAACTGGATGCGCTGTTCGGGTTTGATCTTGGGGATTTTCGCACCGGCTCCCGCGACACGGCCTCCGCAGCCGCATCGCGCCGGGGCCGCGATGCGGCAGCTCCCCCCGGGGCCGCGGCGGCCTCTCCCCCGCCGGCCGGGCAGGAGGAGGAGCCCATCCTCCTCGCCGCCCCCGACACCGGACGGGATGTCCGCAACATGTCGCCCCGCGAGGTGGCCAACTTCGCCTATGACAACTACATGAGCGGCGTGCTGAACTGGGACGAATACCGCATGCTGGGCTTTCCGGCAGAGCTGCATCCGGCGTTCGACAGCACCATCGGCGCCCTGACCGGGGAGAAGGCCGAGCCGGACCGTCCTCGGGACGTCATCGCCCAGTGGGAGGAACGCCTCGACTTCGAGCGCACGCACAACGCCGACAATCCCACCGTCATCAGCCGAACGGAACGAATCCTGGACGTGCTGCGCTGGCAGGACGTGCCGAAATTGTCTCTGGAGGCGTAACCAGGGCTCCGACACCACGTCCTGGGACACGGCCCACGGAAATATCAGGTTTTCCCTGGAACCACCGCGTTCCAGCGTTGCAATGGCCAAGCTCCCCAGCTAAGCTCCCGGGAGCCGATGGGGAGGGGTGGCCGAGCGGTCGAAGGCGCACGCCTGGAAAGTGTGTATACGTCAAAAGCGTATCGTGGGTTCGAATCCCACCCCCTCCGCCAGTAACACCTCAAGTAACTTTTCTCCCGATCAAACAATCGCTGAAACTTCTCTCGATATTTCCAAATAGTCATTGAGATATCAAAGGCTTGGCGAGAGAGAGTTTGCCCGCAGAGACATTCCCATGTGACCTTGTGCCTCCCTCTCGGGGGCCATTTTCGTCTCTCTGGCCCGTTTTTCTCCTAAACCATGTGACTTCGCCCAAGTCGGTACGCCTTTCCCGTACCTCGGTATTCTTCCATGATATCAAAGGCTTGGCAAAATTTTTGGCCTTAACGGTTTGTTAAGTTTCCTGACACCGGCGGTGGTAGGGCGAAGGGGACGGATGCGAATCGTCAATAGTCGGTCACATGGCAAGAAAATTGGCGGATTTTCACCATTTATTATGCTTATCGGCGTACTTCCGCCCGAGCGACTCCATTTCATAAGCGCCCCGTCCTTAGGGTCACGGGGGGAGGACGGGGCGCAACCGCATCGACTTTGAAAGTCGTTCGACACGATAGGCAACAACGGTTGCGGCGGGATCGTGTGGTCCTAATGACATGCGGCGAGCGCAACGTATCATCGATGCTACTCTGAGCACAAGCGACTCACGCCCAACGAGAGGCGGCATGATTCTTGACCACTGGTTTCTTCGAGATTATCCCTCGTGACAGCACTCCTTTTGCCGACGGGGGACCATCGCCATGAACAGAACCGACGTTGTGAATGACGTGGCCGTTGCCGCCGGCCTCACCAAGGTCGATGCCAGCAAGGCCGTTGACGCCATACTAAACGCAATCACGGACGCGCTGAAGGACGGCGACGACGTTCGCCTCACCGGATTCGGGACCTTCACTGTCACGGAGCGTGCCGCCGGTGTGGGGCGCAATCCTCGCACAGGGGAAAAGATCGCAATCGCCGCGTCGAAGACCGCGAAGTTCTCCGCCAGCAAGAAGCTGAAGGATGTGTTGAACGGTTGAGCAAGGAGAACGGTCGTGGCCGATACGAAGGAAGAACTGATCACGGCGGGCAACATCGCCAAGGAACTCGGCGTATCTGACGGCAAGGTGAAGAAGGCCATCAAGGAACTGGGTCTGGAGCCGGCGGCAAAGCGGGGCGTGTGCGGCTATTACGACCGGAGCGCGGTCGGCAGGATCAAGGCTTCACTCACGTAGAGACCGCGCTCCATCTCGCCGTTCACGCCGACCGCTCAATCCCCGGCCGATACTCGAACATCTCGCCTGCCTCACGGCCGGCCTCGTAGGCGTCGGAGAGGACCCGCTTCCCCTTCGGGGCGCTGCGGCTCGTGAAGGTCATGCCGAGCCTGGCCAGTTCGTCCTCCAGCACCGATTCCTTGATCGGCACCAGGTCGCGGCCGGTGGAGGTCCGCATTGCCGCCTCCCGTTCGGCATGCAGGGCATGGAGCTTGCGGGCGATGCCGTCGGAAAGACCGGTCTGAAACGAGGTAGTGGCGGTGCGGCGCTGGCTCGTGGGGTGTTGGAAATAAAGGGGACCGGCCTTGAAGGCCTCGGTTTCGGTCTCGAAGGCCCGCTCGATCAGGTCGTAGAGGTAGCGGGCTCCGGCGACGTCGGCGGGCAGGCCGAAGAAGACATAACGGATCTCGTCGGTGGCCGTTTTCTCCCGCCATACCCGGCAGTCGCAGAAACTGGCCACCGCGGGGATGCAGGCATCGATCGGCCCCAGACGCTTGCGCCCGGTTTCAACGCCGAAGCCCTCGCAGGTCTGGTTCTTCAACTCGACCTCGGACAGGGATAGGCCGTAGCGGTCGAGGAGTTCCGCCACCTTTTCGGCGGCGGCCAGGGCCTCCTGTTCGGTGCAGCCCTTCTCCACCGTCTTCTCGCGCAGGGCCTGAATGCGGCCGAGCACCTTGTCGAGATCGACGTTGCCGGCCGTCTGTTTCGGCGGGGTGACACGGACGCGGCGGCGCAGTTCGCGGAACATGTCGCGCGCTTCCGTCGGCAGTTCGCCGTCGGCAATCTCCCGCTCGATCGCCGCCGCCACCCGGTCGAGCGAACCGGCAATCCCACTGGCGGCCCGGCGCTCGATGGTCTCCATCTGGATCAGCGCGAGCGTCTCGTAAGCGGAGGCCAGCGTCTCCGGACCATAGGCGCGGCCGAGGGAGATTCCGCTCATCGCATCGATGATGTTGTCGATGCTGGTCAGTTCCCGGGCCGCCTGAAGTTGACGTTCCGTTGGAGCGGCGCCCCTGTCGGCCAGAGCGAAGGCGAGCGCGTGCGCCGGCCCGTCCTCCGGAGAATAGGGAAAGGTGCCGCCGGTCTTTGCCGAGGCGTTGAGGCCGGGCACCCGCGGCCCGCCGTGCCGCACCGCGTGGCGATAGAGGGCCTCGGCACACTTCTGCGCGGCGAGGCCCCGGCCGTTCGGGCGGATGTATTGCCGCGCCAGATCAAGCATCGCCTCGTCGAGCGGGGTCATCGGCCCGACCGGCACCACCAGTCCATCCTCCACCGGGCAGATTCGACAGGCGATGGACAGGCCGACGCAGGCTGCCGGCATTTCGCCGTCGATCAGGTGCAGGACTTCGCCGCTCGCCAGATCGCGTACCCGGAAACCCAGCGGCGGCAGCGCCACATCCACGGCCAAAAGACGGAAGCGCGAGCCCCGCAGCGCCTGGAGCGCCGCCAACTCATCGGCATCGGCCGCCTGGTGGCGCCGGGCGAGGCGGTCGATGGCGGTCTGGCCGGTCATACTCGGCGTGAACACGGCGAGAGACATCGCCAGCAGGGAGGCGTTGGCGAACAGCAGGAAGGCCTCGTTCTCGTCCTGCGGCTGTCGCACGCCGGACAGCCACTGGGCCGCCATGGCCTCGACCTTGGGTTTGGACAGAAAATCGGTCGCCGCCAGACCAAGGGCGGAAATGATCCCCCGCAGCCGTTCGGCTCGAGCCACCGAATCGGCCGCTCCCCGCTCCTTCCCGGTCTTGTGCCGCGCCTGCGCCATCACACGGTCCTCCCTCAGGTGCGATCCTCGCCCGGATCGCCGCCGATCTCCACGTCGAGCCGCGTGCCGGTGACGTGGGCATAGAGAAGGACGTCGTTGATAAACTCGGCCTCCTTGTCGGCGGCCCCCTTGCTGCGACGGATGGCGACCACCCGGTCCACGGCCTTTACGTTGAAGCCGTCGGCCTTGATCTCGGCCTTCAGGTCCTTGAGCCCGTCCTTCAACTGATCGATCTCGTCGAGCAGGCGCTCCACGCGCTCGACATACGCGGTAAGCTTCGCCGCCGTGTCGGGCTGCTGCCCGGCGGAGAGAATCCCATCATCCATCGTCGTTCCTTTCGACCACAAGCCGTTGGTCCAAGTGATACGCCTGCTACCGCATCTTGGGCAATCGTCTTCAGGTTGCTGACAGTGACTTCAGCCAGTCGCCGATCGCCTGCCGGAAGGGTTGGCGATCGGTAGAAATCGGCATCGCGAGAAGGACGTCGATCTGCTCCTTCATCCAGATCATCGCACCGAGCCGCTGGGCCGCCGTCAGCAGGTGGTCGCAGGCGGCAAGGACGTCGGCTTCCCTCGCGTCGTAACCACGACCTCGCAGCAGGCCCTGCAGCGCCACCAGAGACACCGAAGCAGCGAAACTGGGTTCGGACTCGGTGAAGTCGCGGGCGGCGCGGATCAGGGTGGCGGGTTCGGCATCGTAGGCCGCGGCACAATCGAGGGCGATATCGAGGAATTCGGTTTCCTTGGCGGCGGCGAACCATTTGCCTTTCGAACCGCGCGCCTCGATCAGGTCGAGGAGGATCCGGCGCGGTTCGATACCCGGATATCGCTTCACGGTCGCCCGATATGCGGCGAGATAAGTGGTGGCCTGGGCGGTGCGCAGCCCAAAGCGGCGGTAGGCCTCGTCGGCGCGGCCGGCGTCGATCAGGACGCGCTCGCAGAAGGCGTCAATGCCGCGCTGTTCGTAATGACCGGTTCGGCTGTTGCGAGCGGCCTCGGCGTAGGCGATGGCGGCATCGGTCCGCCCCATGCGCACCAGGGCCTCGGCGGCAAAATGGTCGTAGGCCCAGAAACGGTACGAGCGCAGCCCCAGAACCTCAAACAGTTCGTCGTATCGCCCGGCTTCGAGCAGCGAGGACAGACAGATGTCGGTGCCGTTCAGAAAGCCGCCCCCCTTCTCCTCGGACCATATCCGCCGCAGCGACGGCAGCAGGCGGTCGGCGTAGGCGTTGATGTGCTCCTGGTAGATGGCGATCTCGCCCCAGCGCTCCTCGACCGGCGTCAGGTATTGCACCCCATCCTCCTGGACGGCCTTGAACAGGCGCTCCAGCCACTTGCCGCGAGTCTTCGGGTCGGCCGGTGCCTTGACCAGAATCGGGATCAGCGCTTCCAACGTCCTGTGCACCGCGCTCCCGAGCGCGCCGGACGAGGTGTCGATGTCCTGCAGCGCGGGCCACAGGCGTTCCATCAGGGCAACGGCGCCGTCGGCCGCAAGGATCGGATCCACCTTGGACACCTTGGTGATTTCGCTCACCGCCTCCTTCAGACGCGTGATGGCCAAGCTCGACCCCCGCCAGCCATAGGCGCTGGTCCTGAAGCGGGCCTTGAAGGTCCAGGTATGACCGGTCGTCTTCTGTCGGGGCATCAGGTGATCAGGTCAATGTTTCGGCCACCGCTTCTATCACGATACCGCGACCGGCGGAAAGCCGAACAGTTCCCTCTGTTTCTCCCACTCGGCCGGGAACTCCCCCATCAGGGCGGCGAGTTCGAAGCCCTTGGGCTGGCGGCCCTTGACGATCGATTCGACGATGTCGGGGGCGAGGAAGGACAGGCGCAGGATGCGGGTGACGTAGGAGTGGTTGATGTTCTCCGCCTCGGCGATGGCCTTGGCCGAGGCACAGCGGCCGGTCTCGATCTGCCGGCTCCAGTGGCGGGCGCGGGCCAGGGCCTTCAGGAGGGTTTCGTCGGCGCGACTCGTCTCCGTCGGCGGGGCGGCGCCGTCGGGCATGATCACGAGCT
>JAMOBE010000106.1:0-12253 GCA_039908285.1 Alphaproteobacteria bacterium
GGCCGCCCGAGCGCGCGCCAGGGGATACCGCAACACAACAACCTTTGCGACAATCATCTACCTCATCGCCGCGCCCCTGGGCGACATCCTCGTTTCCACCTGAAACGTCGAAGAACCCAGTTGGAGTCCAGGCAGCGCACCTCGTTCAGGGCGATCGCCGAGACCGAGGGCATCAGCCACTCCTATGTGGCACGCATCTTCCGCCTCTCTTTCCTGGCCCCCGACATCGTCGAGGCGATCCTGAAAGGTCGCCAGCCCGTCGTGCGAAGGCACGCCTTACGGCGTGACGGTTTCGAACTGTCCTCCCTGATGGCCGATTTCCCTGACGAGTGGGAGAGGCAGAGAGAGGTGCTCGGGTTTCCGATTGGCACGAATTCGACAAAACCCCTTCACGAGGAAACGACGAGAGCGGAAAATCCAGGACAGGCAATAATCGGTACATGAGCCGTGAACGGGATGGTTGAAACGGATGGTCGACGTCATTTCACCTGAAGCGCGAAGTGCGCTGATGGCCCGCGTGAAAGGCTGGAACACGAAGCCAGAGATGGTCGTCAGGAGTCTGACGCATGGGCTCGGGTTTCGCTTCCGACTGCATCGTCGCGATCTTCCCGGCACCCCCGATCTGGTGTTTCCCGGCCGGCGCAAGGTAATCTTCGTTCACGGATGTTTCTGGCATAGGCACGCTGGCTGCAAACTCGCAGCCGAGCCAAAGACAAGACAGGAGTTCTGGACGCGCAAGTTTCAGGATAATGTTGAAAGGGACCGCACGGCTCGGGAGTCCCTGGAGGCGGCCGGTTGGAAGGTGCTGGTCGTCTGGGAGTGCCAGACCAGGGCGCCCGCCGGCCTTGCCGAGCGGCTATCGGAGTTCTTGTCGGAATGACAATGCTGGGAAGGGAGCCATGGCACTGGACTGAAGCGGTGCGTAGAAAATGTGATCGCATTTCCGCTGGTCACAAGCCAACTGTGTTTGATATGTTCTCTGGCTGTGGCGGCTTTTCCCTGGGTTTCCAGAGAGCCGGCTTCAACATCCTCGGAGGCATCGACATCGATCCCGAGGCGGCAGCATCCCACGAGACCAATTTCAGGGGAGTGGCACTGCCACGAAAGCTTGAGGATTGTGGGGCGTATGCACGCGATATCACCAGCGTTCAACCGCTTGATCTGACGGGTCTGTTCGGACCTGACGATGGAGTGGACGCCGTGGACGTGCTGATCGGTGGCCCTCCCTGCCAATCATATGCCCGCGTCGGGCGGGCGAAGCTGCGTGAAATCGCCGATAAACCCGATGCATACAAGGTCGATCCAAGGGGGAGCCTCTATCTTCGATACATAGAGTACGTCCGCAGGCTTGCGCCTCTCGTCATCGTCATGGAAAACGTTCCCGACGTTCTGAATTACGGCGGGCACAATATCGCGGAGGAAACGGCCAACGTTCTGGAAGACGTTGGTTACGAGTGCCGCTATACCCTGTTGAACGCGGTGTATTATGGCGTTCCCCAGATGCGGGAACGTATGTTTCTGATCGCCTATCATCGACTTCTCCAGACCGATGTACGTTTTCCCGAGCCTACCCATTGCCTCGAACTGCCCAGGGGCTACCTCGGTACCCGTCAGGTTGCGCTCCGGCGCGACCAGCCTCCCCATTATCTTTCGCCACCTTCCACGCGCCCGGAGCTTGAGCCGGCGGTAACGACGAAGGAAGCGCTCGCCGATCTGCCCCGGATCACGGATCACCGCGAAGGCGGATACCCACCCAGAAACCTCAGGCTGGGCGCAACCCGGCAATACCGGGAGGGCCAACCCAATGCCTATGGCAGGCAGATGCGATACTGGCCGGGCTTTGAGAGCACGGAGGTGACCTGTCACGTTACACGGCGCCTTCCCAGGGATTACAGGATCTTCGAACAGATGAAACCTGGTGACGAGTATCCACAGGCTCTCGAATTGGCGAAACGCCTGTTTGAGCAGCACGTCGAACAACTGCGGAGGGCTGGCCAGAACCCGGGAGACGTGGAGTTGGACGAGGTCCGTCGAAAATTCGTACCGCCCTACGATGCAGGCAAGTTTCCCAACAAGTGGCGCAAGATGGAAGCGGATCAGCCGGCAAGGACCGTGATGGCCCATCTTGGCAAGGACTCATACTCCCATATCCACTTTGACAGTACTCAGGCCAGAACGATTTCCGTGAGGGAGGCCGCACGACTGCAATCGTTTCCGGATGGGTTTGTCTTCGCCGGGGCCATGAATGCGGCGTTTCGCCAGATCGGAAACGCCGTTCCGCCGTTGTTGGCCTGGCGGATTGCGGAAAAGATAATGGCTGACGCTCTTCGATCGTGAGTATCACCATCTCCGGCTGTTGACACGGTGCGGGTTATGTAAGACTCTTTCCGCACTGAATGCGTCAGAATGCGGACTAGGTGGGCAGGGTGAAACCATCTCGCGAAGTGGCGATGATAGTGCATCCGAAAAAGATAGCTGACGGAGATTGACGGAACACATGAACCATCAACACTCCGTTGTCACGAAGCCGCTGTCGCCATTGTTCAGGATGGCGATCCTTACCGGCGTGAAGGCGGCCGTGCAGGTCCAGGTGCATCAGGGGGTCGATGTCAACGCGAGGGATGACAAGGGCAGATCGCCGCTCATGCTTGCGGCTTCACGGGGACATGCGGAGATTTGTCGCCTCCTTGTCGATGCTGGCGCGGATCCTGCTCTGCGGGACGATGATGGAAACGACGCTCTGGCGGTCGCCGTCACGCATGGAAAAAGCGCAGCCGAGGCGGTACTGAGGGAATATCTCCCTATTCTGCCAGTTGTTGAATCATTGCCGGAGCATGCCGAGACGAACGCCGAATCCGACGAGTTCGATCTTTCCGTCTGGGAAGAGGACGTGGAGACCCCGCCGCCTCCGGGTGATCCCACCTGTGTGGCCGAGGCTGGTGTACTTCAGCATCTGATTTCCCGCCACGTGCCAATCGACACCGACGAGGACTGGTCCGACGTCGAGATCAATCTGCCGGAACTGCTCGGAGGACGCCGCCGGAGAATCCTGAATGCGGATGATGAGGGAATGGCGTCGATCCGGGCGCTGTTTCTGGCCGGCCTGCGGGACGGCAGAGTCCCGATCAGGCGGATTGCCGAAGTGATTCCAGGCCTCCAGCGATCGGTAGCCTATCCGGACGGCAGAGCGCGACTGCGGCGGGGTGACGATCCGACACCACGGCACATGGACGAGGAAGAGGTACCTGACGCCGGGTTTGAGGATCGGTTGCGCACCGTTCTGGAAGATCTCGGCATCATGGTCGATGAGTCGCCAATCGCTCCCGACATATCCGACCCACCAGATGACGAACCCGACGATGATTTGGACGACCAGGTGGCCGAAGCGCTCGCGTTTCTCCGAAATCTTGATTCGTCGTCGGCCGAGCCGTTGGCGCACTACTACAGGGACATCGGCGAGAAGAGGGTCCTGTCCCGCGAAGAGGAAACGGCCCTGGGAAGGGTGATCGAGACTGGCATGAATGAAGCTCTCGGCGCCGTCGCGCGGAGTCCCGCTGCGTTGGCCGAAATATTCAGCACCGCGGAACGGCTGGAACGGGGTGAGTTGCGCCTTGATGCCATGGTGGAAGGAGACGCTGCCGATGACGAGGATGACGCCGATGACGAAGCGAGTGCCACCGACGTCAGTGTCATGTCCGATGGTGGCGGGATCGTTCCCTCACCGATTCCGCCCGATCTTCAGGAACGGTTGAACAGGATCCGTGACATCCACGCCGGTTTGGCCCGGGCGTCGACCGGGGTGGAACATTGCCGGCTGCTCGATGCCATGCGGGACGAACTGTTTGCGCTTGGCCTTTCAGCAGAGTTTCTGGCGCGTCTCCGCGACATCGTCGGCAGGGATGCGTCCGCCGGCGAGGCCCGGCGACTGATGGCGTTCGGGCTGGAGAAAGCCAGGCAGGCGAAACGGGACCTGGCGGAAGCCAATCTCAGGCTCGTCGTCTCGGTGGCGCAGAAGTACGGCGGCCTGCCGCTCATGGATAGAATTCAGGAAGGCAACATCGGGCTCCTGAAAGCGGTGGAACGCTTCGATTATCGGCTTGGATTCAAGTTTTCCACATATGCGACGTGGTGGATCAGGCAGGCCATCACACGGGCGGTCGCCGACAGGTCGCGAACAATCCGTGTCCCGGTTCATATGGCTGGGGATGTGCGCAAGGTGCAGAAGGCGTTTGATAACGCCACGATCCTGATGGGGCGGTCTCCGACGGCGGCGGAACTGGCCGATATGCTTTCGATGCCGGAGGACCGGGTCAGGAAAATTCTGCGCGTTCCGGAGGAGCCCATATCGCTCGACATGTCGGATGGCGACGGTTCGTTTCCTGCTGACGATATCGAGGACGGTGCCGCCGTGAATGCCGAGGACGTCGTCATTGAAGCTTCTTTGCGGACCGCGGTGAGGGATGTCCTGAACGGTCTGAGACCGAAGGAGGCGGCTATCCTGCGCATGCGCTTCGGAATAGGCATGGACGATGCCCACACGCTTGAGGAGGTTGGCCAGAAATTCGGCGTCACCCGCGAACGCATTCGTCAGGTGGAAGCCAAGGCACTGCGGAGGTTGGCGCATCCGTCACGGTCGAAACGGCTGCGCGGCCACTTCGGGAACGTCAGACCCAGGGGACCCCAGGACGATGACGATGATGACGCAGCATAGGTCCCGCCATGCGCCGCCCCGGGCCGGGGCGATGATCGAGGCGCTGCGCGGCCTGGGCTATTCGACGGCCACCGCACTCGCCGACATCGTGGACAACTGCATCGCCGCCGGGGCCACGCATGTTGATCTGCAGTTCTCGAGGCCGGCTGGAACGGCAGTCATTTCGGTGCTGGACGATGGCTGCGGCATGGCGGATGCCGAACTGGAACGGGCCATGCGGCTTGGCGACAGGAGCCCTCTGGATGACAGGGACTCCCACGATCTCGGTCGCTTCGGCCTTGGGCTGAAGACGGCGTCATTCTCGCAATGCCGCCGTCTCACGGTTGCCAGCATGAAGGACGGCCATCTCTCGTGCCTGCGCTGGGATCTGGATGTGCTGGCCGCCAGTCCCGACGATGGATGGCACCTTCTGGAAGGCCCTGCGGAAGGCTCCGAACCTCTCCTGGAGAGCCTGCGGAGTGTCGGCAGGGGAACGCTCGTGCTTTGGGAGCGGCTCGACCGGATCATCACGCCCGGGTTTTCCGAACAGGATCTTCACGATCTCATGGACCGCGTCGAGCGCCACCTGGCGATGGTCTTCCATCGCTACCTTGATGCTCCTCGGCCAGAGTTGCGCCTGAACATCAATGGTCGGCCCGTGGCACCCTGGGATCCCTTTCTGGCGGATCATCCCGCCACATGGACCTCGCCAGGCGTGTCACTGGGTTCGGTCAGGGGCGACGTCGAGGCTCAGGGCCACGTTCTGCCTCACAAGGATCGTCTCGACGCGGCCGTGTACGAGTCGGCCGCCGGGCCGGATGGCTGGACGGCCCAGCAGGGGTTCTACGTCTATCGCAACAGACGACTTCTGGTTGCCGGAAGCTGGCTCGGACTCGGCCAGTGCCGTTCCTGGACGAAGGAGGAGGCGCATCGTCTCGCCCGTATCCGGCTCGATATTCCGAACTCCGCGGATGCCGACTGGAAGATCGACATCCGCAAGTCGACGGCGCGCCCGCCGGTGTCGCTACGCCCCCGACTGATTCGTCTCGCGGAGGATATCCGCGCACGGGCACGTCAGGTCTTCGCCCACAGGGGGCAGCCGACCCGCACGGGTGACGGTCGTCCGGTGACCCAGGCGTGGCGTACCGAGCATTTCGGCGGCGGGATGCACTACCGCATCGACGAGAGGCACCCGGCCGTCAGGACCGTGCTGGACGAGGCCGGGCCTCTGCTGCCTCAGATCAGGGCGATGCTCCGGGTGATCGAGGAAACGGTCCCTGTCCAGAGGATCTGGCTCGACACGACCGAGGGACGCGAAACTCCCCGGACCGGCTTCGCCGGTGAAGCTCCGGCCGAGGTAACGGCGGTGCTCGAGGTCATGTACCGGAACCTTGTCCGCAGAAAGAATCTGGCCCCGGCGCTTGCGCGGGAACAGCTCCTTCACACCGAGCCATTCCACAATTATCCGGACCTGGTCGCGGCGCTGCCGGACGAGCCCGAGGCCCCCGGGGAGTAAGCTGTCCATGACGTCGACATCCGAGGAAACACTTCAGAAGGTCGTGAAGTTCGTGCAGGAGCTGCTCCTGGACGAAGAGGACCGCTCCGCCATCACGCCCGCGCTCATCGCGGAAAAGATGGATATGGTCATCCGCATGAACCCGAAATGGGGCGAAGGACTGGACAGGGAGGCGGTGGTCGACGAACTCATCCGCCGATTCAGCCTGTGGATCGGCCAGGATACGACCCTGAAGAGCGATGCCGGCCACGAGCCATGGCTGGTTGCCGCGAGAAGGAAGGACTGGAGGTATTGGCGACGCTACCGCGAATGGCTGGAGCGCGGACTCTCCTACAAGGCCGTCGATGGTCTCGATCGGTCCACCGACGAGGTGCTGGGTCTGCTTGAGGATCCGATGCGCGACGGTGCCTGGGACAGACGCGGGCTGGTGGTGGGGCACGTGCAGTCCGGCAAGACCGCACACTACACCGGTCTCATCTGCAAGGCCGCCGACGCCGGATACAAGATCATCATCGTCCTCGCGGGCCTTCACAACAACCTGCGTTCCCAGACGCAGATGCGCCTGGAAGAGGGCTTTCTCGGGTACGAGACGTCGCCCACCCGGGATGCGCTCAATGTCATCGGCGTCGGTGAACTGGACAGCGACGGCAACATTCATCCCAACTGTGCGACGAACCGCGCCAATTCCGGGGATTTCAACACCCGCATCTCCCGCCAACTGGCGATTTCTCCCGAGGAACGGCCGTGGCTCTTCGTCGTGAAGAAGAACAGGACGGTGCTCAAGTTGCTGCTGAAGTGGGTGCAGGAACGGGTGGCCGATGCGCCACTTCCCACCACCGACATCGGAGGCGATGCCGGTGGTCTGCCTGGCGTCAGAAGACGCGTCACCAGGCTGCCCCTGCTCGTGATCGATGACGAGGCCGACCACGCGTCGGTCGATACCGGCGAGCAGCTATTCGATGCCGACGGCAGGCCCGATGAAGATCATGAGCCGAGGACCATCAATCGCCTGATCCGCCGGCTGCTCCATTCCTTCTCGCGCTCCGCCTACGTCGGCTATACGGCGACGCCGTTCGCGAACATCTTCATCCACGAACGGGGGGAGACACGTCAGGAGGGGATGGACCTGTATCCGGCCGCCTTCATCATCAATCTTGCCGCTCCGTCCAGCTACATCGGCCCGGCGCGGGTATTCGGACTGCTGAATGATGGGGGGCGGGAGGCTGGCCTGCCGCTGCTGCGCTCCGTCGATGACCAAGTGACCCAGGATGGCCTTGGCGGCTGGATGCCGCAGAAGCATAGGAACGGGCATTCCCCCCTTCACGAGGGGAGGGATGAACTGCCGCCGTCCCTCGTTCAGGCCATCGACGCATTCGTGCTCGCCTGCGCGGTCCGTCACCTTCGCGGGCAGGCCAACCGGCATTCGTCGATGCTCATCCATGTGACCCGATTCAACTCCGTGCAGAGGGCCGTTCACGATCAGGTGGCGGAGCGGGTCCGCCACCTGCGTCAGAGACTGACGAGGGGGATCGGGGCGGACCAGATACTCGAAAATCTCCGGCGCCTGTGGGAGACCGACCATGCTCCCACGACGGCGGCCATGAGGGATCGGCATCCGGATCTGGTGCCGCAGGACGAAATCGGGTGGACGGACGTCGAGCGGGTGCTGCCCGACATCGTATCCGACATCCATGTCCGGATGATCAATGGGACGGCGAAGGACACACTGGATTACGCCGAACACGTTGGTGCGGGTCTCAAGGTGATCGCCATCGGCGGCGACAAGCTTGCCCGGGGACTGACCCTGGAGGGGCTCTGCGTCAGCTATTTCCTGCGGGCCTCGCGCATGTACGACACGCTGATGCAGATGGGGCGCTGGTTCGGCTACCGGCCGGGATACCTGGATCTCTGCCGTCTTTACACGACGACGGAACTCGTCGACTGGTTCGGCCACATCGCGGACGCCGCGGAGGAATTGCGCGAGGAATTCGACCTGATGGCGGCGAGCGGCGCCACGCCGCGCGAATACGGTCTCAAGGTGCAGTCGCACCCGGTTCTGATGGTGACGTCCCGGCTCAAGATGCGGGCGGCAAGGAAACTGATGCTGTCGTTTAGCGGTCATCTCCTGGAAACGGTCGCCCTCTTCCGGACTCCCGCCGACCTTAACAAGAACTTCCTGGCCGCCAGACGTTTCATCTCGGCCCTGGGTGAGCCGGAATGCGATCCCCTGCGGGTCCGCAATGGGAGTCGCCGGCAGTGGAAAGGCTGGCTCTGGGAGCATGTCCCTGCCGCCGACATAATGGATTTCCTGGGAACCTACCGAACCCATCCCGAAGCCCACAAGATGGACGGCCGGCTGCTGGCGGACTTCATCCGCTCGATGGTGAGCGGGGGCGAACTGACGGACTGGACCGTGGCGCTGATCGGTGGCGACAAGGGACGTCCCATCGAGCTGCGCGATGGCGTCTCCATCGCCATGCTGGAGCGTGCCGCGCAGGGGCGGTATCCGGACCGTTATTCGATCAGCCGACTTGTGACGTACCATGACGAGGCCATCGACCTCGACGAAGCCGCCTGGAATGCCGCACTTGCCACGACCCGGGCCGCGTTCCATGCCGATCCGGCGCGGAACCAGACGGCGAAGGAACCCGACGCCCCGAATGGCCCCGCGATACGGAAGACAAGGGGATTCGGCGCCGATGGCGTTCCGGCCCATCCCGAGCGTGGCGTTCTGTTCCTTTATGCTCTCGACCCCCTTCTCGCCGGTCCCGATGCCGGTTTCTCCGAAGACACGCCCCCGGTCATCGCGTTCGGAATCAGTTTCCCAGGCAGCAATTCGGGACTGAAGGTCGAATACATGGTCGACAACGTTTTCTGGGAGCAGGAATATGGCTCCTCGGAATGATGGTGACAGGCTCCGGGTAACATGGCGCGCCCTGGCGGGTGCCGGTGCCGGAGAAGGATGGCGTACCATCCCGATCGAACTGACGGGCCCCTGCCACCTGCTCGCCGGACGGCAATTCCCAGGAAATCAGGAGGCGATCCTGGTCGGCTTCCGGTCCGTCCGTGTGCCCCCCGACGACCATCTGCCCAGGGGCCATGGGTTCCGGGTGGACAGGGTCCGGCGGGAGGACGTCCCGGTCGAAGCGGACGTCTGGCTTTCCCTGTCACGCCAGTCATCCGGCAGTCTCGACATGTTCGCCACGATGGCGGCAGACATCATCGGCCTTCTCGAGACCTGCCGGCATACGGGCGAAGACAGGCTGTTCCAGCTTTTCCTGGGCAGGATATGGGCGTGGCAGGATTTCATGGAGCGTGGCCGCGACGGAATTCTCGGGCCGGAGGCGGAGGTCGGGCTCGTCGGGGAACTGGTCGTCCTGAAGGGCCTTCTCGATGCCCGGATCCCGCCCATCGTCGCCCTGGACACCTGGCAGGGGCCACTGGATGGCCTGCACGATTTCGAGATCGGCACAGGAGCCATAGAGGTCAAGGCCACGGTTTCGACGGCCGGCTTTCCGGCCACCATCGGCTCGCTCGAGCAGCTTGACGAATCACTGCGCCGGCCGCTCTTTCTTGCCGGAGTGCGGCTGGCGCTCGGTGGGCAGGGGCGGGTGCTGCCGGAGTTCGTCGCCGATCTGCGCGATCGTATCGGCGCCGATCCCGCCGCGCTGGGCGTGTTCGAGAGCCGTCTGGTGCAGGCCGGTTTCCTGCAGGCGTTTGCGAATGTCTATACTCGGCGTTTCAGTCATGCGTGTACGGTGGCGCTGCCCGTGGACGAGCGGTTTCCGAAACTGACGCGCTACAACGTGGGCATCGCCGTCCGGAAGGCGCGCTATGAACTGGATCTCGATCTGGTGGATGTCGCGGACATCGGTCTGGACCGGGCTCTCGAGCAACTGGGGGGTATCTGATGGAACTCGAAGATTTTCTCAGGCAGACCCAGTCCGAGGTCCGATCGGAGATCGGCGAGCGCCTTCAGATGTCGGGAAGCGAGTATCCCTACGAAGAATCGGTGTTTTCCGAGATCGTGATGAAGCACATGTTCGAGATCGGGATGACTTTCGATCCCAATGTCTGCCGCTACGAGCACAAGATCGGCAACGCGAACCTGCGGCTCAGTGGATGGGCGGCGTCCGAGGACTACGATCAGTTCGATCTGTTCGTCAGTCTGTACGGCGGTGTCGACGTCGTGACACCAATCCCGGACTTGGAGACCAAGACGGCTGCGGAGCAGTGCCTGCGCTTCTTCACCAGATGCGCGGAAGGCCGCCTGGCATCGACCATGGACGAGTCGCATCCTGCCTATGCTCTGGCCCTGATCATCCAGAAGTGCCATGCCGACTTCGACCAGATCAGAATCTACGTCCTGACGGACCGGCAGGCGAAGGCCAAGAACTTCAAGACCAGGGATGTCGGCGGACGAACCGTCAAGCTCGAGGTCATGGATATCGAGCGGCTGCACCGCCACTGGTCGGAAGGCAAGCCGCGCGATGAACTGATGGTGGATTTCGAGCAGGTCTCGGGGAGTCCTCTCCCGTGCGTATACGTGCCCGGAGAGATGGCCGGCTACGACTACGCCATGACCGTCATTCCCGGCGAAGCGCTGAGATTCGTCTACGAGAAATTCGGTGCCCGCCTGCTGGAAGCCAACACCCGGTCATTCCTCAGCGCGAGCGGAAAGGTCAACAGGGGCATACGCGATACGCTCAGAGACGATCCCGAGCGTTTCATGGCCTACAACAACGGAGTCGTCCTTGTCGCCGACGAGATCCGCCTCGGCAGAATGCCCGATGGTGGGCAGGGAATTCTGTGGCTCAAGGGCATGCAGATCGTCAACGGGGGCCAAACGACGGCCTCGCTCTATTTTACGAAGAAAAAGAACCCCGATGTCGACCTGCGCCTCGTGCGGGTTCCGGCCAAGGTCATCGTGCTGAGATCGACGGATGCCGCGGACGAGGAGGCTCTCATCTCCGATATATCAAGGTACGCCAACAGCCAGAATTCCGTAAAGCTGTCCGATCTGTCGGCCAACAAGCCATTCCATGTTGAAATAGAGAAACTTGCACTGTCGACATATTGTCCGGACGGTGCCGGGCGCTGGTTCTACGAACGGGCGGCGGGAAGCTACAACGTCATGCTGGCGCGTGACGGCACCACTTCCGCCCGTCTGCGGCAACTCAGGGAAGCCATTCCTCCGGCCCGCAAGATCACGAAGACCGACCTGGCAAAATATCTGAACGCCTGGAGCCAGAAGCCTCACCTCGTGAGCCTTGGAGCACAGAAGAATTTCGAGAAGTTCATGGAGAGATTCAGCGATCCGGACAGTCTTGTCAGCACGACACTTCCAGTGGTGGCAAACTACAAGCACATGATCGCAAAGGCCATCTTGTTCAAGGCTACGCAGAAACTGGTGCGGCCAATGTTTCCGGCCTTCCAGGCGAACGTCACCGCCTACGTCGTCTCGCTTGTCGGCAATCGGCTCGGCGATAACCTGGATCTGGACAGAATCTGGCTCCGACAGGAGATTTCCGTCGAACTCAGGCGGCAGATCACCCTCTGGGCTGCCGAGGTCAATCAGGTTCTTCACCAGACCGCCGCAGGCAGAATGGTTTCGGAGTGGGCCAAAAAGTCTGAATGCTGGGATGAGGTGCTGAACGCCTCCTATACCGTACCGGTCACTGGTATCCCCGAAATGCACTGATGATCGCCGACGATCCAGGAGACGGGTAGTATCCGACTCGGCAAGGTAGTCGTCGGCGCACGGCTCTGGACGTCTTTCCTGGCCGTCTGTCCTGTCTCTCTCCAATAAAATGGCTGATTTCTGGGCTTTCCGAGCTTGGTGACCGCCTGTGGCGAGTTCGAAACCCGTAGCTTTTGCCCTACCACCGACGGTGACCAGAAAATTAACAAAAGGTTAATGCCTCAATTAGTAACAGGGGCAAAAGGCCGGGCGGGAGCGGTTCAGGGGGCGGCGACGAGCTGGGCGAGGTTTGGGATGTGTTCGCCGCTGACACCCAGACGGCTTCCCAGGTAGTCCCAGAATGAGA
>JAMOBE010000107.1:0-12175 GCA_039908285.1 Alphaproteobacteria bacterium
CCCCCCCCCCCCCCCCCCCCCCCCCCCCCCCCCCCCCCCCCCGGGCAACCGGCACCATCTCGGGAGCTTCGCGCCCCCCTCACCCAACCCTCTCCCCCCTGAAGGGGGGGGAGAGGGCTTTTGTTGATTCCAGCGCCAATGCTTTTTCCTTCACCCGATTGCCCTGGTACCTCCCCTTCACCCGAAGGCGTTAGAGCCAAAAAATTGTTGACTTTTTTATGTGGATGACGCAGGGTGTCGCCATATCCGAACGCTCGTAGGCGAGCATTTTACGCGAGGCCCCCCGGTGACAATACAGGGGGGCCTCACTGTTTGACGGCCGCCATTCCCCATGATCGTCCTCGGCATCGAGACCAGTTGCGACGAGACCGCCGCCGCCGTGGTGACCGGGGAGAGGGTGGTGCTGGCCGATCTGGTGCTGTCCCAGGTGGAGGAGCACCGGCCCTATGGCGGCATCGTGCCGGAGATTGCCGCCCGCTCCCACCTTCAGCATCTGGACCGCCTGGTGGCGGCGGCCATGGCGGAGGCTGGCATCGGCGTCGGCGCCCTGGACGCGGTGGCGGCGACCGGCGGGCCCGGACTGATCGGCGGCGTCATCGTCGGCGTGATGACGGCCAAGGCCATCGCCGCCGTCCGCCGCATCCCCTTCGTCGCCGTCAATCACCTGGAGGGACACGCCCTGACGGCGCGTCTGACCCACGACCTTGCGTTCCCTTATCTGCTGCTGCTGGTTTCCGGCGGTCATTGCCAGCTGCTGGTGGTGGAGGGCGCCGGGCGCTACCGGCGACTCGGCACCACCATCGACGATGCCGCCGGCGAGGCCTTCGACAAGGTGGCGAAGATGCTGGGGCTTGGCTATCCGGGAGGGCCGCGGATCGAGGCGACCGCCGCCACCGGGGATCCGGCCCGCTTCGCCTTTCCCCGGCCGATGAAGGGCCGGCCCGGCTGCGACTTCTCGTTCTCGGGCCTGAAGACGGCGGTGAAGCAGGCGGTGAACGCCCTGGGGTCCGACCGGCCCAGCGACCAGGACACGGCCGATCTCGCCGCTTCGTTCCAGGCGGCGGTCGCCGATGCCGTGGTGGACCGGACCCGCAACGCCATCCGCTCGTTCCGCGCCAGCCACCCGGCCGGGACGACGCTGGTGGTGGCGGGAGGAGTTGCCGCCAACACCCTCCTGCGCCAGCGCCTGACCGGGCTTGCGGCCGAGGAGGGACTGGCGTTCATCGCGCCGCCGCTGCGGCTGTGCACCGACAACGCGGCGATGATCGCCTGGGCCGGCATCGAGCGGCTGGGCCAGGGGCTCGCCGACGGCTTCGACTTCAAGCCGCGCCCCCGCTGGCCGCTGGACCCCGACGCGCCAAAGCGGGGCTATGCCGGAGTCAAGGCATAGGGCGTTCCTCCTCCCCCTCCGCCTTCTCCCCCTATTCCTTGTCGCTGACGCCGGCTTCGGCGAAGGTGGCCATGCCGGTGTGGCAGGCGACGGCGGCCTTCAGGACGCCGACGGCCAGCACCGCGCCGGACGCTTCGCCGAGTCGCAGGCCGAGGTCGAACAGGGCCCGCTTGTTCAGGCGCTCCAGCAGGCGGCGATGGCCGGGTTCGGCGCTGACGTGGGCCACCACGCAATGATCGAGGGATCCCGGACGGAAGGACTCGAGCACCGCCGCCGCCGACGTGCAGATGAAGCCGTCCAGCAGCACCGGCACCCGCTTCAGCCGCGCGCCGACCACGGCGCCGGCGATGGCCGCCAGTTCCCGTCCGCCGACGTGGCGCAGCACGTCCAGGGCGTCCGTCATGGCGGGACGGTGCCGGGCGACGCCACGGGCGATCACCTCCGCCTTGTGGGTGAGGGCCGCGCCGACGATGCCGGTGCCGGGACCGACCCAGTCGGCGGCCTCACCGCCATAGAGCCCGTGGCAGATGGCCGCCGCCGCCGTGGTGTTG
Organism: Alphaproteobacteria bacterium; assembly: GCA_039908285.1. Taxonomy (GTDB): domain Bacteria; phylum Pseudomonadota; class Alphaproteobacteria; order Rhodospirillales; family Rhodospirillaceae; genus JAMOBE01. The sequence continues at coordinate 1,942 of JAMOBE010000107.1, forward strand.
GCGATGCCCATTTCGCCGAGACACAGCACGTCGGCGCCGTTGGGAACCGAGAACATGCCGGCCTGGATGGCTTCGAGGCACTCGGCTTCGGTCATGGCCGGAGCGGTGGTGAAGTCGGCGGTCGGCTGGTCGAGTCTCAGCGCCTCCACCGTCAGGGCGACGCCGAAGGTGCGGCAAAGCTGGTTCACCGCCGCCCCGCCGACGGTGAAGTTGTGGACCATCTGCACGGTGACCTCCGGCGGAAAGGCCGAGACCCCCTGAGCCGCCACCCCGTGGTTGCCGGCGAACACGGCGCAGGCCGGACGATCGAGTCGCGGCGGGTGCTGGCCCTGCCAGGCGGACAGCCATGCGCTCAACTCCTCGAGGCGCCCGAGGGACCCCCGGGGCTTGGTGAGTTGCGGTTCGCGGAGAGCGGCCATTTCCGCGGCCTCCTGGTCGGGGCCGGGCAGGGCGCGCAGAAGATCGCGAAAGGCGGCAAGGGTCGGAACGGCGGTCGACTTTTCCACGGGTGTGTTTCCTCTATGGCGTTTAACCGGGGCAAAAGGATTGCGACCGGGCTCGGGCACGAGCTATATCCGACCGAGCCAAGGAAATCATCCCAGATGGTCAAGCCGCGTCCCAGTCCCTATCCGTCCCCGCCCACCGGCCTGCGCGGATGGGTGTTCGATCTGCATTTCGCCATCGCCTTCCTGACCCGCCTGCCGCTGCCGCCGCTGCCGCGGATGGCCGACGGCGCCCTGGCGCGGGTCATGCGCCTGTTCCCGGTGGCGGGAGCCGGGATCGGCCTGTTCGGCGCCGCCGTCTATGCCCTCGCCCTGTGGGCAAGGATGACGCCCTGGCTGGCGGCGCTGCTGGCCGTGGCGGCGATGGTCCGGGCCACCGGCGGCCTGCACGAGGACGGCCTCGCCGATACCGCCGACGGCTTCGGCGCCGGTGGCACCCGGGCGCGGCGGATGGAGATCATGCGCGACAGCCGCATCGGCACCTATGGCGTCCTGGCGTTGATCTTCAGCGTCACCCTGCGGGCCGGCGCCATCGCCGCCATCGCCGAGCCCCATGCGGTGATGCTGGCGCTGGTGGTGACCGGTGCCCTGTCGCGGGCCGCCATGCCGCTCGCCATGCGGATGATGGCCCCGGCCCGCAACGACGGCCTGGGCGCCGCCGCCGCCCGCCTGGACGACGAGGAGGCCTTCGCCGCGACGGTGATCGCCGTCGCCTCGGCCCTGGTGCTGACGGTGGTGGTGTTCCCTCCGGGGCCGGCGGTGGTGTCCATCCTGGCCATGCTGGGGGCGACGGTGGCCGTCTCGCTGTCGGCCCGCGCCCACATCGGCGGCTATACCGGCGACGTGCTGGGAGCGGCCGGGCAGGCGGTGGAGGCGGCGGTGCTGCTGGCTCTCGCCGCCGCCGGAGCAGCACAGGGGGCGGTATCGTCATGATGACCGGGGAAACCCGCTGGTGGTGGGTGCGTCACGCGCCGGTGGCGTGGGCGGGGGTGCGCATCTATGGCCACACCGATCTCGACTGCGACGTCTCCGACCGCGCGGCCTTCATCGGTCTGGCGGCCGGACTGCCCCCCGGGGCGGTGACCGTGCGCAGCCACCTGACGCGGACCCTGCGCACCGCCCAGGCCATCGGCTTCGAGCCGGCGGTGGTGGAGCCCGACCTGGCCGAGCAGGGCTTCGGCGCCTGGGAGGGGGAAAGCTGGGATGGCCTGCGGGCGGCGGGCGATCCCCACCTGGAGGCCTTCTGGCGGGCTCCCTTCACCGTGGCGCCGCCGGGTGGCGAGAGCTTCGTCCAGGTGGTGGAGCGGGTGCGGGCGGTGGTGGAGCGGCTGTCGGTGCTCCATGCCCGCCGCGACATCGTCGCCGTGGCCCACTCCGGCTCCATCCGGGCGGCGCTGGCCGTGGCCCTCGACCTCTCGCCGGAAAAGGCCCACGCGGTGGCGGTGGACAACCTGTCGCTGACCCGCATCGACCACGGGAGCGCCGGTTGGTCGGTGCGCGCCGTCAACCTCCCGCCACGGGCAGCCCCCGCGGCAGCGCTCCGGCCGCCACCTCCTTGACGGTGCCGGCGAGGATCTCCAGGCTGAAGGGCTTGGCGAGGAAGTGCACGTCGGGCAGGCCGGAGAGTTCACCGCGGCTGATCTCGTCGGAATAGCCGGACATCAGGATGATGCGGATGTTGGGCCAGTCCGCCCGCACCAGCCGGGCCAGCGTCGCCCCGTCCATGCCGGGCATCACCATGTCGCTGAGCAGCACGTCGATGGCGGGGGTATCGCGCACCGCGTCCAGGGCGGCCTCGCCGTTTCCGGCCTCGATGACCGTGTAGCCCTTGTTGCGCAGGGCCCGCGCGGCGAAGGTGCGCACCGCGTCCTCGTCCTCCACCAGGAGGACGGTGCCGGCCCCGGTGAGGTCCGTCGGCCCTCCCCCCTCGGCGACTGAGGCGGCGATGGCGGCGACGGCGGCCTGGGGGGCTCCCGACATGGCGACGGCGGTCCGGGCGGCGCCGTCCGCCGCCATGCCGCCGAAGGTGGCCTCGGTCGCCGGCTCGGCCTCGTAGCGCGGCAGGTAGATGGTGAAGGTGGCCCCCTCGCCCAGTGCGCTGTCCACCAGGATGAAGCCGTCGGTCTGGCGAATGATGCCATAGACCGTGGATAGCCCGAGGCCGGTCCCGGCGCCCCCCTGCTTGGTGGAGAAGAACGGCTCGAAGATGCGGCCGATGTCTTCCTTGCCGATGCCACAGCCGGTGTCGTTGACCTCCACCATCACGTACTCGCCGGGGGGAATGAAGTCGACTCCGCGCTGGGTCGGGACATCGAAGGTGGCGGTGCCGGTGCGGATGGTGAGCACGCCCCCCCCCTGCATGGCGTCGCGGGCGTTGACGGCGAGGTTGATGATCACCTGGTCGAACTGCCCCGGATCCACCCGCACGAGCCCAAGATCGCGGCCGTGGACCAGTTTCAGCCCGACGGTTTCGCCAAGGAGTCGGCGCAAAAGGTGGGACAGCTCGGCCAGCGCCTCGGCCACGTCCAGCATGCGCGGCTGCAACGGCTGACGGCGCGAGAAGGCGAGGAGCTGCCGGATCAGGTTGGCGGCCCGGTTGGCGTTCTGCTTGATCTGCATGATGTCGGCGAAGGAGGGATCGCCGGCGCCATGGCGCTGTAGCAACAGATCGCAGAAGCCGATCATGGCGGTCAGGAGGTTGTTGAAATCGTGGGCCACCCCGCCGGCAAGCTGGCCCATGGCCTGCATCTTCTGCGCCTGGGCGAACTGGATTTCGAGACTGCGCTGCTCCGTCGTGTCGATGAAGTGCAGCACCAGGCCGGTCACCTCGTCGTCGTCGCCGGTCGGACTGATGAACAGCGAGGCGGCGCGCTCGCGGGAGGTGGCGAAGCGCACCTCGAGCTGGGCGGCGCCGGCGATGCCCATGACCACCTTGGACAGGGCCGCCGCCACGTCGGAGCGGTCCTCGCGGGCGATGCGGTCGGCCAGCGGCTGGTGCACCAGGAAGCCCCGGCTCTCCCCCACCATGTCGGCGAAGGTGGGGTTGCAGTCGGCGATGGCGCCCTCGAGATCCAGCAGCACCACGCCGACAGGGGCCTCGTCGAACAGCCAGCGGAACCGGCTTTCGGCATCGCGCAGGGCCTGCTTCCACTCGCGCTCGGGCATCACGTCGCGCACCACCACCGAGCGGGTGCAGATCTCGCCGCCGTCGTCATAGAGGGCATGGCTGACGAAGGCCTGGAAGATGTCACCGGCGTGGGAGAGGAACTTGACCTCGCCGCGACCATCCTCCTCCACCTCCGGACCGGGGGGAGCGGCCATGACCTCGGCGATGGGCAGGCCGCGCAGCGACTCGGGGGACCGTCCCAGCCACTCGGCCAGCCGCTGATTGACGAAACGAAAGCACCGCTCGGCGTCGGCGGTGAACAGCCCGACGGGGGCGAAATCGAAAAAGTCGGTCAGGTCCTCCTGATCGCGACGCAGCACCTCCTCGATGGCCCGGCGGGCGGTGACGTCCTCGACGCTCCACACCATGATGCCGGCACGGGGAGCCGGTCCCATGGCCGCCAGCGGCCGGACGGCGACACGGAACCACTCGGCCTCGCCGCCGGCGCCGCCAAGGGGGATCTCGGCGCTGTCGGCAACCCGCCCGGCGGCGGCGGTGGCCAGGCGGTCGATGGCCTCCACCGCGCGCGGATCGCCGCCGGCCCGGGCCCGCAGCGCGGCGATCGGCGCCAGGCCGCCCCACAGCCGGCGCGCCGCGATGTTGACGTAGAGCAGGGAGCCATCGGCCGCCGTCACCAGGCGGGGATTCGGCTCGGTATCCAGCATGACGGCGCAGAGAGCGGCCCGCTCGGCATCGCGCCGCCGGCCCATGCGCGCCTGCGCCAGCATGACCGGAGCCGACATGGCCGCCGCCCCCTCCAGCGCCACCAGCCACGCCGGAGTCGTCGGATCCAACGCCATCACCACCAGGGCAGCGATCGCCGCACCCAGGACCAGCGGGATCGGATCCCGGAGCACTTCAGCGAGGCAGCTTGCCTTTGAGCCGCATGACATAACCGATGACCTCCGCCACCGCCTTGTAATGGTCGGGTGGGATTTCGTGGTCAAGCTCGACCGTGGCATAAAGTGCACGGGCCAGCGGCGGATTCTCGACGATTGGCACTTCGTTCTCCTCGGCGACCTCGCGAATCCTCAGCGCGAGCGAGTCCACGCCCTTGGCCACCAGCCTCGGCGCCGACATTTCCTCCATTTCATACACCAGCGCCACCGCATAGTGGGTAGGATTGGTGACCACCACGCTGGCATTCGGGACCGCCTGCATCATCCGCATCCGGGCCTTCTCGGCCCGCATCCTGCGGATGCGGCCCTTGACCTGGGGATCGCCTTCCGAGGCCTTGGACTCGTCCTTGACCTCGGTCTTGGTCATCTTCAACTGGCTGTAGTGCTTGAAGCGCTGATAGAACAGATCCGCCCCGGCGATGATCACCATGGCCCCCAGAACGGCCATCAGGACGCGAATGATCAGGTCGTGCATCTCGACCATCATCGCCATCATGTCCATGGTCGGCATCTCGGCGATGATGCCGATTCGCGGACCGACGTAGGCGTACATCACCCAGGTGATGACGACGAGCTTGATGATTCCCTTGACGAACTCCGTCAGGCCATGGCTGCCGAACATCCGCTTCAACCCGTTGATGGGGCTGAGCTTGCCAAGATTGGGCGCGAGCTTTTTCGACGACCAGGAGAAGCCATTCTGCGCCACGTTGGCGGCGACGCCGAGCAGCATGAACATGGCGATGGGAAAAGCCAGCAGCAGCATCACGTCGATGGTCACGTCGATGAAGACTCGTTCAAGATTGGCGAAATCGGTGGGTATGGCGTGGGGCTCGGCCAGGAACGGCCGTAGAATCGGGACAATTTTGGCCATGAGGCGCGGCAGCATGAACCAGACCATGACCAGGATGCCGGTCATCATGACGAAATGGATCAGCTCCTGCGAGATGGGAATGTTCCCCTCCTCGCGGGCCTGGCCCATGCGCTTGTCTGTCGGTTCTTCTGTTTTTTCGCCGCCTTCGTCGTCGGCCATGGCTCACCCCGGCGCGAGAAACCCGATCAGGCCATCCCGAAACATCGAGAGAAACGTTGCCATGACCGGGGGAATGGTAATCATCAGCAGGGCGAGGGCCAGCAGGATCTGCAACGGCAGGCCGACGAAGAAGACGTTCATCTGGGGCATCAGCCGCGCCATCAGCCCGAGTCCCGCCTGGAACACGGTCGAGCCGACGATGAAGGGCGCGGAAAGCTGGGTGCCGACGACGAAACTGCGATCGAGGAGCGTCACCAGCACCTGGGAAAAATCCCCGACCATCAGTGTCTTGCCGGGCTGCATCAGGGAATAGCTGCCGACGACCGCCTCGAAGATCAGGTGGTGCATGTTGGTCGCGAAGATGAGCAGCACGGCCAGATTGCCGAATATGCCGACGATGATCGAACTCTGCTGTTCGGAGATCGGATCGAACATGGTGGAGCTGGACAGCCCGGACACGGTGGAAATGGTGGTGCCCGCCAGGTTCAGGGCGGCCATCAGCATCTGCATGACCAGACCGATGAACACGCCCACCGTCACCTCGCTGAAGATCAGCAGGAACAGGCCCGACGACGTGCGGGGAATCGGCGGAATGAACGGGGCCACCACCGGCAGAATAAGCAGCGACACGGTGAGCGACAGGGAAAGACGGATGCGGGTGGAGACGTAAGGGGCGGACACGCCCGGCATCATCATCACCACCACCGCCATCCTGGTCGCCACCAGGAGGAACTGATAGACGTCGAGGGCGAGAAGATCCTTGTAGAGCACCGGCCCTACCCCCCGAGGTTGATCATGCGATCGAACATGGACTGAGTGAAGGCCGACAATTCGTGAAGCATATAGGGCGCGAACAGGATCAGCGACAGGAACAGCGTCAGAATCTTCGGCACGAAACTCAGCGTCATCTCCTGAATTGACGTCAACGACTGGAACAGCGATACGGCCAGGCCGACCACCATTCCCGTCAGAAGCATCGGCGCCGACACCTGCAGCAGGACCACGATGCCTTCGCGGATGACTTCCAGAACTTCGGCCTCGTTCATGGTCCGCCCGTGGAACCGCCCTACATGGGCATCTTCAGGATTTCGTTGTAGGCACTGACCACCTTGTCGCGAATGGCCACCACCGTGTCCAGCGTGATCTCGGCGTTGGCGACGGCGGTGACCACGTCACGCAGGTCCGCCTGACCGGCCAGGGCCTTGACGCTCATGTTTTCCGCGTTGCGGTTGGCGTCGACGGCGCCCTTGACCGTATCCTTGACCAGGTCGGAGAAGGATCCACCGGCCCGGGGCATGGCGGCTGACGCCGACGCGGCCCCGTCGATGCCGGTCGCCGACCGGGCGGCCGCACGATAGGCCGAAATGGCGTCGGTAAAATTCGTGTTCACGCTAGCCTCCCTTTAGCCTAAGAGCCTGAAAATGTTTCGGTATATCAACTCCCTCTCCCCCTCGAGGGGGAGAGGGCCGGGGTGAGGGGGTGGGGCAACCGGCACCATCCGGGGAGCTTCGGCACCCCCCTCACCCAACCCTCTCCCCCCGGAAGAGGGGGGAGAGGGCTTTTGATGGTCGTAATGCCGATACATTTTCAGCCCCTCAGCGCAACAGTTCGACGGTGCGCTTGACCATGTCCTTGGTGACGTTGACCACGCCCAGGTTGGCCTCATAGGTGCGCTGGGCCTCGCGCATATCCATCATCTCGACCAGGGGGTTGACGTTGGGCAGCAGGACATACCCGTCGGCATCGGCTGCCGGATGGTTCGGTTCGTGGCGGCGGCCGAACTCGGTGCGGTCGGCGCTGACCCGGTCCACGCGGACGACGTTGGCGTCCAGGGCGCGATCCAGGGTGTTCTTGAAGGTGATGATCTTGCGGCGATAGGGCTCGCCGCCGGGGGTCTTGGCCACCGAGTCGGCATTGGCCATGTTCTCCGACACCACGCGCAGGCGGGTGGCCTGGGCCTTCATGCCGGCTGCGGCGATCTTTCCCGTCTTGAGCAGGTCGTCCATGCCTCCACGCCCTCCCTCTGCCACCCAACGGTCAGCCGTTCTTGCCGAGCGCCAACTTCAGCAGGCGGATGTTCTTCTGAAAGAGATTGGTTGCCAGAGTGTACTGACCACCGACCTCGCTGACCTTGAACATCTGGTCCTCGAGCACCACCGAGTTGCCGTCGGGCTTGGTCTCATAGGCCCGCTGGTCCGCCTCCACCAGGAACGGCCCCCGTTCCGGAATGGTGCCCTTCATGTGATCGGCATGGGTCAGCGTCGCCTTGGTCTGGCGCGCCACGGTCATCTGGGCGCGCATTTCCTGCTTGAAGTCGATGGGCCGCACGTCGTTGGCGCGATAGCCGGGCGTGTCGGCGTTGGCGAGGTTCTGCGCCAGGACGCTCTGCCGCTGTGCCAGCCAGTTGAGCTTGGTCTTCGCCAGATTGAAGAACGTCAGCTTGTTCAGATCCATGACCGGCCCTCCCGGACCTCTTCGTTCCGCCGCGGGCACCGCCCTGGCTTCGGGACAGTATCATGGACCGTCACTTAACAAACGGTAAAATGGAAACCGACTCCCGTCGTCGCGGCGCGACGGGGCAAAATGTCGTCGCGGCGCGACGGGGCAAAATGTCGTCGCGGCGCGACGGGGCAAAATGTCGTCGCGGCGCGACGGGGCAAAATGTCGTCGCGGCGCGACGGGGCGAAGCGGGTGAGGAGGGGCTTAAAGATTTGTTAAGCGGGAGTGGCGGAGGCTCAGGGAATTGCCAGCGTCTGTTCGGCGGGGAGCCCTTGGCGGACACTTCGGACGAGCGGGAGGACGGGAGCGGGCGGGCCGGGGGACACTCCGGAGCCGGACGCTGCCCCATTGCCGTCGCCCTGAAATATGAGCACGGGGTCTCGAATGCGCCGCAGGTGGTGGCCAGCGGACGAGGGGCCGTCGCCGAGCGGATTCTGGAGCTTGCCTTCGCGTCCGGTGTCAAGGTACGCGAGGACGCCGATCTGGCGCAGCTTCTGGTGGCGGTGGACGTCGACTCCGAAATCCCGATGGAGGCCTTCGCCGCCGTGGCCGAGATTCTGGCCTATCTGTACCGGGCCAATGGGCTGTCGGCGCTGTTCGAGGGAGACCCGCCATGAGTGACGTCCGCAGCGATCTCGACAAGATCACATCGCTGATCGCCACCGGCCGCCGGTTGCTGGCCGAGGGGCGGCTGGTGGACCTGTCGGCCCTGGAGGGAATGGTGAAGGGGACCTGCGCCGACGTCGCCACCCTGCCGGATGAGGAGGCGCGGGCGCTGATGTTTGATCTCCAGCGCCTGTATGCGGACCTCGAGGCGCTGGAGAGCGATCTGAACGCGTACCGTGACCGTGCTCCGTCCGCCGAACAGGTGACCAGAGCCTATGTACGCTCCGCCGAAGCGGACGAGGAGTAACCGGGCCGATGGATTACGAGGGCTACCTGCGTTTCGTCCTGTCGCTGACGTTCGTGATCGGCCTCATTCTGCTGGTGGCGTGGGCACTGCGTCGCTATGGGTTCGGGGTGATGGTGCCCGGGGGTGGGGCCCGGCGCCGCGAGCGGCGACTCGCGGTGGTCGAAATCGCCCCCCTCGACACCCGCCGGCGCCTGGTTCTGCTGCGGCGGGATGGCGTCGAGCACCTGGTGCTGATCGGGGGGACCACCGATCTGGTGATCGAGACCGGCATTCCTCCGGCGGGATTCGCGAGGATGCTGGCCGCGGAAAAGGGGGAGCCGTCACCATGACCGCTGGAGTGCGAACCGCCGCGACGCTGGGAGCGGTGCTGGTCATGGCGCTGGTGCCGGCGTCGGTTCTGGCGCAGACGCTGTCCATCGACCTTGGCGATCGCAGCGGCTCCACCACCGGTCACATCGTCCAGCTCGTGGCGCTGATGACGGTGCTCAGCCTGGCGCCCAGCATCGTGGTGATGATGACCGCCTTCACCCGCGTGGTGGTGGTGCTGCACTTCGTGCGCCAGGCGGTGGGAACGCAGTCCAGCCCTCCCAACATGGTGATTGCCGGACTGGCGCTGTTCCTGACTGGCTTCATCATGCAGCCGACGCTGGAAAAAGCCTATTACGACGGCGTCGTGCCGATGATGGACGGCAAGATCGACGAGGCCGAGGCCTTCGACAGGGTGGTGAAGCCGTTCCACAGCTTCATGCTGCACAATGTCCGGCCGTCGGACGTCCAGCTCTTTCTCGGCATCTCGCGGACCCCGGCGACCGTCAAGCCCGAGGACACGCCGATGAAGGCCCTGGTACCGGCGTTCATCATCAGCGAATTGCGCCGCTCGTTCGAGATCGGCTTCCTGATCTATGTCCCGTTCGTGGTGATCGACATGGTCATCGCCTCGGTCCTGATGTCCATGGGCATGATGATGCTGCCGCCGGCCATGCTGGCGACGCCGTTCAAGCTGATCTTCTTCGTGCTGGTGGACGGCTGGGCGATGGTGGCCGGCAGCCTGTCCCAGAGCTTCGCCCCATGACCGGGCGGGAATGCGAGGGCAATCGGGTGAAGTGAGAACGAATTAAGGGTTTTTGCTGCCCTTACAGCAGCAAAAACCCTGGTTGGACTGACGCGGTGCTGGGCCTTTGGCACGAAGCTTTCTCGCCGCCAGAACGGCGTTGCCGGTGGGCA
>JAMOBE010000225.1:0-1650 GCA_039908285.1 Alphaproteobacteria bacterium
ACCAGCGCGAAACTGACCGTCAAGGATTGGGCCGACGGCACAAGCAATGCCGTCGCCGCCTTCGAGACCTCCACCGGCGATCGTCTGCTCGCTGGCCAGGTGGACAGCCTGATCCAGGCCATGGCAGCATTCAATCCGCCGCCATTGGGCCAGACCAATCTCACCGTCGAGCAGCACCAGCAGCTCGATCTGGTGATCGCGGCAACATGGAAGACGACCTAGCGAACGGAAACGATTGGCGTGGCAGACATAAGATGAACGCGACGGAAACAAAGTATGCTGTCAGGTTTGGATCACTGATTGTCGAGGGGTGGCGGTTCGTGCCGCATTCATATGCCATCGTCAATATGTACCAATGTTTGGAACTGATGCGGTATGATGGTCTCCGCCTGTTTCATCGCGATCTCCCCTTTGCATTTGATCACTGGAGGACAGCAGAAGGCCTGATCGACGCCGAAGCGGACGAAGCCCTGCGCCGTATCGTTTCGTGTCCCGACCAGATGGCGGATGTGTGTCTGCGTATCGGCTATCCTTACGATCTGCGACCGGCGGCGAAGGCTAGGAGAACCTACGTCATGATTACCGCGGAAGTCCGCGCGGTGCCTGTGGCCGACATCGCCGGAGGGATACCTCTCGCACAGGCACTTTCTGGAAATGATACGACGATCGTCACTCCATCACGATGGTCGCGGGAAGGGATCATTGCCAGTGGAGCTGCACCCGAGCGTGTCGTTGTGGTTCCACATGGTGTCGACCCAACAATTTATCGTCCGCGTTCATCTGGCGAACGAGCGGTTCTCCGTCAGGCGCTGAAGTGGGAAAACCATTTCGTCTTCCTATCCGTGGGGGCACTGAAGGACAAGGGCTTGGATGAACTTCTTGCAGCCTTTGCTGTCGTTCATGCGCAGAACCCTTCGGCGCGGCTGGTGATCAAGGGTCTCAACGCGCTTTACGGTTCGGCGATTTTCCAGTCGGCGGTGGACCGGGTCTGCAAAATTCACGGCGAGCACATTGGGCAGGCAGTTTGGTATGTTGGCGGCGCCTTGTCCGCTGTCAAGATGGCCGCCCTGTATCAGGCCGCTGATGTGTACGTGTCTCCCTACCGGGCTGAAGGCTTCAATATTCCGGTGTTGGAAGCGATGGCATGCGGCCTGCCGATCATCTGCACTGCAGGAGGTGCCACCGAAGACTTCGTGACCGATGACTGTTGCCTGCGCATCCGCAGTCAACCGGTGAGCGCGGTGTGCCGGCAAACCATGGGAACATGCCTCCTGCCCGACCAGGGGCATCTTGCGGAACTGATGTCGCAGATCATGAACGACGAAGCCTTTCTTGACCGTGCCAGGCTTGTTGCTCCTTGGCGCGCGCATCACGACTTCACCTGGGAACGGGTTGTGGGCCGTCTCCTCGACGTTCTGTTCACCACCACCCCCGGCGATCGTGAGTCGGATACGGTTTGCGGCGCATGAAATCGGGACAATGGGGCTCGTCCGACCGAGTCCTGTTCGATGCCGGCATCGCCCGCGACCAGCTCTGGTTCCAGCGGAATGGCAACGACCTGGTCGCCAGCGTCATCGGCACCAGCGCGAAACTGACCGTCAAGGATTGGGCCGACGGCACAAGCAATGCCGTCGCCGCCTTCGAGACCTC
>JAMOBE010000009.1:0-63892 GCA_039908285.1 Alphaproteobacteria bacterium
GGATTCTTCTGGTGGACGACAACGAGATCAACGTGGAAATCGCCCAGGCCATCCTCTCCTCCGAGGGGGCGAGTGTGCAAACGGCGGCCGACGGCGTGGCTGCCGTCGCCGCCGTTGCTGCCTCCACCACCCAGCCGTTCGACGCGGTGCTGATGGACGTCCACATGCCCCTCATGGACGGCTACGAGGCGACACGGCGGATTCGCGCCGATCCGGCCAACGCGGCGCTGCCGATCATCGCCATGACCGCGAGCGCCATGGACCATGAGCGCCAGCAGTGCCTCACGGCAGGCATGAACGACCACATCGCCAAGCCGATCGACGTGGACCAGGCGATGGCCACCCTGTGCAAGTGGATGGAGGGCACATCTGATAAGCCCTCTCCCCCCTCTTCCGGGGGGAGAGGGTTGGGTGAGGGGGGTGCCGAAGCTCCCCCTCTCCCCCTCGAGGGGGAGAGGGAGTGGATTGCTGGAAGTGCCCTCGAGGGCTTCGACATTCCGGCGGCCCTGCAACGGGTGGCCGGCAATCAGGATCTGCTGCGCCGGCTCCTGCTCGCGTTCGCCGAAAAGAACGCGACCGCGCCGGTACGCCTGCGGGCGATGCTGGACGCCGGCGACGTCGATGCCGCCTTCGGTCTGGTCCATGCCATCAAGGGATCGGCCGGCAACCTTGGGGCCACCAACCTGTTCAAGGTGGCCGAAGCGTTCCAGACGGCCCTGACCACACGGGAGCAGGGTAGCTTCGAGGCGCATTTTCAGGCCTTCCAGCGGCAGATGGACGAGGTCCAGGCGACCCTCGCCCGCCTGAACCCGACCTTCGAACCAAACGTGGCGTCCGTCGCGAGAACCATCGACGATGCGGATAAGCGTCAGCTTGTTCAGGACTGTCTCGATCTGGTCAAGCTGATGAAGAAGCGGAGCCTGCGCTCGGTCGATCTCGCCGACGACATCAGGCGACGCCTGCAGGGTAGCGGGTTCGACCGGGAGATACAGGTCCTGGAAGCGTCAATGACGGTGCTCGATTTCAAGACCGGCGTTACCGCCGTACAGACCTTGATCGAAAAAATGAGTGCGGATCCTGTTTTGTCCGGCGACGTTCTGGGGAATTGAACTCATGAATGGAGAAAGCAGTATCCGCAATAATATAATGCCATTTCTCAAGGACATATTGCTTGGTGGTGTTCTGTCTTTGATTCTTATCGGTTGGTCGTCCGCGGCCGGCAATGCGGCAAATGATACGATTCATTATGTCGTGGAAATGCTTACCACGACTATTTTTCTTATTGTGTTTTTGACATCATGGTACTCGTTTGCTTTGTCGAAAAACAGTTATTCCTTGTTTGTTGGATGTGGGTCCTTCTGGATCGCTGTAATTGATCTCACCCATACCATATCATACGGCAAGGAGGAGGAAGCCAGCCGGGCGCTACAGCACTGGACGTCGATCAGCATTCTTGAGGCATTGTTGCTATTGGCTGCGCCGCTGTTCCTGACGCGAGCAGTTGCGCGGTGGCCGGTATTCATCATCCTTGGGGCGATTGCCGCGGCAGTCCATGCCACTATCTCCCTGGGACCTTTCCCTGACATGTATGTTGCGGGATCTGGTGTAACTTATTTCTGCTTTGCAAGCACGTATGGCATCATTGTGGTTTACACTGGAGCCATCGCAAGCACGATCATGCATAAAAAGCAGCACACATTTCAACTGTATTACGTTATGATTCTATCCATTATCATGGCGATTGCGGGAGATTTGTCTCCACCTCCCTATAATGCTCATGGAATAGCCGACATCCAGGGACATGTCTTCAGACTGTTTTCATTCTGGCTGATATTCACCGCGATCGTCCACAGGGCGTTGAACGATCCGTTCAAAGCCATGGCCTTGGGGGCCGATTCCTTCGACTCCCATCCCGATCCCACGATCCTGGTGGACCGTGGCGGGCTCATTCGTCAGGTCAACAGGGCGGCCTGTCAGTCCAGAAACCTGTCGAGGGATGATCTTCTGGGCCGCTCCTGTCATGATCATTTTCATCCCGAGACCAGTTCGACCGAGGACTGTCCGATCTGTCGGCACATCCGCTCGGCCGAAACAATGCCCCCCACCGACTTCGCCTATCCGGACAAGACGTGGCAGCAGGTTGCCGTGACCCCACTCTCGTCATTTGATGAATTGGCGGGAATGGTTCATGTGTCCCGGGACGTCACGGCGCGCAAGCAAACGACGCATGACCTGCGCCGGCGGACAGTCGAACAGACGATCATCGCCTCGATTCTGGGGCTCTTCCATGATTCGGGCGCCAGGTCGCTGAATGAGATCCTTCAAGAGGCGCTGGGTCTGGTGGTCGCAACCCATGGCCTTGGCCTGCAGCCCGTCGGGTGCATTTTCCTGCGTCAGGACGACACCCTGGAAATGGTCGCGCAACTGAACCTGACCACCTGTCTGCTGACCACCTGCGCGAATATTCCGCTCGGTTATTGTCTGTGTGGCCGCGCCGCGGCAGACAACGCCATCGTCTTTGCCCACGAGGTGGATCACCGTCACGACGTCACCTTCCCGGGGATGTCGCCGCACGGGCATTACTGCGTGCCGATCCAAAGCAACGGCGAGGCCATCGGCGTGTTGAACTTCTATGTTCCCGCGCATCACACCAGCAGCATTGATGAGGTCCGCTTCCTCATCAGCGTCGCCAACGCGCTGGCCATCATCATTCAACGCAAGCGACTGGAAGAAAACGAGACGACGATCAGGCTCGAGCTGACTCACCACGTCAAGGACCTGGAGCTTGCCAACCAGGCCCTCGAGCGCCAGACGACCGCACTGGCCAAGCTTGCCGAGGAGATCGACGCCGAGCGCCGTCGCACCGAGCACGCCCGCCGCGACGCTGAGCGGGCCACCAAGGCCAAGTCCCAGTTCCTGGCCAACATGAGCCATGAAATCCGCACCCCCATGAACGGCGTCGTCACCATGGCGGATTTGCTCAATGACACCGAATTGACCCGGGAGCAGGGGAGCATGCTCACGGTCATTCGTGAGTCCGGGACGGCGCTGCTGGGCATCATCAACGACATCCTCGACTTCTCGAAGATCGAGGCCGGCCGCCTGACGCTGGAGACGACCGACGTGTCCCTCTCCGACCTGGTCGAGGGGGTGGCCAATGTGCTGGAGCCGAAGGCCTTCGAGAAGGGTATCGGCCTGTGGGGCTGCATCGATCCCCATGTTCCGAACCACCTTATGGGCGATCCCGTCCGCCTGCGCCAGATCCTCCTCAATCTCGTCGGCAATGCCGTGAAGTTCACGGAGCACGGGGAGGTCACCATCGACGTCACGTCAAAGGCAGTTACTGACAAAATTGCTACGGTTACATTCGTCGTTCGTGATACGGGGATCGGCATTTCCGACGAGAACCAGAAGAAACTGTTCACGCCATTTTCGCAGGCGGACGATTCGATCGCCCGTCGCTTCGGAGGTACGGGACTTGGCCTGTCCATTTCCATAGCCCTGGTGGAAATGATGGGAGGACGCATCGGGGTCAAGAGCACCCTGGGCGAGGGATCCACATTCTGGTTCAGCGTGGATCTGACGGTGGTCGTCGACAAGCGACGTTCCTTCGAAAACGAATTGGCGGGCAAAAGGATTCTGCTGGTCAGCAACACCCCGACGCTGACCCGGACCCTTGAGCGATATGTTCTCTTCACCGGGGCGCAGCTCGTGTTCAGCGACAATGCCCCCGCCGCCCTGGAGAAACTCGACCCAGCCGGCGACCTGCCCGATGTCGTCCTGCTTGACGCCGAGTGTTCTGGCGACATGGAAAGTCGGGCGCTGATGGAAATCATCCAGGCGGCGCCCGGTCCGTCGCGACCGAAGTGCATCGTCCTCATGCGGCGCGCCCGCATCATGTCGGCGACGGTCGACCGCTTCGCCGGCGCGGAGGCCATTCTTCCCGTGCCCGTGTCACGCGGAGAGATCTGGGAGACCATGGCGACGGTGCTGGGACTTGGGTCGCCGAACTCCGATCTGTCGATGAGGGGAAAACGTGGTCCTTCCAACATCAACTACCAGGCGCCCAGCGTGGACGAAGCCCGCGCGCGCGGGGCTCTCATCCTGGTTGCCGAGGACAACACCATCAACCAGACGGTTATCGGCACGCTTCTTGGCAAGCTCGGGTACGCCATCCAGATCGTCAGCAATGGCCGCGAGGCATGGGATGCCATCAAGACGGGGACTTACGGTCTCCTGCTGACCGACTGCCACATGCCGGAAATGGACGGCTACAGCCTGACGTCCATTATCCGTGCCTCCGAGAGGACCAGGGGGGGGAAGCGTCTCCCCGTCATCGCCCTGACGGCGGACGCCTTCGCCGGAGCGGGGCAGCGCTGCCAGTCCTCCGGCATGGATGCGTGCCTCACCAAGCCCATCGAACGGGAGGCGCTCGACAGGGCGATCCGGCAGCATCTGCCGGTGGCGATAGAGTTGCGGAAGCCGGTGGACCGCGGTGGCGACAAGCCGACGGCCGTCATTTCCAATCCAGCGCCTCACAACGACGCTGACGACAAGCCCGCCATCCCCATTCTCGACCTGACGTACCTTGCCAACGTCGTCGATAACGACGAAGACATGCTGGGCGCCCTGCTCTCCGATCTGCTGGCCATGATGCCCTCCCTCCTGGACGAGATGCTGGCCGCCCTCGATGCCGGAGAGTTCGACCGGGCCCGCAAGGTCGCCCACAACGCCAAGGGAGCATTGAAATCAACGGGCGCCTTCGAACTGGCGGACGTGTGTGAGAAGATTCAGTTCGCCCTCGATCGCAAGGACTCCGAGACCGCGCTCTCGTACCGAAACGGCGTGCGGCCCGTGTTCGATGCACTGAAACGAGAGATCGAAGCGCTCCCGCAAATGGCGTAGGAGCATTTCTTTCATACGCACGCGAAAACCCCCTCCCCCACTCAAGGGGAAGGGGGTCTTGCGGACACCACGGTGCCGCCCATCAGACGGCGCGAACCTGCAGTTCACTGCGGCGATGACGGGTGACGTACTCCTGAAGCTGCCGTTCCATGGTCCCGAAGGCATCGCGCAGGGCGTGGAAGATGTCCTCGTTGACGTGGACATCCTTGGGAGCGCGCTTGACCACCAGTTCGTCGCCGGGGACCTTGAGGTCGACTCGTATGTGGAATGGTTCCCCCTTCCGGTGGGCGCTGGAGGTGTTCCGGTGGTGGGCCTCGATCACCACCTTGCAACTCGTGATGCGGTCGAACAGAAGTTCGAGCTTCGACACCTTGTCCTTGATCTTGTCCTCGACGGCTTCCGAATGGTCGATGCCGTGGAATGAAATCTGCAAGGGAACTTGCATTCAAACGTCCTCCCCTCAAACGCCGCATCGTGCCCGCAGATGCCGGGTACGGTGCTTGTCGCTACCCCCATGGCCGCCGCCACACTGGCGAAGGGACCGGGTCGGAACCGGCACGGCAATGTAGGATAGTCATGATACTGGCTTTGGCCGGGGATTTCCATGCCCGTGCGCAAAAACCGACTTGGGGCTTTCCGGGGAGGGTCGAGGCCGCTACTGTGCCGATGGCATTCCTCCCTCCCGGAGACTCCCGTGACCACGTGTTCCGAACTGCTGCGGGCGGCGCTCGATCTTCATCGGGCCGGTCGCCTGGCCGAGGCCGAGCGGGCCTATCTCCGCATCCTGGCCGATGAGCCCACCCACCCCGAGGCCATGCACCTGCTTGGCGCCCTCGCTCGCCAGCGGGGCCGTCCAGAGGACGCCGTCGCCCTGCTGACGCGGACCATCGCGATTCACCCCGACCTGGCGGAGGCCCACTACAACCTGGCTGGGACGCTGAAGGACCTGGGGCGGCTCGAGGCGGCGGCGGCGGGCTTTCGTCGCGTCATCGCCCTGCGCCCGGACATCGCCGAGGCCCACAACACCCTCGGGACGGTGCTGCAGGCCCTGGGGCGGCTTCCGGAGGCGGAGGCGGCCTATCGCGACGCCGTGGCGACCGACCCGGGCCATGCCGGCGCCCACACCAATCTCGGGGCGGTGCTGCACCTGCGGGGCCGCCCCCATGAGGCCGTCGCCAGCCATCGCCAGGCCCTGATCCTGCGGCCGGACCTGGCCGAGGCCCACTACAACATGGGCGTCGCCCTCGACCAGACCGCGCCGCTGGCCGCCGCCGTCTGCTATCGCCGGGCCCTGGACCTCAAGCCCGAGTTCGCCGCCGCCCACTCCAACCTCATCTTCGCCCTCGATTTCGATCCCAGTCAGACCACGGCTTCGCAGCAGCGGGAGCGCCGACAGTGGTATGCCCGCCACGGCCGGGCGCTGACGCCAGCCAGACTCCAGCACGCCAACCGGCCCGACCCGGAGCGGCGCCTGCGGCTTGGCTATGTGTCGGCGGATTTTCGCCGCCATTCGGCGGCCTACGCCTTCGGGCCGGTGCTTCGCCACCATGACCGCGCGGTCTTCGAGGTGGTGTGCTATTCGGGAGTCGTCGTCGAGGACGACCTGACCGCCGATTTCCGCGCCCGCGCCGACCTGTGGCGACCGGTGGCCGGCCTTTCCGACGACGCCCTGGCGGCGCTGATCGACGCCGACGGCATCGACATCCTGGTGGATCTCTCGGGTCACTCGGGCGGCAACCGCCTGCTGGTGTTCGCCCGCAAGCCGGCACCGGTGCAGGTCAGCGCCTGGGGCCACGCCTCAGGCACCGGTCTCGCCACCATCGACGCCTGCTTCGCCGACCCGGTGATCGTCCCCGCCGCCGAGCGGCCGCTGTTCGCCGAGGCCATCGTCGACCTGCCGTGCGTCCTCCACTATCAGCCGCCCGATCACGTGCCGCCGCCGTCCAGGACGCCCGACGAGGGCCGGATCACCTTCGGTTGTCTCAACCGGCTGTCCAAGGTCTCGCGGGACGTGATCACGGCGTGGGCGGCCATCCTGGCCGCCGTGCCGGAGGCCAGGCTGCTGGTCAAGGATCGCCCGCTCGACGATCCCGCCGAGCGGCTTGCCCTGCTGGGCGGGCTGGCGGCGGTGGGCATCGCGCCGGAGCGGGTCGACCTCGTCGGCGGCTCGCCCCACCGCGAGCACCTGGAGACCTATGGCCGCATCGACGTGGCCCTGGACCCGTTCCCCATGGCGGGGGGCATCTCCACCCTGGAGGCGCTGTGGATGGGGGTGCCGGTGGTGACCCTGGCGGGGAGTACCATGACGAGCCGCCTTGGCGCCTCCATCCTCACGGCCGCCGGCCTGCCCGAGCTGGTGGCCGACACGCCGGAGCGCTATCGCGACATCGCCGTCGGCCTGGCCGCGGACCCCGGGCGGCGCTCCGACCTGCGCCAGGGCCTGCGGGCCCGCATGGCCGCCTCGCCGGTCGCCGACGCCGCCCTCTACACCCGCGCCGTCGAGGCGGCATACCGGACCCTGTGGCGCCAATGGTGCCAGGGAAGGATGTGACTCTCGCCAAAGACCTTGCGTCGCCGCGACAGGCACCGCATATCATGGCGTCTCGCCGCGACGGCGGCACGCAACCGGACCATCGGACTTCATCAGGGACCAGGGTACTATGGCTGAAGAAACCTTCACATTCCAGGCGGAGGTATCCAAGCTTCTGGATATCGTCGTCCATTCGCTGTATTCCAACAAGCAGATCTTCCTTCGCGAGCTGATTTCCAACGCATCGGACGCCTGCGACCGTCTGCGCTATGTGGCGATCACCCAGCCGGAGCTTCTCGGCGACGATCCGGAGTTCAGGATCGTCCTGTCTGTGGACAAGGACGCCGGCACGCTGTGCATCGCCGACAACGGCATCGGCATGAACCACGCCGACCTGGTGGAGAATCTCGGCACCATCGCCCGCTCGGGCACGGCGGCGTTCATGGGCCAGATGGCCAGCGACAAGAAGAACGACGTCAACCTGATCGGCCAGTTCGGCGTCGGTTTCTACTCGGCGTTCATGGTGGCGGACAAGGTCGAGGTGCTGAGCCGCAAGGCGGGGGAACCCAGCGGCTGGCGGTGGGTCTCGGACGGCCGGGGCTCCTTCACCATCACCGAGGCGCCGGAGGCGACGCGGGGCGTCAGCGTCATCCTGCACATGCGGGCCGACGACAGGGAGTACCTGGAGCACGGGCGTCTCACCCACATCGTCAAGACCTACTCCGACCACATCGCCCTGCCGGTGCTGCTGAGGGCCGACGGCAAGGACGAGCCGGTCAACTCGGCGTCGGCGCTGTGGACCCGCCCCCGCTCCGACATCACCGAGGAGCAGTACAAGGAGTTCTACCACCACGTCTCGCACAATTTCGACGACCCGTGGCTGACCATCCACTACAAGGCCGAGGGCGCCATCGAGTACACCGGCCTCCTGTTCATTCCGTCGGAGAAGCCGTTCAACCTGTTCCATCCCGACCGCAAGCAGCAGGTCAAACTGTACGTCCGCCGGATCTTCATCACCGACGACTGCGAGGAACTGCTGCCGCCCTATCTGCGGTTCACGCGGGGCATCGTCGATTCCCAGGACCTGCCGCTCAACATCAGCCGCGAGATGCTCCAGCACAATCCCATGCTGGCCAAGATCCGCGGTGGACTGGTGCGGCGCATCCTCGGCGACCTGAAGCAGCGCTCAGCCGACGCCGAAGCCTATGGCAAGTTCTGGGAGTCGTTCGGCGCCGTCCTCAAGGAAGGCCTGTACGAGGACTTCGAGCGTCGGGCCGATATTCTGGATCTCTGCCGCTTCCGCACCACCCATGGCGCGGATTTCTCAAGCCTCGAGCAGTACGTCGAGCGCATGAAGGACGGGCAGGAGGCGATCTACTACATCACCGGTGACGATCCCCACGCCCTGACCCGCAGCCCGCACCTCGAGGGCTTCGCGTCGCGGGGAGTGGAGGTGCTGCTGCTGACCGATCCCATCGACGAGTTCTGGACCAACTCGGTGGGCGAGTTCAGGGGCAAGAAGTTCGCGTCGGTGACCCATGCGGGGACCGACCTCGGCAAGATCGCCGAGACCGAACCGAAGCCCGGGGAGGAAAAGCCCGAGTCGGCGCCCGAGGCCGACGTCAACGCCCTGATCGCGGCGCTGAAGGCGGCCCTCGGCGCCCAGGTCAAGGACGTGCGCGCCTCCGACCGTCTGACCGAAAGCGCGGTGTGCCTCGTCGCCGACAAGGACGACATGAGCATCCACCTCGAGCGTCTGCTGCGCCAGCACCGCCAGTTGGACACCCCCATCGTCCGGGTCCTGGAAATCAACCCGCGTCACGCCCTGATCCGGCGGCTGATCCAGCTTGGGACGGCCGATGGCGGCGGCGAGGTGTTCAAGGACGCGGCCCTGCTGCTGCTCGACCAGGCCCGCATCATCGACGGCGAGCCCCTGCCCGACGCGGTGGCCTTCTCGCGCCGCCTGACCCTGATGATGGAAAAGGGACTGATGGCATAACGACCCGTGGAACCGCCGGCGATCTCAACGTTCGCCGGCGGTTCCAGGGTGCTCAGCCGCATGCACGCCTACCGGGCTCCAGACTCCTGCTGAGAAGGTCGAGACTGTCTGCGCTGTAATCGAGACCACAGGCCCAGGCGACGCCACTGCCATACCCGGCGACGGTCGCCGTGGTAAATTCCTCCGGTTCGGCCAAAGGGGCGAAGGGAGGGAAATCCGCGATCACGCCGCTCATGTCGACCACGGTTTCGTGGCCTGCCCGCCACCGGATGCACAACCGCCTCCCAGGCAGGGCTTCGACGTTGGCGATGCAGGGTAGTTCGGGCATCGTTCACTCCTCGAAGGGGTGGTCTGGATTGCAGCGGTTCCACGCCGCCACCAGACGCTGCCTGTTGGCGGCTGCCCAGTCCAGGACCGTGGCCTCGTCCTTCCCGCGCAGGCTGCCGGCCAGCCGGGCACCATCGGCGAGGGAGTAAACGGCCCGACCGTCAGGCGCATCCACGTGAAAGTGCGGTAGGCGATGGGCGCCAAAGTCGTTGAAGTAGACCATGATGATCAGACTTCCGATGCGCTCGACTTCGGGCACGGCCACTCCCGTTTCAATACGAAAAATCTGGGCCAAACTCCGACCGGCGTCAAGAAGGATCTGGCGGATTGCCCCGTGATCGTGCGGGTAAACACTGGCACTTTTACCGCCGATCGCTTACGATGAGACGGTCTGGCTGAAGAGGGGCTGCTGACGTGGCGATTTCCTCCGTTGCAGGGCAGGTGCGGGCTGTCGCGGATGAGGGTCGAAAGGTCGACCAGCCTGGGCGTTCGTCTCGGGCGGAGTCCCAATCTTCGACCCAGGCCCCGTTTACGACCCAGGCCCCGTTTACGACCCAGGCCCCGTCGACAACGGACGAGCGGCCACCGCCCGGACGGTCCGACGCGGGCACCGACCGCGCGCGGTCCGACATCCTGTCATTCAGCCGCCCCGGCAGCCGCCCCGGAGCGCAAGGCGTTGGCGTCCGTGGCGACCAGCGTCAGGGCGAGGACGACCGCGCCAATCCGGGCCAGGCCGGGGCGGAGCGGGAGCAGGCCGTTCGGTCGCGCTCGTCCTCGGCCTTCGAGGCGCAGCAGATGGTCCAGGATCGCGGTGAGGAGACCGGGCGCACCGGTTTCATGAGCGACCGCGACAAGGTGACGGCCTACGCCACCGTTCAGGGGCGGCGCGATGCCGCGGGGGCATCCTCCGATCGGGGGCAGGTGCTCTCGTCCGATGATCGTGAGACCCACCCGCGGCTTGATCTGGCGGCATGACGGTCACTCGGGTCGCGTCGATCCGGGGCCGTCGAGACGCTCGCGGTAGATGCAGTTCTTCCAGAGTTCTCATCATTTCGCACGCGACGCTGGACAAGTCCCGGTGAGTGTATTACCTTAGCCTCATGGAGTCCTGACCATAAGGGGGGAGCATCAGTTCCCCCACCTACTCTTTCTGTGCCGGGGGGCACGGTGGGAGGGGGCTGCAATGGCCGACTCCATCGAGGGGAAGAGTCCTGAATCGTGAGGCGTGGGGGTCCGTCCAATCTGGGCGGATTTGCTGCCCGAGTCTCGCATCGGGGTTCGAGCATTGAGAGGGGGTGGCGGCTCATCACCCTGCCGAACCGATGAGCCACAGTGGCAAAAATGAACGACACCATGGAAACGCAAACACAGTCAACGTATGAGACGAGACCAAGATCGAGATCAATGCAGAAACCGAAATCAGGGGAAGAGAAGCCAATGAACCGCGCTACGGATACCGATCGGCATGTTGGTATCCGCATCCGTGAGCGTCGCGTCATGCTTGGCCTCAGTCAACAGCAGATGGCCGACATGATCGGTGTCACCTACCAGCAGGCCCACAAGTACGAACGTGGCATCAACAGAATCTCTGCCGGCCGGCTGTTTGAAATCGCGCAGGTGCTGGGCGTTCCCGTCAATTACTTTTTCGAGACGCTTGATGTCAGGCATAGTCCTGATCAATCGAGTCGACAGCGCATGTGTCTGGAACTGGCGCGCAATTTCGCCCAGATTGAGAACGAACGCCATCAGGAGGCACTGAGCCAGCTCGCCCGCGCGCTGGCTGTCCCGTCCTGAACGGCGTATCATCGGCACGCCTTTCCAGGTAGGACAAGAGGGAGACCATCCAATGAGTGCATTCCGGGTGATTACGCGAGGGAGCAGGGTCTTGCGCCGTGTGGTATTCTGCCTCGCCACCGTCGGAGCGCTCGGCGGGTGTGGAGTGGTCATGGGCGCGGCGGACGTGGTCGGCACCGCGGTCGGGACTACGGTCGATGTGACCGGCGCGGTCGTCTCGACCACGGTGGATGTGGTGACGAAGCCGCTCCGCGATTGACCCAGCGACGGGGTGCGCCCTCTCCCGGAGTCCGGGGAGGGCGCAGACCTGGGGTGAGCTTGGAGTGAGATGGAGTGAGCTGGACCGAATTCCAGCGGTCCCGGGGCTTCAGGAGAGAAGAGCGCTCAGGCCGATGATGCCCAGAACGGCCAGCCCATAGGTTACCGCTACGGCAAAGCAGGAAAACGCGACGACAACGATGATCTTCTCGACAAGAGAAAGGGAATTGTCGTCGTTCATTCCTGTAGTCACACCCCCGAATCGCCCCGCACCTTCCTCAGCAACGTATTGAGGCATACTTCACGTCCTTTCGATTGTTTTCTGGAGGTTAGCCAGAGAAACCAATAGCGTGATTCTGCGTAGCCAGGTTCTTTTCGGAATATACTTCCGTTCTTTTCCAGGATCCAGGTCCCTTTCGGAGATCGCCAGAGTCCGCTGGCCGTAGCCGAAAGCCCAAGATCGCGATGACCGAGGGGGCATCGCTATACCGAATAGTGTGAACGGAGAGGCTGCGGTACTCCTCTCCCGTGGCCGGGCATTCCCTCCGCGCCGTTTCCATGCGGACCCGGGAACGCTACCCTCAGGTCATGCTTGCGCCCTCAACCGCTCTCGATCTGGTCGGAACCGCCCTGCTGGCGGCGGCTGGCGATTGCCCGTGGCCCGCCGTCCTCCATCAGGTGCAGCAGGCCTTTGCCGCCGGCAGCGCCGCGGTGGTCGGCCCCGGCGAAGGTCTGGTGGCCGGTCCCCGTCACCTGTGCGCTGGCATCGGCCCCAATGAGTGGCTGAGCGTGCGCCGCTCCCCCGACGGCCTGCCGTTCGATGGCGTCGAGGTCGAGGTCTTCACCGCGGTCGCCCCCCACATCGGCCGGGCGCTGCGTCTGCGGCGCCGGATCGAGGAGCGGGACGCCCCCGCTCCCACCCTGGCTGAGGCCTTCCGGCTGACCCCGAGCGAGGCACGCATCGCCCGCTCCATCGCCCGCGGGCAAGGCCTGTTCGAAACGGCGACGGAACTCGGCATCAGCCGCAACACCGCCCGCACGCACATGAAGCGCATCTACGCCAAGACCGGCGCCCGCCGCCAGGGAGACCTGGTGCGCCTGCTGAAGGACATGGCCGTTTGCCTGGACTGACGAACGGACGGCACACGCCACGAGAGATACACGCTAACATCACTCTGCGTAGTGGTGCTTGCGGGCCAGGTCGGTCAGGCAGTCGGTGTCGCCGACGCGGAGACCGCCCTCGTCCAGGGAGCGAACCTGGACGAAGGTGGCGCGGCGGCTGGCACCCTCCTCGTACAGGAACACGTCCACCACGCAGCCAAGTCCGTGATACTGCCAGACCTCGGCCGGGGGATCGCGGCGAACCAGGCCAGGCTCCCCCAGGAGGTCGCGCAGGCCATTGGACTCCATGCCTTTGATGCGGGCGGCATCGACGGGGGGGAGGGCGGGCGGTTCGGCGGGTTTCACGGCAGGCTGGGGAGCGCTGGTTGCTGGGGGAGGCGCTGGTCGCGACACCGTGACCGGTCGCGTCGCAGCCGTCGGTCGCGACGCCGTCGTCGGCCGCGTGGTGGCGTCGCAGGCGGGCAGGGCCAGGACGAGCCCGGCTGCCGTTGCGAGAAGGGCCGGCCGGCCCCACCGTCCGGAACCGAAGGACGGGCCGGAACCGAAGGACGGGCCGGAACCGGAGAACGGGGCCGCCGGCACGATCAGGTGTGTTCCGGCACGAGGACGTCGTCGCGGCTGGTGAGTTGTCGCACCTCCTCCTCGCCGCCGG
The DNA here is from genome assembly GCA_039908285.1 of Alphaproteobacteria bacterium. Taxonomy (GTDB): domain Bacteria; phylum Pseudomonadota; class Alphaproteobacteria; order Rhodospirillales; family Rhodospirillaceae; genus JAMOBE01. The sequence continues at coordinate 13,588 of JAMOBE010000009.1, forward strand.
ACAGGCCGATGACCTCCACGTTGCCGTGAATCTCCCCGCCGAGTTCGATGACGATGCGGGCATAGCGCACGGTACCGCGGATGCGACCGGTGGCCCGCACGGTCAGCTTGCGGCGGACCGTCAGGTTGCCGTCGAAGAAGCCGCTGATATCGGCCTCGTCCACCTCGGCGCTGCCGCGGAAGGTGCCGGTCTGGGCGACGTCGATGGCTCCGGCGTCGGTGAGGTCGGCCGACACCTTCCCCTCGACCACCAGCCGGTCGCAGGCGGTGATTTCGCCGGCCAGTTCGATGTCGCGGCCGACGATCAGCTTCTTGCCCTCGCTCTGCGTCTCGCCATGACGCTCATAGCGGCGGGCGGGGCTTGGGATCTCCACCGTGCGGCGGGGGATATCGCCCCGCAGCGGCGCCGGTGGGCTGGCGACGCCGGTCATACCCCGTTTCGGCTGTGGCCGCAGGGGCTGTACCGTCGGATCTTCATCGGCGCCGTCGCCGCCGATGGGGGGCGGGGCCTCGCCGGGAGTCCGGAGGTCGTCGGTTTCGTCCTTCTTGCGACGGAACATGTTCGTATCCTTTTTGCATACACACGGCGCCGCTGGGGCGAGGCGCGCCTATGGAGACCTGCCGTCCATTCCATGCCGCTGTCGCCCCGACTCGAAGACGTGGACCATGAAGGCGGTGGCAACGATGGGAGCGAACATGTTCGCGACCGGGATCGTCAGCAGCAGCGCGATCACCGCTCCGGCGATCCACAGGCCGAGAAACCGGGACCGCCGCAGCGACCGGGCCTCCGTCAGGTCGAGCCTGCGCAGGGACACCAGATCAAAATACTCCCGTCCGAGGAGGTAGCCATTGAGGGCGAAAAACAACAGCAGGTTGACGCCGGGGATCAGGTAGGCCGGCAGCATCACCAGATTGAGGGCCATGGCGACCAGGGCGAACCGCAGGGCGCCGCGGAGGGCTTCGCCCAGGGGCTGAACGCGCGGGGCGGGCAGGTCCGGGTAGTGCCGGGCCTCGACCGCGGCGGCGATCTCCTCGAGGAAAAAGCCGACGACGAAGGCCACCACGGAGGGAAACAGGACGGTCAGGAGCACGACGGCCGCCGTGCCCCCCAGCCAGTGAACGAGAGAGGCCACCCACGGCGCGGCGCTCGCCGCGGCGACATCGACAAGCTGCCACACCCCCATCGCCAGCAGGCCGTAGACCGCGATCGTTGCCGTCACGGCCTTCAGTGCCACCCGCTGGAACCTGGGCTCACCGAGTTGAGCAAACGCCTTGACGAGGGACGCCAGCAAATTGATCTACCTTGTTGATCCGTCTTGCGATCTTCGTGACGGGAGTTTCCCGGGGTGGTCTCGCGGCCAGGCCCTGCCCTGGCCATCACCGTCGCCGTCGGGGGCCGTCACTCCACATTTACCATACCGTTGGTCGGGGGCAAAAAGGATTATGTGTGACCAAGACGGAAGTCTCTTGAATCGACGCACTGGCGCCGAGACGTCCAGGATGCGATAACCGGCAGGATGCGATAACCGGTCGATGACCGTCCGGGAGATGTCCATGGCCGACCTGCGGCGGGCGGCGCTGTTGCTGGTGGGGCACGGCTCGTCCCGCAACTCCGTGTCCAGCCTGCCCACCCACCGTCTGGCGGAGGAGGTGCGCCGCCGTGGCCTGTTCGCCGAGGTGCGGGAGTGCTTCTGGAAGGAGGCGCCGCATATCCGTGACGTGATGGCCGAGGTGACGGCTCCCGAGGTCTATGTCGTGCCCAATTTCGTCGGCGAGGGGTATTTCACCCGCGAGGTCATCCCCCGGGAACTGGCGCTGGCCGGAGCCGGTGACGGGCGGGTCCACTATACCCCGCCGGTGGGCGCCCACCCTCGCATGGCGGGGATCATCCGCCGGCGGGTCGCGGCGGTGGTGGAGAAGGCCGGAGTCGACGCGGCAAGGGCGTGCCTTCTGCTGGTCGGGCATGGCTCGCGCCGGCCGGGCGGTTCGGCCGACACCGCCCTGGCCCTTGCGGCGACCTTGCGGCGCGACACCCGCTTCGCCGAGGTCAGGGTCGCCTTTCTCGAACAGGAGCCCGAGGTGGCCGACTGGCGCCGGCTGACCAGCGCGCCAATGGTGGTGGTGATGCCGCTGCTGGTGGCCGAGGGACTGCATGGCGCCCTTGATCTCCCGCCCCTGTTCGGACTGGCGCCGGACGCCCTCGCCGGGGCGGGAGACGCACCGGCGGTGGGTCCCTCCCTCGTCGACGGCCGCAGGGTGTGGTACTGCCGAAGTCTCGGCAGTGACCCGGAAATCGTCGACATCATCCTGGACCAGGTGCGTCATACCGCCGCGTGTGGAGTTCTCGACGCGAGTCCATAAAATTCAAGTTGACGCGGCGAGTCCATTGTAGAACGCTCTCGCCGCGAAGCCTTTCCAGAAATCAGGGAGAGTGACCATGGGCGATGCGCCACGGAAATGGGGCCGCGCGGAACCGCCGTCCGTCCAATCCGATGGAGACGCGTCCACGGGGGTACTGATGGCGCGGGAAGACCCGTCCGAGGAATGGGGAGACCCTGACCTCACCCTGACGGAGCCGCCGACGTCCGAGGTGCTTTTGCCCTCGTCCGGCTACATGCCGCTGTCGTCGGTGCCACAGGCCGAGACGATGGCGCCCCCTTCTCCGCCTCCCCCGCCATCGCCCCCTCCGCCTCAGCCATCGTCGCCGCTTTCGGCCTGGGCGTCTTCGTCGTCTGCGTCGATGGCGGCCAGGATGGCCGCGCCTCCGCCCCCTCCGCCCCCTCCGTCCCCCTCACCATCCCCGCCTCCACCCCCACCGCCTCCTCCGCCTCCTCCGCCTCCTCCACCCCCGCCGCCGCTGATGGGAGCCGCCGCCGTCGATGCCTGGCAGACGCCCGTGGCTCCGCCGCGACGGCGGTCCGGGAGCGTCACCCGGTATGTGGGACTTGCGTTGTCGGTGGTCTGGCTGGCGGTGTTCAGCTATTACGTCACCAGCTCGGTCGGCTGGAACGAGCTGATGGTGCTGTTGCCCCACGAGTTCGGCGGCTTCGTCGCCGGGGCCTTCCTGCCGCTGGCGATGATGTGGCTGTTCATCGTCTATTTCGATCGCGGCTCCCAGATTCGCGGCGAGGCGGACGCGTTGCAGCGGCATCTGGCCCGGCTCACCTATCCCGACATCGGCGCCGACACGCGGGTGAAGGCGGTCACCGACCACCTGCGGCGCCAGGCGGTGGACCTGACCGAGGCGACACGGGTGGCGGTGACCCAGGTGGAAACCGTCGAGGCTCTGCTGCGGCGCCAGACCGAGGGGCTGTCCACCGCCGCCAACCGGGTGGAGACAGACACCACGCGCACCGTGCAGGCGCTGGCCCAGAAGGTCCAGGGGCTGGTGCAGGCGGCCGATGCCGCCACCGCCCGTTCCCGCGAGACCGAGGACGTGCTGCGCCGCCAGGTGGACAGCCTGAACGCGGCGGCGGAGCGGGCGGCCGAGACCAGCCGTCACATCAGTGAGTCTCTGCGCGGTCAGGTCGATGCCCTGAACGCCGCCTCCGAGCAGGCGGTGCGTCGCAGCGAGGGCATCGCCCAGCTCCTCCAGTCCCAGGGCGAGTTCCTGGGCCGCATCGGCGAGCGTGCCGTCTCCGAGGCCGACACGGTGGCGCGGACGGTGCAGAAGCAGTCGGAGATGCTGGCCACCGCCGCCCACCACTCGGTGGAGGAGGTGGCCTCGGTGGCCGAGGTGCTGCGGCAGAACGCCGAGGGGCTGGACGGGCTGTTCCGTCACCAGAGCGAGGAACTGGTCGCCTCGTCCGAGCGCCTGAACGACCAGGCGACCCGCATCACCGGCAGCATGCAGATGCAGGCGCAGAACCTGGACCAGGTCACCGAGCGGGTGATGGCGCGGGTGCAGATCGTGGACGACGGCCTGGCCGTGCAGCTCCGCTCGCTGACCACGGCGTCGGATCAGGCCATGACCAGGCTGCGCGAGATCGGCGACCTGTTCAGCCGCAACGCCGACAACCTGAGTCAGGCCGCCGACGGCGCGACTCTGCGGGTCACCTCCCTCGGCGACACCATCGCCGCCCGCATCGAGGACCTGGACAGTGCCGCCGACCGGGTTCTCGAGCGCGTCGGCCAGGTGGGGGATGGCTTCCAGGCCCAGACTCACGAACTGGTGGGCGCCTCGGAGCGGATGACTATACGCGCCCGCGAGGTGAGCGACGCCCAGCGCCAGCAGATCGACGAACTGGCCAAGGGGGCCGATCGGGCCGCCACGACCGCGGCCAACATCCGCGAGACTCTGCGCAAGCAGGCGGAGGAGCTGGCCGACATCGCCAATCTGGTGGGCACCCAGACCCGTCTCGGCGAGGCCGCCCTCGGCCAGCAGTCCAAGCACCTGAACACGGTGTCGGAGCAGTTGATGGCTCGCGTCCGCACCATCGTCGATACCCTGCGCCAGGGCTCGACCGACCTGGTGGCGACCGCCTCGCGGGCTAGTTTCGACCTGGATGCCGTGGGCGAGGTCCTGCGCCAGCGCACCACGGACCTGGCCCATGCCGCCAAGGAGGTCATGGACCAGACCACCCACGCCGGCACCGCCATGGACGAGCGCGCCCGCCAGATGACCGAGGCCGCCGACGCGACCAGCGGTCGGCTCAACGAGGTGGGGGCGACGCTGGCCGCCCGCACCGAGGATCTGAACCGCACCTGGAACCACGCCGAGGCGCGCGTGACCCGGATGGGGGAGGTGCTGGGACAACTCATCCGCCAGTTCAGCCGCTCCTCCGAAGAGGCCGGCACGGTGGTCAAGACCTTCGGCGAAAGCCTGCACGAGAAGTCCCTGCAGATGACCCACGCCGCCGAGCAGGCGTCGTTGCAGGCGGCCGGATTCGGCGACTCGCTCCACCATGTCGCCCGCGAGTTCGAGGAGGCCACCAGCAAGACCGCCGCCCAGGTGGGCGTGGCCAGCGACCGCCTGCGCGAGACCATGCAGGACCTCTCGGACAACTCGGACAAGGTGGCGGCCACCATCCGCGGCAGCGGCGAAAACTTCCGCAAGCGGGCCCGCGAACTGGTGGCGACGTCGGAGGAAACCCAGGACAAGCTGCGCGGCATGTTCGACGTGCTGCGCCAGAAGGCCGACGAGCTGTCGCTCACCGGCGAACGGGTGGTGGGGCAGGCCGACATTCTCGGCAAGGCCTTCGGCGATCAGGTGGCGGAACTGATCAAGGCCTCGAAGCAGGCCGAGCAGCAGGCCCAGGCCCTGGAGCGCACCCGCGCCGAGGTGGGCATCGAACGCTTCCTGCAGAACGCCTCCTTCATCGTCGAGCGGCTCCAGTCCCTGGCCGTCGACATCACCCGCGTCTACCAGACCAACGTGGACGAGGAACTGTGGCGGAAGTTCTACAAGGGCGACCAGGCCGTGTTCCTGCGTCATCTCCTGAAGAACATGAGCCGCTCCGAGATGCTGGCGATCAAGAACCGCTTCGAGGAGGACTCGGAGTTCCGCGACTTCGTGTCGCGCTACATGGCCGAGTTCGAGAGCCTGCTGAACCAGGTGCGCTCGTGCGACCGTCCGGACGTGCTGACCGCGGCCTTCACCAGTTCGGACATCGGCAAGCTGTACCTGACGCTTGCCAAGTCGCTCGGCCGGATCGAGTAGGATGGCGGCGCCCGAGTGGCAGCGGCTGCGGCGCCGGCAACAGCGTCGCGAAGCCGCCGCCCGCGTCCTGTTCGTCGTCAACCTGTGCGGCCTGATCGCCACCACGGGCTATGCCGGGGCGCTGCTGGCGGTGCGCCTCCCGACCCTGGCCGCCGCCGGCGGGGTCAGCTTTTTCCTCGGCCTGCTGGTGCCGGCGCTGAAGGAGTTCCTGCACATGCGCCGCGACTACGACGCGGTCGCCGACACCTTCCTCCGGCATCACGGCGCCGCTCCCCCGCCTCGCCAGGAGGTGCTGTCTCCATCCGAAAACGTGCTGTTCCAGAGCGCCTCGATTCCGGTGATGCTGGCCTTCTGGTTCGCCGCCCTCGGGCTCGGGCTGGTGGCGGCCGAGGTGGCGCGTGGCCCGTGATATATCAGGCAGGGCGATTGGGTGAAGAAGAGAACGCCGCCATCTTCACTCCCTCTCCCCCCTCTTCCGGGGGGAGAGGGCCGGGGTGAGGGGGGGCAACCGGCACCAGTTTGGGAGCTTCACCCCCCACACCCAACCCTCTCCCCCCGGAAGAGGGGGGAGAGGGCTTTTGATCGGTTCACCCGATTGCCGTGATATATTAGGAGTAGCTCATTTTGCATTAACATATGTTCTCGCGGGTGCAGGTGCCGTCTGGTATCCCCATTGCGGTAAGCCTCGCGGTCGCACGGACGGATCCGGCCGGGGGCACAATGGCCAAACCGGAGGATGGGAATGCAAAAGCAGCGGAAGACGATCGTTCGTGACGTCATGGAGCCATCCTTCGAGAGCGTCGCCCTCGACGATACGCTCGACGCCGCGGCCGACAAGATGAAGGACCGGAACGTCGACGCCCTGGCGGTGCTGGAGGGCGACAAGCTGGTCGGCGTGCTCACCGTCAGCGATCTGCACGCCCGGGCGGGAGGAGACGCCGCCGCCCTGGATGCGCTGGTGCGGGACGTGGTGTCGCTCGCCGTCAACTTCTGCCTCGAGAACCACACCATCGAGCAGGCGGCGGCCATCATGGACGGCGGCCGGGTGCACCGCCTGCCGGTGGTCGCCAGCGACCACACCATGGTCGGGATCGTGTCCCTGCGGGACCTGGCCCGTCAGTGCCTGGTCGAGGCGTCCCCTTCGTAGACTCCTACAGCGACCGCAGCACCGTGTGACGGTGCAGCGACCGGAAGCGGTCCAGGTAGGTGGGCAGGATCGGCTCGGCCGAGGTGGGGACGAGGCCCAGCTCGGCGAAACCCGGCAGCCCACCGCCGACCACGTTGTCGGCCTTGAGCAGCGTCACCTGGTCGGGTGTCAGCGGCGGCTTTGGCAGGTACTGCAACACCGAGGCCTCGAGGGAGGCGAGCCAGTACGGCATGGGCAGCACCAGCCGCCGCCGGTCCACCATCCGCACCACCAGGTCCATGATCTCGCGCAGGGTGTAGACTCGGGGGCCGCCCAGTTCGAAGGTCTTGCCGGTGACGCCGTCGCCGGTCAGGGTCTTCATGATCGCGTCGGCCACGTCGCCGACGTAGACCGGCTGGAGCCGCACTCCCTGGCCGCCGAGCAGGTCGTTGGTCAGCACCGGCAGGACCGGGGAGTAGCGGGCCAGCGCCGCGAATCGATTGAAGAAGTCGTCCTCGGGGCCGAACACCACGCTCGGACGGACGATGATGGACTCGGGCAGGACGTCGCGCAGCACCCGCTCGCCCATGGCCTTGGAGCGGGCATAGCGCGACTCCGAGGTCTCCCGGGCGCCGAGGGCCGACACATGAACCATCCGCCGGACTCCGGCCTCCTTCACCGCCTTGGCCAGGGCGCGCACGGCGTCCACGTGGATCGACTCGAAGGTGCGGGCGCCACGCTCGTAGAGGATGCCCACCAGGTTGACCACCCAGTCCGCCCCGTCGATGGCCCTGGCCACCGAAGCGGCGTTGGTGATGTCGGCCGCCCGCGGCACGATCTGGCCGACGTCGCCGAGCGGCTTGAGAAACTGGGCGCGCTCGGGGTCGCGCACCGCGACGCGGACGATGGCGCCGTGGGTCGCGAGCCGCCTTACCAGATGGCGGCCGATGAAGCCCGATCCGCCGAACACTGTCACCCGGGTTTCCGCCATGGTCCTCTCCTTCGCGCCCCCATGCCGTCCCCGCCGGGACGGCCACGTTTCCGGGGCGAACCCTTGCACATTGTGGGTCTGAACGCAACTGCGCGCGGAAATCTCATCCGACCGTCCGACAAAGCGTTGACAAGGTCCCCATATGTTGGGTATGGGTTCGTGCCCGTCCAGGGTGGCCAGTCGGACGCCATGGACGAATGCCCAGGTGGCGGAATTGGTAGACGCGCAGGTTTCAGGTACCTGTGGCCGAAAGGCCGTGGAAGTTCGAGTCTTCTCCTGGGCACCATCCATCGTCCGTTGTGACGGAAACGGCCGTGGTTAGAGGCCGGATTCGGCGGCGGATGCCACCGGAGGCCGGGATCCGTGATCACCCACTACCACCGCGGCGACCTTCCCCATGGGATGGACTTCGGCTCCGTTGTCGCTGTCGACACCGAGACCATGGGACTCGTGACCTTGCGAGACCGGCTGTGCGTGGTGCAGCTTTCGGCCGGCGATGGCCATTGTCACGTCGTCCACCTGACCCGCGCTCTCGATTGCCCCAACGTCAAGGCGCTGCTGGGCCGCGCCGACGTCACCAAGGTGTTCCACTTCGCCCGGTTCGACCTGGCGGCGATCCAGCACTATCTGGGCGTGGTGGCGGCGCCGGTGTTCTGCACCAAGATCGCCTCCAGGCTGACCCGGACCAACGTCGATCGCCATGGGCTGAAGGATCTCTGCCGCGATCTCCTCGGCATCGAGATATCGAAGCAGCAGCAGGTCTCCGACTGGGGCGCCGACACCCTGAGTCAGGCGCAGATCGAGTACGCTGCCTCGGACGTCCTGCACCTGCATGCCTTGAAGGCCAAGCTTGACGTCCTCCTGGACCGGGAAGGGCGCCGCCCCCTCGCCGAGGCCTGCTTCCGCTTTCTGCCCGATCGGGCGGCCCTCGATCTCGTCGGCTGGGGCGAAGAGGATGTCTTCTCCCATTGAGGCTGCCGTAAGCCCACAAGTTTCCAGCAGACACCAAACCCTTCCCCATTGAGGGGAAGGGTTTGGTGTCTGCTGGAAACGTCAGGCGGAGGCCGCGATCGCCGGTCGGGACAGCCAGCGGGAGGGGGTGGCGACGGGGGTGGCCGGGACGTCCACCAGTGTCCAGGCCGTCTCGTCCGCGAACAGCTGGTGCAGCAGGCGGTTGTTCAGGGCATGGCCGGAGCAGTGGCCATGGAAGTGACCGATCAGCGGCCGGCCGGCCAGATAGAGGTCGCCGATGGCGTCCAGGATCTTGTGACGGACGAACTCGTCGTCGAATCGCAGTCCTTCCTCGTTGAGGATGGAGTCGCCGCTGATCACGACGGCATTCTCGAGGGACCCGCCGCGGGCCAGGCCGTTGGCGCGGAGGTGGGCCACCTCTTCCAGGAAACCGAAGGTGCGGGCGCGGCTGATCTCGGTGGCGAAGGCGGCACCGTTGACTTCGAGCGCCATGCTCTGCCGTGAAATCACCTGGTTGTCGAAGGCGATCTCGAACTCAACCGAAAATCCGGACTCGGCGGGGTACAGGGTCGCCATCTTGTCGCCATCGCTGACCTGCACCGTCTTCAGGATCCGGATCGCCTGCCTCGGCGCCTCCTGGTCGATGATGCCGGCGCATTCCATCAGGAACACGAACGGCGCCGCGCTGCCATCCATGACCGGCAGTTCGGGGCCGTTGATCTCGACGATGACGTTGTCCACGCCCTTGCCGGCGAAGGCGGCCATCAGGTGCTCGACTGTTCCGACGACCACGCCGGTGTCGCTGCCGACCACGGTGCACATGCGGGTATCCTTGACCCGGGACCACAGGGCGGGGATGGTCGCGCCGCCGCCGGCGATGTCCACCCGCCGGAACACGATGCCGGTGCCGGGCTCGGCCGGGAGGAGGGTCATCGTGATGCGATTGCCCGAGTGCAGCCCGATACCGCTACAGCCGATCGCCGTCCGCAGCGTCCGCTGCCGCACCGCAGCGTCGCCACCCGCTCCATGCCTGCGAGCCGTCGCCGCCTTGCCCTGCTTGCCAAGGTACATGTGATGTCCCCAGGAAAAATCACTCACTTCAAGCGCGAGTAGATGTTTAGCAATTACCGGTCACCAGCTCAAATCAAACATTGTTACAGATTGTTACGTCCGCACTCGGCAAAATGAGGGTAACCGTAAACGGCATGTTCGCGCGGCATCCCTTCGGGCAGCCCCGCGGTTCCGCGGTGCGGACGATGGCGCCGAACGACGGAGGCGTTCACGCGCATTCAGCCGATGTTCAACGAATATTTCGGACTACTTCAAATGACCCAACGATTCCATATATTGACGCAATTGCGGTCAGTATCGGGAAAATGCTGCGGTGGCGAAGGGCCGGGGCGGCGGATGCCGCCGCCCCGGCCGAGTCGTCACTCTCAGAGCCTCAAAATGACTCCGGAATCGGATCTCCCTCTCCCCCTCGAGGGGGAGAGGGCCGGGGTGAGGGGGTGGGGCAGGCGGCACCATATCGGGAGCTTCGGCCCCCCCTCACCCAACCCTCTCCCCCCTGAAGGGGGGGGAGAGGGCTTTCGTTGATCATGGCGCCGAACCATTTTCCGCCTCTCAGTTGGCCTGCCGCCGCAGGAAGGCCGGGATGTCCAGGTCGTCCTCGCCGTGTCCGCTGTTGACCAGGCGGTCCTCGGGCTCAGCCTTGAGACTGGACTGATCGCCGGATGAGGACATGCGGGTCGACGGATCGCGGCCCTCGGGGCGCGGCGCCTCCCGGGTTTCGGGCCGGGCGGCGGCACGGATCCGGCCGATGCCGGCCACCTTTTCCAGCAGCGTCTGCGGCCGGCGCTGTTCGGAGGCGGGAGTGCCGCTGGTGGGGACGGGGGACGGCTGGGCCGGACGCGGTGCGCCCTGGGAGCCGCCCACCGGTGCCACGGCCGGAGCCGGACGCGGCGCCGACTGTGACGCCGATTGCGACGCCGGACGCGGGCGCGGGTTGAGGTCCCGGGCCTCCATCGGCGCCGCCGGGATGAAGGCGTCGGCCTTAACCGTCGGCCGGGGAGCCACCGGGGCTTCGGGCAGGGGTGCTGAGGCCGACTCCATCAGCGAGGCGATATCGCCCTCCATGCCTCCGGAACCGAGCGACGGGGAAACTTCGGCCACCATGGGCTTCGGCCCCTCGGACTGGAACGCCGAGGCGCGGGGCGGCTCGGCCGGCTCGCGGGCGGCGGGAGCCGGCTCGCGGCGCGGCGGCGGGGCCGACGGCTGCTGCTGCTCGCGACGCGACTGCATGTCGTAGACGTTGGGCCGCGGCTGCACGCCGGCCTCGGACTCGATGCCGGTCGCGACCACCGAGACCCGCACCTTTCCTTCGAGCCGCTCGTCGAAGGTGGAGCCGAAGATGATGTTGGCGTCGGGATCGACCTCGTCACGGATGCGGTTCGCCGCCTCGTCCACCTCATAGAGGGTCATGTCGGGGCCGCCGGTGATGTTGATCAGCACCCCGCGGGCGCCCTTCATCGAGGTGTCGTCCAGCAGCGGGTTGGAAATTGCCGCCTCGGCGGCGTCCAGGGCCCGCTTCTCGCCCTCGGCCTCGCCGGTGCCCATCATCGCCTTGCCCATCTCGCTCATGACGGTGCGGATGTCGGCGAAGTCCAGGTTGATGAGGCCCGGCATCAGCATCAGATCCGTCACCCCGCGCACGCCGGCATAAAGCACGTCGTCGGCCATGTTGAAGGCCTGGGCGAAGGTGGTGCGCTCGTTGGCCACCCGGAACAGGTTCTGGTTCGGGATGATGATGAGCGTGTCCACGTAGCGGGTCAGCTCCTCCATGCCGGCCTCGGCGATGCGCATGCGGTGGATGCCCTCGAAGTGGAAGGGCTTGGTCACCACGCCGACGGTCAGAATACCCATCTCGCGCGCCGCGCGGGCGATCACGGGGGCGGCACCGGTGCCGGTGCCGCCGCCCATGCCGGCGGTGATGAAGGCCATGTGGCTGCCGGCGAGTTCGCTCTGGAGCTGCTCCAGCGCCTCCTCGGCCGACTGGCGCCCGACCTCGGGACGGGCGCCGGCGCCCAACCCCTCGGTGGTGTGAACGCCAAGCTGGATGCGCCGCTCGGTACGAGCCTGGCTCATGGCCTGGGCGTCGGTATTGGCGACCACGAAGTCAACCCCTTCCAGGTTCTTCGAGATCATGTTGTTGACGGCATTGCCGCCGGCGCCGCCGACACCGATGACGGTGATGCGCGGCTTCAGTTGCAGATCCGCAGACCCCCGCGGTGCACTCAAGTTGATGCCCATACGTCCCTCCGCACTTTGCTGATTGTCCCCCGAGGGCCAATAGCCTCTGTTCGAATTGTTAATCGTGTCGTTCATCTCTTTAACCCCCGTCCTCACGGCGAATTGTCTAGAAGTTATGTTTCAGCCATTCTCCGAACCGGCCGAATCGGCTCGTGACCTTGGGCGGCACCGGCTTGGCGGCGGCCTCCACGTGGATGTCGGCGGCATAGCGCAGGAGGCCGGCGCAGGTGGCGAAGGCCGGGCCGCCGGTGGCCTCCGCCAGTCCCTTGAGCCCCTGCGGCCGGCCGAGCCGGACCTGCTTGTCGAGGATGAGGGACGCCGCTTCACGCACGCTCTGGAGTTGCGCCGCCCCGCCGGTCAGCACCACCAGCCGGCCGGCGCTGCGGGCCAGGCCGTTGGCCTCCAGGTGGCTGCGCACCAGTTCGAAGGTCTCCTCGATCCGGGGCTGGATGATCTGCACCAGCATGGAGCGCGGCACCTGGGTGGCGGCGGCCTCGTCGTCCTCGCCCACCATCGGCACCTTCAGCAGTTCGCGGGCGTCCGACGGCGAGGGGATGGCGCTGCCGTACAGGGTCTTCAGCCGCTCGGCGTTGACCACCGGCGTGGACAGGCCCTTGGCGATGTCGCCGGTGACGTGCTGGCCACCGATGGGCAGGCACGAGACGTGCACCACCTCTCCGCCCTCGAACACGGCGACGGTGGTGGTGCCGCCGCCCATGTCGATGCAGGTGACCCCGAGTTCCTTCTCGTCCTCCACCAGGCACGCCAGGCCCGAGGCATAGGGCGACACCACCATGGCCTCCACGTCCAGGTGACAGCGCTCCACCACCAGACGCAGGTTGCGCACGCCGCCGGACTGGGCCGCCACCAGGTGGATGGCGACCCCGAGCCGCCCGCCGAACATGCCGCGGGGATCGCGGATGCCGTTGGAGCCATCGATGGCGTAGCCCACCGGGATGCAGTGGATCAGCTCCCGCTCGCCGTTGAGTTCCTGGCGGCGGGCGTAGTCGATGATGCGGCGGACGTCGTTGTCGTCGATCTGGTGGCCGTCCACCGAGACCTCGACCTCGACGCTGCTGGAGCGGGGCTTGCCGCCCGATACGTTGACCACCACCTGATTGATGCGCTCGCCGGCCATCTGCTCCGCGGCCTCGACGGCGGCGCGGATGGAGGACTCGGCGGCGTCCATGTCGATGACCGCCCCGCCGCGCAGACCCGTCGAGCGATGATGCCCGATGCCGACAACCTTGAGGCTGCGGTTCTCTTCGGCCCGGGCGATGAAGCAGCATACCTTGGTGGTGCCGACATCGAGGGCGGCGATCAGTCCGGTACGCGACTTTGCTTTCGGCGGCACTACGCTATTCCCCCTATCCGTCCCTCGGGCATTCCCTCAGGCATCCCGGCCCGGCCCGGCACCCAGTGCCGGCAGAACCTGGTCCTTCTCGTCGGCTCCCTCCATGCGGACCACCAGACGATCCGGAACCCGCATGTCCACCATGACCAGTTTGCGTTTGAGCAGCCCGTGCTCGCGGTCGAAGTCGGCGAGGCGCTTCAGCGCCTCGGCGGCGTTCTCCTCGGGCAGGCGCACGTCGATGCCGTGATCCACGTTGTCGAGCTTCAGGTTCCACCGCCGCCCCGACACCAGCACCGCCGCCTTGACCCTGGCCGCCAGCGCCGGCTGGGAGCCCAGGAGGGCGAAGAACTGCATCGCCTGCTGCGGCACCCGGTCGCCCACCAGCAGCGGCAGGTGGCGGAAGGCGTCGATGTCGTCGGCGATCTGGTGGCCGTCGGGATCCAGCAGGACGAAGCGCCCATCGTGCTGCCACAGCGCCACGGCCTGGCGCTCGGTGATGGTGAGGCGGAGCATGTCGGGCAGGCGCCGTTCCACCACGGCGTCTCGCACCCACGGCAGGGCCTCGATCCGGGTCTTGGCCCGCTCGATGTCGAAGTCGAGGAGGCTCTCGCCGCGGCGGATCCCGAGGGCGGCCAGGATGTGCTCGGGCCGGGTGTGAACCCGGCCGAGAACGCGGATGTCGTCGAGCCGGAACCCCGCATCCACCGCCAGCCTGGTCGTCTCGGCGCGGACCATGGCGCCCACCGGCTCGGCGGCGCCGTTGCGCCAGACCCACACTCCCCCGCCGGAGAGAGCGCCCAGCAACACCACGGCCACGGAGAGGCGCAGCGCCCGCCGCCGCCACAGTGGCGCGACACGGGCGCGGGGCGCCGTCGCCGGCTTGGCCCGGGTGCGGGACGACGGGGCCGGAACCGAAACCGGCACTGGAGCGGCGCTGTCCTTCACGCGTCGCATGCGGCGTTCTCCACCATCCAGCGCACGAGATCGGCAAAGCCGAGCCCGACGTGGGCGGCCTGCTCCGGCACCAGCGACGTCGGCGTCATGCCGGGCTGGGTGTTGAGTTCCAGGGCGTAGAGACGCTCGCCGTCGAAGCGCAGATCGGTGCGCGACACGCCCCGGCAGCCCAGGGTGCGGTGGGCCAGGAGCGCCACCCGCTGCGCCTCGGCGGCGACGTCGGCCTCCACCGGCGCCGGCAGCAGGTGGCGAGAGCCGCCCGCCGCGTACTTGGCCTCGTAGTCGTAGAAGACGTGATCGGTCAGAATCTCGGTGACGGCGAGCGGCCGGTCCCCCATCACCGCGACGGTGAACTCGCGACCGGGGATATAGCGCTCCACCATCACCCGCTCGTCATAGGACCAGTGGCCGTCGGCGAAGGGGGCGGCGGCATCGCTCTCGCGGACGATGCACACGCCGACGCTGGAGCCCTCGTTGACCGGCTTGACCACATAGGGACGCGGCAGGGGATCGCCCGCCATCAGCTCGGCCCGGGTCACCACCCGGTCCTCGGCCACATGGATGCCGGCGGCGGCGAACATGCGCTTGGCCGCCGGCTTGTCCATGGCCAGGGCCGAGGCCAGCAGGCCGGAGTGGGTGTAGGGAATGCCGAGGATGTTCAGGAGTCCCTGGATGCAGCCATCCTCGCCGAAGCGTCCGTGCAGGGCGTTGAACACCACGTCGGGCCGCGGATACAGCCGGGTCAGCAGCGAGCCCACGTCCCGCTGCACGTCGATGGCCGAGACCTCGAAGCCGCCATCCCGCAGCGCCCGGGTGACCGCGGCGCCGCTCACCAGCGACACCTCGCGCTCGGCCGACCATCCGCCCATCAGTACGGCGACGTGCCTGGTCATTGCCCGATCTCCTCCGGCCGCCGGCCGATGCGGCGAATCTCCCAGCGCAGGTCGATGCCGCTGGTCTCCATGACCCGCCGACGCACCTCCTCGCCCAGATCCTCGATGTCGGCGGCGGTGGCGTCGCCGGTGTTGATCAGGAAGTTGCAGTGCTTCTCCGACACCATGGCGCCACCACGGCAAAGACCCCGGCAGCCGGCGCGGTCGATCAGCTCCCAGGCCCGGACGCCCTCGGGGTTGGCGAAGGTGGAGCCGCCGGTGCGGGTGCGCAGGGGCTGGGTCTCCTCACGGGCGGCGCGGATGGCGGCGAGGCGCTGATCGATGACGGCGCGATCCTCGGGCGTGCCGAGCAGCACGGCTCCGGTGAAGATCCAGTTCTCCGGCACGCCGCAGTGACGATAGCCGAAGCCCATTTCCGCCGGCCCCAGCACATGGCGTCCGCCCGACGGGTCCAGCACCTGGGCCGAGACCAGCACGTCGCGGATCTCGCGGCCATAGGCGCCGGCGTTCATGCGCAGGGCTCCGCCCATGGTGCCGGGGATGCCGGAGAGGAACTCGAGGCCGCCGAGACCGGCATCGCGGGCCACCAGGGCGGCGTTGCCGTCCAGCACGGCGGCGCCGCAGCGCAGCTTGTTCCCATCGAGAGCCAGGCTGGTGAACCCGCGTCCGAGCCGCACCACCACGCCCGGCACGCCACCGTCGCGCACCAGCAGGTTGGAGGCGACGCCGATCACCGTCACCGGCACTCCCGGCGGCAGACCGACCAGCAGGGTGGCCAGGTCTTCGGCGTCCTCGGGGCGGAACATGACCTCGGCCGGGCCACCGACGCCGAACCAGGTGATGCCGGCGAGCGGCGCGTCGGCCGTCAGGCGTCCCCGCACCCGGGGGAGCCGGTCGATGAGGTGTCCGGAGGTGGAACGGGTCGCGGCCATCATGCGCCGGTCTCCTCGCTGCGGCCGGTTTCTTTGCTGCGATAGGCCAGGCGCTCGAGCGCCGCCGGCAGGGCGTTGGCCCAGGTGGTGATGCTGCCGGCCCCGAGGCAGACCACGAAGTCGCCCGGCCTGGTCATGCCGCGCACCAGGGCGGGCAGGGCCGCCTCGCCGTCCAGCGGCACCGCGTGGCGGTGGCCGTGGGAGCGCAATCCCTCCACCAGGGCGTCACGGTTGACGCCCTCCAGCGGGGACTCTCCGGCGGCGTAGACGTCGGCGACGATTACCGAGTCGGCATCGTTGAAGCAGGTGCAGAACTCCTCGAACAGGCTGTGCAGCCGGCTGAAGCGGTGGGGCTGCACCACCGCCACCACGTTGCCGGAGCAGGCACTGCGGGCCGCCTTCAGCACCGCCGCGATCTCCACCGGATGGTGGCCGTAGTCGTCGATGACGACGACACCATCCACCACGCCTGTCCGGGTGAACCGCCGCTTGACGCCGCTGAAGCCGGCCAGGGCGCGGGCGATCACCGCGTCGCCGATGCCCATCTGCGTCGCGACGGCGATGGCGGCCAGGGCATTCTGGACGTTGTGGCGGCCGAACATGGGCAGCCGCAGGCCGGCGATGGTTCTGCTCTCGCCGCTGGCGCGATCGGTGATCACGGCGTCGAAGGTGGCGCCCTCGGCGCCCAGGGTGACATTGGTCCCACGCACGTCGGCCTGCGGGCTCAGGCCATAGGTGACGATCCGCCGGTCGGACAGGCGGGGAATCAGCGCCTGGACCTCCGGATGGTCGATGCACAGGGTGGCGAAGCCATAGAAGGGGATGCTCTCGACGAAGGTGCGGAACGCCTCGCGCAGGCGATCGAAGGTGCCGTAGTGGTCCAGGTGCTCGGGGTCGATGTTGGTCACCACGGCGATGGTGGCGGGCAGCTTGGTGAAGGTGCCGTCCGACTCGTCGGCCTCGACGGCGATCCAGTCGCCGGCCCCGAGGCGGGCATTGGTGCCATAGGCGTTGATGATGCCGCCGTTGACCACCGTCGGATCCAGGCCGGCGGCGTCGAGAAGGGCCGAGACCATCGAGGTGGTGGTGGTCTTGCCGTGGGTCCCGGCGACGGCGATCGACCACTTGAGCCGCATCAGCTCGGCCAGCATCTCGGCCCGGCGGACCACCGGCAGCCGTTGCGTGCGGGCCGCGACCATCTCGGGATTGTCGGCCTTGATGGCCGAGGAGACGACGATCACCCGGGCCGTCTCCAGGTTCTCCGCCCGGTGGCCGATGGCGACGTGGATGCCGAGGCCGCGCAGCCGCTTGACGTTGGCACTGTCGGCGACATCGCTGCCCTGCACCGCATAGCCCAGGTTGTGCAGGATCTCGGCGATCCCGCTCATGCCGATGCCGCCGATGCCGACGAAGTGCAGCGTGCCGATGTCGAGGGGCAATGTGCGCATCAGGCGACCTTCCTGCCGGTGGTGGTGGTAGTGGTGGTGGTGGTGGTGGTGTGGCGGGACGACGTGGCGAGGGCTTCCACCACGTCGGCGAGCCGGGACGCGGCGTCCGGGTGACCGGTGGCCCGGGCGCAGGCCGCGGCCTTTTCCAGCATCACCGGCATCTCAATCAGGGACTGCAGCCGCGCCGCCAGGGCCGGCGGGGTGAACACGTCCTGGGGCATGGGCCAGGCGCCGCCGGTCTCGGCGACGGCGTGGGCGTTGGCGGTCTGGTGATCGTCCACCGCGTGGGGATAGGGCACCAGGATGGCCGGGCGACCGGCCGTGGTCAGCTCGGCGACGGTCGAGGCCCCGGCCCGGGCGATCACCAGGTGGGCGGCGGCCAGCCGGTCCGGCACGTCGGTGAAGAAGCTCGCCAGGTCGGCCCGGATGCCGGAGGCCCGATAGGCCCGCCGCACCGCCTCGATGTCCTCGGGCCGGCACTGCTGGGCGATGTCGATGCGCCGGCGCAGGGGCTCGGGCAGCAGGGCGAGGGCGGCCGGGATCACCTCGCTCAGGATGCGGGCGCCCTGGCTGCCGCCCAGCACCAGGATGCGGAACGGGGCGGAGGCCGGATCATCGGCGGCGAGACTGGGATAGGGAATGGTCCGCAGGACCGGAATCGCCGGCCGCACCGGCATGCCGGTGTTGACCACCCGCGCGTCGGGCGGCAGGGCGGAGACGGCGGCGAAGGAGGTGGCCACCTGGCTCACCCGCCGCGCCAGCAGGCGATTGGCGCGGCCCAGCACGGCGTTCTGCTCGTGGATAGCCGTCGGGATGCCGGTGGCGATGGCCGCCGCGACCGCCGGCACCGAGGCATAGCCGCCAAAGCCCACCACCACCGCCGGCCGCAGCCGACGCATCAGCAGGAAGGCCTCGGCGGTGCCGAGGGCGAGGGTCGCGATCCCGCGCGCCAGCCCGAAGACGTTGCGGCCGGCGATGGCACCCGCGTGGATGCGGTGGACCGGTATGGCTCCGAGGGTGCCGCCATAGGCCTGGCCGCGCCGGTCGGTGACCAGGGCGGGGGTGAACCCACGCCGCAGCAGCTCCCCGGCCAGGGCCTCGGCCGGGAACATGTGGCCGCCGGTGCCGCCAGCGGCCAGCAGGATCAGGGTGCGGTCGGCGGTCATAGGTCGCCTCCCGTTCCGGCGCGGCGGCGGGTCAGGGCCAGCAGCATGCCCATGCCGAGGGCCAGCGCCAGCATCGACGAGCCGCCGTAGGAGATGAACGGCAGGGTCATGCCCTTGGTGGGCATCAGGCGCAGCGACGAGGCCATGTTGATCATCGCCTGCAGGCCGAACTGCACCAATAGGCCGCCCACGGCCAGCACCACGAACAGGTTCTCGTCCTGCAGCGCCCGCGCGAAGCCCCGCAGCACCACGAAGGCGAACAGGCCGACGATGAACAGGCACATGATCACCCCGAACTCCTCGCCGGCGACGGCGAAGATGAAGTCGGTGTGGGCGTCGGGCAGCACCTCCTTGACCCGACCCTCGCCGGGGCCGGTGCCGAACAGGCCGCCGTGGCGGAACGCCTGCATGGCCTTGGCGATCTGGTAGGTGTCACCGGTCGAGGGATCGAGGAAGCGGTCGACCCGGCTCGCCACGTGGGGGAAGATGAAGTACGCCCCGACCATGGAGCCGATTCCCCCGATCACCAGCAGCAGCACCCAGATCAGGTTGAGCCCGGCCAGGAAGAACTGGGAGCACCACACCGCCGACACCACCAGCGACATGCCGACGTCGGGCTGCAGCAGCAGCAGTCCCAGCACCAGGGCGAACAGGCCCATGGCGATCAGCGAGCCGGGAAAGCCCTCGCTGGTGCGACCCTCGGCGAACATCCAGGCGGCGACGACGGCGAAGGTGGGCTTGACGAACTCCGACGGCTGCAACGAGATGCCGGGCAGGTTGATCCAGCGCGTCGCTCCCTTGACCTCGGCGCCCACCACCAGGGTCATGGCCATCAGCACGATGGTGCAGAGAAAGGTGATGCTGGCGATCCGCCGCACGGTGCGGGGGGTCTGCAGCGACACGCCGATGATGATCAGCAGCGACGGCGGCACGAAGGCGAACTGCCGATAGACGAAGTGGAAGCTCGGGGCGCCGATGCGCTCGGCGACGGGCGGGCTCGCCGACAGGGTCAGCAGGGTGCCGATGGCGATCAGCAGCACCAGGGCGCCGAGGGTCAGCCGGTCCACGGTCCACCACCACTGGCCGAGGGTGCTGGTATCGGTGCGGGTGAACGAGGGGGAACTCATGGCCTGGCCTCCCGTCCGGAGGTAAGTGAGGTCACCATGTCGCGGAATCGGGCGCCGCGCTCCTCGAAGCTCGAGAACTGGTCCCACGAGGCGCAGGCGGGCGACAGCAGCACCACCGCTCCAGCAATTCCCTCACGGGTGGCGAGGGCCGCCGCCTTCTCCACGGCCACGGCCAGGGTGCCGCACTGGGTGACGGGGACCCGGCCCTCCAGGGTCTGGCCGAAGGCGGGGGCCGCCTCGCCGATGAGGAAGGCGTGGCGAACCCGCGGGAACAGCGGCGCCAGCGGCACGATGCCGCCCTCCTTGGCCTGGCCGCCGGCGATCCAGTAGATGGCGTCGTAGCACGACATGGCCTTCTCGGCGGCGTCGGCGTTGGTGGCCTTGCTGTCGTTGACATAGCGCACGCCCGCCACCTCGGCCACCAGCTCCTGGCGGTGCGGCAGGCCGGGGAAGCTCTGGATGGCCGTGGCGATGGCGGCGGGCGGCAGCCCGAGCGCCCGCGTCGCCGCATAGGCCGCGGCGGCGTTCTGCCAGTTGTGACGGCCCGGCAGCGCCCTGGCCGTGGCGAGGTCGAGGATGGTCTCGGCGCGTCCCCCCGTATTACCGCCCTCAGGACTCTCCGCGGCTCGCGAAGAGTCCTGAGGGCGGTAATACGAATCTTTTTGGTTGCGGCTCCGCCGCGATAGGTCGTCCACCAGGACTCCGCGGTCGGCCCACACCCCGCCGGCCACCGGTGCGGCCGCCGAGATGGCCACCACGGTCCGGCCGTCTCCATCGTCTCCGGCGGCGACCAGGTCGCGATGGATGGTCCGGCACAGGTCGTCGTCGACACCGATGACGGCGGTGGCGCCTTTTGGCTGACTGGCGAAGATGCGGCGCTTGGCGGCGACGTAGCCGTCCATGCCGCCGTGGCGGCCGAGGTGATCCGGGGTGATGTTGAGCAGCACCGCGACCCTGGCCGCCAGCGACGGCGTCAGTTCAAGCTGATACGACGACAGCTCGACGACATAGGTGCCATCGGCACCAAGGGGCGGGAACTCCAGCACCGGCGTCCCGAGATTGCCGCCGACGGCCACCCGCCGGCCGCAGCGTTCCAGGATGTGGGCGATCAGGGCGGTGGTGGTGGACTTGCCGTTGGTGCCGGTGATGCCGACGAAGCCGGCCTCGGGCCGGGCGCGGATCAACAGCTCGACGTCGCAGACCGGCGCGATGCCGGCGGCGCGGGCGGCGGTGGCGATCGGGTGGGGCTTCGGATGGATGTGGGCGATGCCGGGACTCCACACCAGGGCCGCCACCCCGCTCCCGCTCCAGTCGCAGGCGGAAAGATCGACGACGCGGATCCCCTCGGCCTCGACACCGGCCCGGCGGGCGGGCGTGTCGTCCCACACCCAGGCGACGGCTCCGCTCCGCGCCAGGGCGCGTGCGGTGGCCAGGCCCGTCTTGCCGAGCCCCATCACCGCAACCGTCCGACCGGAGAATTCGGAAACGTCGATCACCGCATCACCTCAGCTTCAGGGTGGCAAGGCCGACGATGGCCAGGATGGTGGCGATGATCCAGAAGCGGATGACGATGGTGGGCTCCTTCCACCCCTTCTTTTCGAAGTGATGGTGCAAAGGCGCCATGCGGAACACCCGCTTGCCGGTCAGCTTGAACGAGGCGACCTGGACGATCACCGACACCGCCTCCAGCACGAACACGCCCCCCACCACCGCGAGGACCAGCTCGTGCTTGGTGATGACGCTGACGACGCCGAGGGCGCCTCCCATGGCCAGCGAGCCGGTGTCGCCCATGAACACCATGGCCGGCGGCGCGTTGAACCATAGAAAACCAAGACCCGCCCCGATCAGGGCGCCGCAGAACACGGCCAGCTCGCCACTGCCGGGGATATGGTTGATCTGAAGGTAGCCGGCGAACACGGCATGGCCGGAGAGATAGGCGATCAGCAGGAACACGCCGGCGGCGATCATCACCGGAACGATGGCGAGGCCGTCCAGGCCGTCGGTCAGGTTGACGGCGTTCGATGAGCCCACGACGACGAATGCGGCAAACCCGACGTAGAACCAGCCGAAATCCAGCACCGCGTGCTTGAAGAACGGCAGGGCGACGCCCGTCGCGACCACGTCCTTGCCGGTGACGCTCAGGTTGACGATGACCACGGCGGCGATGGCGGCGATGGCGAACTGGCCCACCAGCTTGGCCCGGCCGGGAAGGCCGCCGCTCGATCGTCTGGTGACCTTCAGGTAGTCGTCGACGAAGCCGATGGCCCCATAGCCCAGCGTCACCACCAGGGTAACCCACACGAAGGCGTTGCTGAGGTCGGCCCACAAAAGGGTGCCGATGCCGGCCCCCAGCAGAATCAGGATCCCACCCATGGTGGGCGTGCCCTTCTTCTCGATCAGGTGGCGCTCCGGCCCGTCGGCGCGGATGGGCTGGCCCTCCTTCTGCTTGCGGCGGAGCCAGCGGATGATGGCCGGGCCGAACACGAAGGCGACGATCAGCGCGGTAATCACCGCCCCACCCGTCCGGAAGGTCAGATAGCGGAACAGGTTGAAGACGTTGATCTGGTCCGAAAGCGGAAAGAGCAGGTTGTAAAGCATGCGCTGGGCGTCTCCGCTTCAATGACCATCGACGGCGGCCGGATCGCCGCTCCGTCGTCCAGAATCCAGCAGGGCACGGACGATGACGCCGGTCCGGCTGCCGGCCGAGCCCTTGACCATCACCACGTCGCCCGGCCGCACCGCCGCCACCACCATCGGCGCCAGACTCCCGGCATCGTCGGCGTGGGCGCCGCGGTGAGTCTCGGGCAGGGCGTCGCGCAGGCGCCGCATCTGCGGACCGGCGGTGAAGACCAGGTCGATCCCGTTGGCCTGGGCCGGCGCGGCAAGGTCGGCGTGCAGGTCGCCGCTCCGCTCCCCAAGCTCCAGCATGTCGCCGAGGGCCGCCAGCCGCCGGCCGCCCGGTCCGGTCGGCGTCGCCCCCAGGGTGGCGAGGGCGGCGGCGGTGGACACCGGGCTCGCGTTGTAGCTTTCGTCGATCACCTCGACGCTGCCGCCGGCGACGGGAACGAGGTGGCGGGCGCCGCGCCCCTTTGGCGCCGTCATGTCCACCAGGGCCTCGGCGGCGGTGCGAATCTTTCCTCCGGCGGCGGCGACGGCGGCCAGCACCGCCAGGCTGTTCACCGCCCAGGGACGACCGGCGACCCCCACCCGATAGCGCACCGGCTGCTCGTCGATCCAGGCCTGGACGTCGGTGCCGCCGTCGCTGATCGCCGTATCGGTCAGGCGGATCTCGGAGTCGGGGTGGGCGCCGAAGCCCATGATGTTGGTGATGCCACGGGCCAGGGCGGCGCGGGCCATGCGGTCGAAGTGGGGGTTGTCCCGGTTCAGCACGGCGACGCCGCGCTCGTCCATGCCGGCGAAGATCTCGGCCTTGGCGTCGGCGATGGCGGCGGTGGAGGCGAAGAACTCCATGTGCACCGCCTCGACGGTGGTGATGATGGCCACGTGCGGGCGGGCCAGCTCCGACAGGGGAGCGATCTCCCCCGCATGGTTCATGCCCATCTCCAGCACCGCGAACACCGTGTCGGCCGGCATGCGCGCGAGGCTGAGCGGCAGCCCCCAGTGGTTGTTGAGGTTGCCCTCGCTGGCGTGGGTCGCGGCCTGCTGGCCGAGGCAGAGCTTCAGCATCTCCTTGGTGCCGGTCTTGCCGACGCTACCGGTGACGGCGATGACGCGGGCATTGCTGCGTTCCCGCGCCCGGCGGGCCAGGGCCCGCAGCCCCTCGAAGGTATCCTCCACCACCAGCAGCCGGGCGGCGTCCATGCCCTGCGGTACGCGAGCCACCATGGCGGCGGCGGCTCCCCGCTCCAGCGCCGCGGCGACGAAGTCGTGGCCGTCGAAGCTGGGCCCGACGAGGGCGATGAACAGATCCCCGGCGGCCACGGTGCGGCTGTCGATGGAGACGCCCATGGCCTCCCAGGGAGAGGCGTTCCGTCCGCCGGTAGCGGCGGCGGCGTCCGCTGCGGTCCACAGGGCGGTCATGGCAGGGGGGCTCCATCATGGGCGGAAACGGCGCGGCGGGCCACCTCGGCGTCGTCGAAGGGCAGCACGGTCGCGCCGATGATCTGGCCCCGCTCGTGGCCCTTGCCGGCCACCACCAGCAGGTCACCGGCCTTCAACTGGCCGACGGCGGTGAAGATCGCCTTCTCGCGGTTGCCGATCTCCCGCACGCCGGGGCAGGCGGCCAGGATCTCGGCGCGGATGGCGGCGGGAGCCTCGCTGCGGGGGTTGTCGTCGGTGACGATGGTGCGGTCGGCGAGCCGGGCGGCGATGGCTCCCATCTGCGGCCGCTTGCCGCGGTCGCGGTCGCCGCCGCAGCCGAACACCAGGGACAGCCGACGGGCCGCGTGCGGCCGCAGG
Organism: Alphaproteobacteria bacterium; assembly: GCA_039908285.1. Lineage (GTDB taxonomy): Bacteria > Pseudomonadota > Alphaproteobacteria > Rhodospirillales > Rhodospirillaceae > JAMOBE01. Next base: position 37,937 of record JAMOBE010000009.1, read on the forward strand.
GCGGTCAGCACGGTCTCCAGGGCGTCGGGGGTGTGGGCATAGTCCACATAGACGGCGGCGCCGTTGGCCCGCTCCGCCACCCGCTGCAGGCGGCCCGGCACGCCTTCCAGGGTCCGCAGGGCGGCGACGGCGCTGTGGCGGTGGCCACCGGAGGCCAGCACCAGGCCGAGGGCGCACAGGGCATTCATCGCCTGGAACCGCCCGGCGAGCGGCAGGCGGACCCAGCAGTCCCGGCCGAGAACCTCAAGTGTCAGGTCCTGGCCGGTCGGCGACAGGGCGACATCCACGAGACGAATCTCCGTCGCGGCGATTCCATAGCCCATCACCCGCACGCCGGCGTCCGTGCAGGCCTTGACCATGGTGGCGGCGGCCGGATCGTCCATGTTGATCACGGCGGTGCAGCCGGCCGGCAGCAGCTCGGTGAACAGCCGCAGCTTGGCGGCCAGATAGGCCTCGAGGGTGCCGTGATAGTCGAGATGATCGCGGGTCAGGTTGGTGAAGGCGGCGGCGGCCAGCCGTACCCCGTCCAGACGGTACTGGTGCAGGCCGTGGCTCGAGGCCTCCATGGCCAGGTGGTCCACGCCACGCCGCGCCAGGTCGGCCATGGTGCGATGGAGGACTACCGGATCGGGCGTCGTCAGGCCGCCCGGGATCTCGTAATCGGGAGCGATCACTCCCAGGGTGCCCATGCTGGCGGCGCGATGGCCGAGGCTCGCCCAGATCTGGCGGGTGAAGGCGCAGACGGAGGTCTTGCCGTTGGTGCCGGTGACGGCGGTTACGGTGGCCGGCTGTGGCCCATGGAAGCGCGCCGCCATCTGGGCGAAGCGCCGGCGCGGATTGTCGTCCTCGATCAGGGTCACGGCACGGGCGGGGGCGACCGGCGGGTCGAGAACCGTGCCGGTCTCGGCCAACACCGCGACCGCTCCCCGCTTCACCGCATCGTTGATGAAGGCACGGCCGTCCACCGCCGCTCCCGGCAGCGCCGCGAACAGAAATCCAGGCTCCACTCTGCGGGAGTCGGCGGTCAATCCGGTGTAGTCGAGCGTGGTCAAGGTGCTCTCTGCTCCACGAAAGGGGTCACTCCGACTCACCATCCTCTCCGCCGTGCGGCATCGTCTGTACGGTCCGGGGGGTGGCGACCGCACCGCCGCGGGCCACCGCCTGGACGATGTTTCCCTGCCCTCCCCCTCCCTGGCCCCCTCCTCCCTGCCCGTTGGCTCCGGGCCAGCGGGTATGGACCGGGGCGATCCCCACCAGCGGCGCCACCCGCTCCACCACCCGTCCCACGGCCGGAGCCGCGGTCCACCCGCCGGTGGCGTAGCCGAAGGTGCTCTTGTTGCCCTCCGGCTCGTCGATGATGACCATCACCACGTAGCGCGGGTCGGTCATGGGGAAGGCGGCGATGAAGGACGACAGCAGGGCCTTGCGGGCATAGCGGCCGTTCATGTTCTTCTCGGCGGTTCCGGTCTTGCCTCCGACGAAATAGCCGGGCACCTCGGCCTTCGAGCCGGTCCCCTCCTCGACCACCAGCCGCATCAGGTGGCGCATCTTGCGGGAGGTCTCCGGCGACAGAACCTTTTCGCCGGGGACGGGCGAGCCCGCGTCACGCCTGACCAGGGTTGCCGGATGGAGGGTACCGCCGTTGACCAGGGCGCTGACCGCGGTCGCCATCTGCAGCGGGGTCACGGCCAGCCCATGCCCGTAGGAAATGGTCATCGTGCTGATCTCGCGCCAGGGGGTGGGCACCAGCGGAGCGCCGACTTCGGACAGCTCGACGTTGGGCGGAGTCAGCAGGCCGAGCTTGCCGAGGAACCCCTTCATCGACTTGGTGCCTACGTCCATCGCCATCTTGGCGGCGCCGATGTTGGACGAATGGACCATGATCTCCGGCACGGTCAGCCAGCGCTTCTGGGCGTGGTAGTCCTTGATGGTGAAGTTGGCGATCTGGATGGGGTTGGTGGCGTCATAGCGGTCCTCGAGCCGCGCCACCCCAAGGTCGAGGGCGGCGGCGGCGGTGAACAGCTTGAACGTCGAGCCCATCTCGTAGACGCCAAGGGTCGAGCGGTTGAACATCCCGTCGGGATCGGCGCCCGGGCTGTTGGGGTTGAAGTCGGGCAGCGAAACCATGGCCACCAGCTCGCCGGTGCGGGCATCCATGACGATGCCGGTGGCGCCCAGGGCGTGAAACTCCTCCACCGAGCGGGCCAGCTCCTCGCGCACGATGTGCTGGACGCGCATGTCGATGGACAGGCGTAGCGGCTCGCGGTTGGCCCGCAGCATCTCGTCGAAGGACTTCTCGAGGCCGGCGACGCCGTGGTTGTCGACGTCGGTCATGCCGATGACGTGGGCGGCCATCGTCCCATGGGGATAGACCCGCCGCTCGCCCCGCTCGAAGTAAAGGCCAGGGATGCCGAGACGGTTGACCTCGTACTGCAGATTGGGCGTCAGATTGCGCTTCAGGTAGACGAAGGTGCGTTCGGAGTCGAGACGGTGGGTGAGATCGGCCTGGTTCAGCTCCGGCAGCACGGCCGCCAGCTTCTTTGCCGCGTCGGCCGCGTCGTTGATCTCCCGCGGGTCGGCGTAGAGGTTCACCGTCGGCAGGCTGGTCGCCAGCACGATGCCGCTGCGGTCCACGATGTCGCCGCGCTCCATCTTCACGGTCTCCATCCCGGCCTGGCGGGCATGGCGCGGGGTGTCGTCCACCTTGAGGGCCGAGATCTCCACCAGCCGGCCGGCGATGACCACGAACGCCAGCAGGAAGAAGCCACCGGTGACGATCAGGCGCGCCCGTCCGGTTTCCAGCGCCCGCGCGCGGCTGCCATCGAGGCGCACGGGGGGGATCTCGGGCTGGAACGTCTCCCCGCCGCGCACCAGGGAGGGGCGGCGGCGGCGGAACAGGGCGGCGATCATTGCACGGCCCTCGTCGCGGCGCGGGCTACCTGGACCGGCCTGGTGCCGGTGGCGGGCTTGGTCGCAGGCGGCGGCGGAGCGGCGACCTTCTGCGCCGCCGGCTTGGCGCCGGCCTTGGCGGCCGGAGTTGCCGTGGTGGTCGTCTGGTGGGCGACCGCCGTGACGACGGGCTTGGCCCCGCCACGGCCTGACACCGTGGCGGAGGCCGGAGCGAACGGCAGCCCCTGCGCTGCCGCCGCCAGGGCCGCCGGCAGCACGGCGACGGTGGTGATCTGTTCGGGCCGCAGCGACGTCATCTGCAGGTGGGTCTCGGCGAGGCGGCGCAGGCGCGCCGGATCGTTGAGGAAGCTCCACTCGGCCTTGAGCACGTGGATGGTCTCGTGCCCGGCCCGGATGTCGCGGTTGACGGCGTTCAGTTCATCTTCGAGCGACTGCACCTCGTGCTTGAGCAGGAACAGGCTGACGCCGACACCGGCGGCAAGCACCGTCCAGAGAACGACCATGATGCGGATCATGCCAAGCCTCTCCTTGTCGAATTATTGGGCCACGCGGGGGCGGAGGTACGCTCCGCCGTGCGCAGCCGGGCCGAACGGGCGCGCGGATTGGCCGCGGCCTCGTCTGCGCCGGGTCGGATGGCCCGGCGGCTGAGGGCGCGGAAGCTCGGGCTCTGTGGGCGCGGCGCTTCCGGCAGGTGGCGGGAGACCCGGGGAGCGGTGCCGGAGCGTTCCTTGAGGAACGTCTTCACCACCCGGTCCTCCAGCGAATGAAAGGCGACGACGGCAAGCCTGCCGCCGGGTTTCAGGAGCCGCTCGGCCCCATCGAGGCCCCGCTCCAGCTCCCCCAGTTCGTCGTTCACATGGATGCGCAGGGCCTGGAAGGTGCGGGTCGCCGGGTCGATGCCATCGGCGGAGGCTCGCACCACGCTGCGGATCACCCTGGCGAGGTGACCGGTGCGGACGATGGGAGCCACGGTGCGGGCGGCGACGATGGCGCGGGCGACCCGACGGGCCATCCGCTCCTCGCCGAGGTCGCGGATGATGCGGGCCAGGTCGGCCTCGGCCAGGGTGTTGACCACGTCGGCGGCGCTCTGCCCATCCCGTCCCATGCGCATGTCGAGGGCGCCGTCGAGCTGGAACGAAAAGCCCCGCTCCGCCTCGTCGATCTGCATCGACGACACCCCGAGATCGAGGGCGACGCCATCCACCTCCGTCACGCCCCGCAGGGCCAGAAGCTCCACCATGGCGCCGTAGCAGCCCTGGACCATCGCCAGACGCCCCTGGTAGTGCCCGGCCAGGGCGGTTCCCCGGGCCACGGCGTCGGGATCGCGGTCGATGCCCACCACCGAGCAGTCCGCCGCCCGCAGGATGGCCTCGGCATAGCCGCCGGCGCCGAAGGTGCCATCGACGTAGAGGCCCCCGTCCCGTGGAGCCAAGGCTTCAACCACTTCGCGCAACAGCACTGGGATATGCCCGCCGACGGGCGGGCGGCTGACGGTCGGGGAAGACATCAGGCCGGTCCTCCCTTGGGCAGGGCGAGGGTCGGCCGGTTCTTCATCGCCCGCTGGCGCAGCTCCTCCTGAACGGCGGCGGCGGCGGCGGGCTCCCAGATCTGGAAGGTCTTGCCCTTGCCGACGAAGGCGGCGGCCTCGGTGATGCCGGCGTGGGCCATCAGGTCCTCGGGCAGGATGATGCGGCCCTCGGGGTCGAAGGGGAGCTGGCGGCTGTCGGCGAAGATCAGCGAGGTCAGCTCATCCTGCTCGGCCGAAAAGGCGGCGAGGTCGTCGGTGCCGGCACTCAGGCGCTCCATCCAGTCGATGCCGCCGGCCTCGACGCACGGCGCGGTGAACGAGCGGAAGGCCACTACGCCGGCGAAGGTCTGCGGCGCCAGGGTCGCACGGAAGGTCGCGGGCACGGAGACCCGACCCTTCTTGTCAACCTTGTTGACGAACGTGGCGAGAAACAGCGCCATGCCCTTTTCGCTTCCCACTGGCCCCGTGTCCTGACCCACCCCCCTGGACACACGGATGACGCAAAGTCCCCTCTGGTGGGTTCGTATGGTATAGCATGGTGTTTTATGGGCGTCAATGGGTGCAGGTAGTATAACCATGGGGATTCACGGGTGCGCAAGTGCTGCCGATCGTCATATGGAGACCTCGCCCGGCCAGTGGGCAGTCAGGCGCAATCCCAGAGTCCTCGTCGATTTGACGATGACATGTATGCGTCCCGTTTTCCTGATGTTCTTTTTTGGTTCCCTTCGCCGCCCGGCGAGGGACGCGGCGGCGACGCCGCGGGCACGGGGCCACGGGGCGAATGCACCATGGGATGGCATGGGATGACGTGAACCGACGAGGGATCGGACGGCAGGCGTCAGATCACGTCGTTTACAGGTGTTCAGTGCGTCTTCAGAAGCTCAGTGCGTCGTGGTCGTATCGAACACGTCGGCCAGGGTACGGGCCGTGACGAAGCGCTCGCACCACCTGTCCAGGTGTTCGGCGGGGGCGGCTCGAACACGGTCTTCAATATCCGGCGACAGAGGCCCATGACTCAGGCGGAGCAGGTGGAGAAACATCTCAGCCTTGCCCTCAGCCTTGCCCTCGGCCTTGCCCTCAGCCTTGCCCTCAGCCTTGCCCTCAGCCTTGCCCTCGGCGCGACCCTGGGCGCGGCCCTGGGCCATCCACTCCTTTGCGGCGATCGACAGCATTTCATCCTCCCATTCCGGTTTTACCCTGTGGATTGCTCGTCTGAGCAGGGCGGGGCTGGCGTCCGGGTAGACCGTGGTGGCATAGACGGTCAGCATGCTGAACAGCATCGGCAGATCCCTGGCATCGGCGAAGACCTGCACAAGCAGCGCCTCGGTATCGCAATCCCGGTGTGAGTACTTGAGCATCAGAAGACCGGCCCGCAAGGGTGGATAGGCCGAAAGCTCCAGGTCTGGAATCGGGCCGAGGTCGGCCAGGATGTAGTGGAAGTCCGGCAGATAGTCCTTGATGATGTCGGGGGCGGCGATGGTGTCGCGCAGGGACTGGGACACCGTCCACTCGCGGGCGCCGTGATAGACGACCAGCGGGATGATCGGCGGCAGGGACCGCAGGGACTCGGCCGTACCGTCGGTGCGGCTCAGCCAGATGCGCAGGAGATACCCGAGGAGTTGCAGGATGATGCCGGGATCCGGCGTGCTCTTGTGGTCGATCAGAACGTACAGCAGCAGTTCGCCACCACAACGCATCCACGCCCGGTAGAGACGGTCGCTCTGACTGCCGCGCAGGGCCTCGTCCACGAATTCGCCGGACTCCAGTTCGAGCGGGTCATCGGTCAAAAGATCGAGGACGGCGGCGGGAAGCCATTCGCGAACCAAGGCCCCGGCGGTTCCCGGCTGGTCGAGAAGCCCCTTGAAAAGCTTGTCATGTGGCTGCGCCGGCTCCGCCATCGCCCGTTCCCTTCTGGACGATTCACTCATCGCCGGATGGTAGCGGGTCGGACGGCGGGAGTCCACGCTGGCAGTGTGAACGATTGCAATTGTCTCGCCAGCCCCTGCGGCTATACTGCGGCCTGTCCCTCGATCGCCAACCCGAGAGGGGCCCGGGCAACAGGGGGATGAGGGAATGATCTCGACGCTGCTTGATGGCAACAAAAGGTTCGTCGCGGATGTCTTTGAGAAGGAGAAGGAGTACTTCGCCGAGCTGGCCAAGGACCAGAAACCCACCATCCTGTGGATCGGCTGCTCGGACTCCCGCGTTCCCGTCGATACCATCACCCAGACCAAACCGGGGGAGGTCTTCGTTCATCGCAACGTCGGCAATATCGTCGCCAGCAATGACTGGAACCTGAGCGCGGTGCTGGAGTTCTCCATCAACCACCTTCGCATTCCCGACATCGTCATCTGCGGCCATTACGGTTGCGGCGGCGTCGCCGCCCTCGACGAGGAAAGCCAGGACGACAAGTACATCCCCATCTGGCTGATCAATGCCTACAAGGCCAAGGAGCGGGTCGACGAGAAGGTGGACGCCCTGCACATCGAACTCAGTCGCGAAAAGAGGATGCAGCTCATCGTCGAGGAGAACGTCCGTCTCCAGCTCGAGCATCTCAACGAGTACCCGTTCGTCCGCCGGGCCATCTCCGAGCGCAAACTCAGTATTCACGGCTGGGTCTATGACATTTCCTGCGGCGCCATCAAGGTCGTCGCCGGCGCCACGCACAAGTGACCACGATGAGTCAGAGCCAGGCTTCGGCCGTATTCATTCTGTCGGGGCTGGCGGGGGCGGTGCTGGGAAGCCTGGCCGCCACCCGAACCGTGCTTCTGTCCGCGGCCCAGTACCTTGCCGGGCTGGTGTCCTACCCGCCGGACAATCCGCTGGCCATCAGTTTCCAGAAGACGTCCAACATCGTCATCGACCTCGCCGCACTCCTCCTCAGGGCGGGGATGGATGACATGACGCTGGCCACCGTCGTTTCCTGCCTGGTTGGAGTTCTCTACACCCAGGCCTTCGCCATGGTGGCCTATGCCATCAGTGGACGCGCCATCCCGGCGGTGGCGACCGCTGTCCTCGGGGTCGCGACCGCCGCCTATCTCGGCGGTGCCGACTATCCCATCACCATTTTCGGCTTTCAGACCCATGGCAGCATCGGTCTTGGACTGGTCCTTTACGTCGCTGGACTGATCGGCGTCGGCTGGTGGCGCGCCGCCGCCCTGCTGCTTGGACTTGCCCCCGCCGTTCACCCGGTGATGGGGACGTGGCTGCTCGGCACGGCGGCCGTGTGCTGGCTGATCCTCGCGGCGTCGAAGAAGGCGCCGATGGTGTTCCCCCCTGCGATACGCGGGTGGTTCGTCACCGGGGTCGGGCTGACCGCCCTCGGTCTTGGCGGCAATGCCGTTCTCGGGACCACGGCCCAGGTGCCGGAGGCCGATCCCGTCTATCTCAAGGCCTTCCTCGAGATGTGGGACTACCACCGCAACATCGCGATCGACACGCGCATCCTGCTGATCCTGGCTCAGGTGGCCCTGGTGCTGAGTGCCCTGTTCGCCTGGCTGTGGGCTGGCCGCAGCGAGGGGCTGACCCCGCGGCGGACCATGGGATGGCTCCTGGCGGTTGGCGGAGTCATGGCGCTCGTGGTCTATCTCGCCTATCACGGCAATCGTGACGCGTTTCCCCTCCTGGCGGTCCGGGCCATTCCGACCAGAGTCCTGAATCTGCCCGAGTCCCTGACCCTTCCGTTGCTGGCGGGGATCCTTCTCGCCCGAAGAGACCTCCTGTCGCTGACCGGAGCGGCCGTCCTGCTCGTCACCCCGGTACTCGTCTTTCAGCAGATCATACCCGCCGGAAGCGTCGCCTGGGTCAAGACACTGGCCACGGCGTTCGCCGCGGGGTGCGCCATCGCCATCACCCTTCGGCCGGCACTGGCCGCGCCGATACGGGTCCCGGCGCCGCTCGGCGCCCTGGGACGCCGCATCGCCGACAGCGTGGCCGTGGTGCCCCCGGTCGTCCTCCATGGCGTTCTGACGAGTGCGGTGGTCGCTGGGTTGCTGATCAAGGGGCCGTTGAGTTTTTCCGGTGGCGCCGCCACCATGTTTCGCACCATCGAAGACATCGATGGATTGCTGCTGGTGTGTGACGGCGTTGACGCCTCGCAGCTTTCGCTGCGCAAGGGGTTCGTCATCGATCCGCTCAACCTCGATTTCATTCCCTATGTCCCCGCCGCCGCCCCGGCGGCCGCGCGCATCTTGGCCGAGGTCTATGGAGTGAACTATTTCGATCCCCCACTGCCGGTGCGAGGCCAGGCCGGGCTGGTGCGCGGCGTTTCCCGCCAGGCCTGGGAGGCGCGAAGCCAGGAGGAGTGGCAGCGGCTAGGCGCGAAATACGGGTTCGGCTCCGTGATTGCCGAGAACTCATGGACCATAAAACTGCCGAAGATCATGGTCTTCCGCTCGTCGAGCGAGTTCGCCATCTACCGTCTCGGCTCAACCGAACGGCGCTGATGCAATCATGAGGATTGTATTCCAATGAAAATTGGCTTTTCCCTGCCGTGGTGCCTGAAAAACAACGATGATATCAGCAGCATATTTCGTAATTTCTTTGAATGGATAGCAGAGTCCAATATCGATTATATGGCGGTTGACAGCCTTGTGTCGTTCGGAACTCACAATCGTTTTCTTGGTGAAGGCAGATTCGCGGGCGCTTTCCTTGATGCAAAGCCGAATTTCTTTGAGGAAGCAATAACTGTATTGCGCAAATACGTCCTGTGCTGGGCCGCCTATGCCAGCCTTGATGCTGAAGGTGATTTCGTCGAGTGTGGCGCTTATCGCGGATTTGGCGTCGATGTGGTCTTGAGATACCTTGGCAAGGACTTCATTGGCGACCGCCGTTTTTTTGCCTACGATCGCTACGACAATCCATCGGGCTCACCCTTTGATGGCGAAGACCTGGGGGAGGATCAACCCGACACCCTTGCCGCGATCACCGACCGCTTCCACGGCTCGAGCCGTGTGGTGGTGGTCAAGGGGCTGTTGCCGGACGCCATGGACACCACCTGTCCCGACAGGATCGCCTATGCTCATATCGATATCGCCAATGCTCTGGCCACCAGCCTCGTTCTCGATCGCGTTCTCGCCAGGGCTTCGCCGGGAGCGGTCGTCGTCCTCAACGACTACGGATGGCTCGCTGGCTACAGGACGGTGAAGGCCGCCGTCGATGAGGTGGCGGCCGCGTGGGGGCTCCCGGTGGTCGAGTTGCCGACCGGTCAGGGCATCATCGTGAAGACGGCCGGCGGGCGGGTGGCGTCTTTGCCTCCGGTTTCACTCCTCTCCGCCGAGGAGTCCCTGACTCCCGCCCTTTTCGTCCCCGATGCCTGCTCCGGCGCGCCCGACGCCGTTGCCATGTTCAAGCGGTTGCTGAAGCCGTTCGAGGTGAACCGTGTTGGCAATTCCGCCATTGCCGTCGAAAACATGCTGATCTTCTGTCGCCACGGCGGCTTCCGCTCCGACCCGCGCCTTGCCGCCGCCGTCGCCGCCGCCGAGCCAAACCTGAGAGAAACCGCAACCCTTTGGGCCCTGCACATTCTCTGCTGGGCGGCTCGGGCCAGTCGCGCCGTCGGGGGCTGCCTGGTCGTCTGCGGTGGGACGGATTTCGAGGCGGCGGTCATCCTCCACGACGCGGCCCAGTCCGACTCGGGGACGTCGTTCCACGTCTATGCCGGTATCGGCGGGAGCCATGGCCCGGAGCGGGAGAAGACTCGCCGTGCCGGGGCGCGGGTCATCGATGGCCATCCGGCCGACGACGTGGACGCGCCCGCCGACGTCGCCTTTCTCTATCTCGCCACGCGCGATGCCGACGTCGACCTGAGCTGCCTCGAGGTCTTTTTCGACCGTCTCGCCATCGGCGGGATCCTGGTCATCGCCGGATTCAACATGAAATCGACGTACCCGGAGAAGCACCGGCTTCTCGAGTTCATCGCCGGGAGAGGCCAGATGATCCTCGAACTACCCACCGGTCAGGGGCTGATGATCAGGACCCCCAGAACCGCTCCCTGATACACTTTCCGGAAAGCGGATCACTCTTCCGCCGTCAGGGCGGCGGCGACGATGATGTCGCCGAATTCGCGCAGGAACACCGATCCCTTGACCGTGCGTTGAATCAAGACGCTGCGGCGGTCCGCGTCGTCGACCTTGCGCCGGACTAGGCCGTACTCACCCAGCCGGTCCACGGCGCGGGTGATGGCCGGCTTCGAGACGTTCAGCAGCGCGGCGAGTCCTCGCACCGTGTGCGGTGGGGCGGTGACGTACACCGTCAGCAGCAAAGCCATCTGCCGCGCCGACAGATCGGGGGCGTCGCGGCGCACGCTCTCGACGATCGCTCCACGCCACAAGTCCAGGGCCTGAACGGCCTTCAGATTGATCCCCATGAACGGCCCGTATCGTTGCGACGTCGAAAGGACATTAACTGAGGGGCGGTCTTCCCCGCAACCGACATTCGGTCCCGTCTCTAGAGCAGTTTCCGCTCAAGCGGAAACTGCGAAAAGCCCGCGCGGCGCTTGAGCGGCCAGAGGCAAATTCTAGAGCGTTTCCGCTCAGGCGGAAAACGCTCTAGCGTGGCGGAAAACGGCCGGCCACCATGGCATAGAGGGCACGCAGGCCCATGGCCTCACCGCCATCGGGGCGCCCCGGCCGGGTCGACGCGTTCCAGGCGAACAGGTCGAGGTGAGCCCAGGGTGTGGCCGGGTCGACGAACTCGGCGAGGAACAGGGCGGCGGTGATGGCTCCGGCGTGGGGACTGTCGCTGGCGTTGCCGATGTCGGCCACCTTGCTGTCCAGCATGCGCCGGTAGGGTCGCCACAGGGGCAGGCGCCACAGCGGGTCGGACTCGGCGGCGCCATGGCGCAATAGATCGGCGGCCAGGTCGTCGTCGTTGCTGAACAGGGCGGGGAGATCGGGGCCAAGGGCCGAGCGGGCGGCTCCGGTCAGGGTGGCGCAGTCCACCAGCAGCGCCGGGCGCTCGGCATCGGCATCGGTCAGGGCGTCGGCCAGGATCAGCCGGCCCTCGGCGTCGGTGTTGCCGACCTCGACGGTGATCCCCTTGCGGCTCGGCAGGACGTCGAGGGGACGGAAGGCGTTGCCCGACACCGCGTTGTCCACCGCCGGCACCAGCACCCGCAGCCGCACCGGCAGCTCGGCTCCCATGATCATCTGCGCGAGGCCAAGCACGTGGGCGGCCCCACCCATGTCCTTCTTCATCAGCTTCATGCCGTCGGCCGGCTTGAGGTCGAGCCCCCCTGAATCAAAGCACACGCCCTTGCCCACCAGGGTCACACGTGGCGCATCCGCATCGCCCCAGCGCAGGTCGATGAGGCAGGGGGCTCGCGACGACGCTCGTCCAACGGCATGGATCATCGGGAAGCCGGCGGTCAGCAGGCCATCGCCGACGGTGACGTCAAGGCGGGCGGCGAAGCGATCGGCGAGGCCGCGGGTGGTGGCGGCCAGGTCCAGCGGCGCCATGTCGGCGGCCGGCGTATTGACCAGGTCGCGCACCAGCAGGGTGGCGGCCACGGCGCGCTCGACATGGCCGCGGTCACAGGCGTCGGGCCACTCGAGGGTGGCGATGGGCCTGCGTGGCTCGCTTTTGTAGCGATCGAAGACATAGGCTCCGAGCGCCCAGGCCAGGACCGCCATCCCCGCCGACCGCACCGGGGTGCCGCCGTTCAGAGAGCCATCGGTGTAGCGGTAGGACCCCGGCGGCAGGCGGCCGGGAAGGGCACCGTGCAGCCATGGGTCGTCGTCGGCGCCGGTGCCGACGATGGCGGCGGACAGCCCGCCGTCCCGGTCCGGGATGAGGACGACCTCTCCCGCTTCCGCCCGGAAGCCCGTGGCCGTCAGCCAGCGCCGGGTCGCCTCCGGCTGGCCATCGCGCCAGGACTCGAGGTCGCGCTTCGCCACCAGGGTCATGGGGGTGGCCGGGGCCGATCCCGGGTCGCAAACACCGTCGAGCGTCACTTTCGGATCTCCTCACCACTTGCGGTCATCGCCGCGGCATGGTCAAACTGCGTCCCGCTTCCAGGGAGGGGACGATGGACGATCTTACACTCGTGATCGGGGACAGAAACATTTCTTCGTGGTCGCTGCGGCCGTGGCTGGCGCTGAAGATGGCGGGGGCCACCTTCGCCGAGGAAACGGTGCGCCTGCGCCGGCCGGAAACGAAGACCGAGATCGCCGCGCGCTCGCCGTCGGGTCGGGTGCCGCTGTTGCGCCACGGCGCGCTTGCGGTCTGGGAGTCCCTCGCCATCTGCGAGTACGTCAACGAGCTGTTTCCGGCCGCCCACCTGTGGCCGGAGGCGCGCGACGCGCGGGCGGTGGCGCGGGCGGTGGCCAACGAGATGCACGCCGGATTCGCACCGCTGCGCCAGAACATGCCCATGGACATCCTCGGCCGCAAGCCGGGCGAGGGCATGACGCCCGAGGTGGCCGACAACATCCGCCGCATCACCGGCCTGTGGGCCGACTGCCGCGGCCGCTTCGGCCGGAGGGGGCCATTCCTGTTCGGCGGCTTCACCATCGCCGACGCCATGTACGCGCCGGTGGTCACCCGATTCGTCACCTACGGCGTCGCCCTCGATCCGACGGCGGCGGCCTATGTGGCGTCCATCACCGGCCTGGCGCCGATGAAGGAATGGGCGGCGGCGGCAGCGGCAGCGGCAGCGGCGGAACGGGTGGCATAAGGCATTGCGCATCATCGGCGGCAGACTCCGGGGCAGACTCCTGACGGCGCCCGAGGGAGGGGTGATCCGGCCCACCTCGGACCGGGCGCGGGAGGCCGTGTTCAACGTGCTGACCCACCGGTTCCAGGACGAGGACTGGACGCTCGAAGGGGCGCGGGTGGTGGACGCCTTCGCCGGCAGCGGCGCCATGGGGCTGGAGGCGCTGTCCCGCGGCGCGGCCCACGCCAGCTTCATCGACGATGGCCACGCCGCCATGGAGGCCATTCGCGCCAATGCCCGGGCTCTGGGGGTGGCGGGAGAGGTGGACCTGCTTCGCGCCGACGCCAGGCACCCGCCGCGGGCGACTCGGCCGTGCACCCTGGCGTTTCTCGACCCGCCCTATGACCTGGACGTGGCGGCGGCGAGCCTGACGGCGCTGGCCGGGACCGGCTGGCTGGCCCCGGGAGCCCTGTGCGTGGTGGAGACGAAGGCCTCCACCGCCCTCATCCCGCCGGTCGGCTTTCTGCTGGAGGATGAGCGGGTCCATGGCCGGGCGAAAGTGACCATCCTGCGGGTCACGGATACGACCGGATCAGCCGGATCCCGGCATTGATGGTCCTGGCATTGCCGGCCAGCCGTTCGCGGTAGGCCGCGCGCAGGTTTCGCGGTTCGCTGCTCCAGGCCCCGCCGCGCAGGGGATGCCGCTGGCAGGCGCCGCTCATCCACGGGGACCCGTCGGTGGGGGCTGCGGTGTAGGTGTCGTTCCAGCAGTCCTGGGTCCATTGCAGGACGTTCCCCAGCATGTCGTAGAGTCCGAACTCATTGGGACGGAACGACCCCACCGGCGAGGTGTACACGAAGCCATCCTTGCAGGGATTGACCACCCAGTTTATCCGCTCCTTGAGGCTCTGGTCGGAACCGTTGGCATTTTCGCACTGACGATCCCGCACGTCTCCCCAGTAACGCGACAGCCTCGTTCCGGCCCGGGCGGCGTATTCCCACCGGGCTTCCGATGGCAGGCCATAGGACTTGCCGGTCTTCTCCGACAGCCAGCGGACGTAGGCCTGGGCATCATCCCAGCTTACGCACACCACCGGATCGCGGTCGGTCTGGGTGTATCCCGGCTCCTGCCAGTCGCGGTTCTTGTCCACCTCCCACTTGCCGGTGCTTTCGTCGTAGCCGATACAGCCCTGTCCGACAAAGCCCGTGGCCTTGGCGAACGGCTCGAACTCGGCCCGGGTCACCGGATAGCGGCCAAGGGCGAACGGCTCAGCCAGCGTCACCTTGTGCTGTGGCCGCTCGCGACGACTGATCTCCTCGGGCGTCTTTTCACGCACGCTCTCGGTGGTGGCGGCACCCATGGTGAACGTCCCGGGCTCGACGACCACCATCTCGGGACACTCCGGGCAATCCCGGAAGATCACTGGTTCCTTGGCCCCGGCCTTCTTTCCGTCCGGCAGCGACGAGGACGGCCCCTCGCCAGTCGTTGTGCATGCGGCCACCAGCAATAGCGCGGTTCCGATGATCGTGTTCAACCTCACTGGCGCTCCCCCCTCCATGACCGTGAAGTCGATGGCCTCAATGTCCAGCCGGCAGGTAACGGATGGCGGCCAGAAGAACGCCGGTCACCAGCACCAGCATGCCGCCAAGACGAATGGTAATCCTCTGCTCAAGTTGACGCATGTCGGCTCTGATCGATGTCTCGAAAAGCTTCAACTCCGACCGCACCTCGGCGTAATCGCTCTTCAGCTCCGCTTTCAGCTCGGCGTTCTCGCTCTTCAGCTCCGCCCTCAGCTCGGCGTAATCGCTCTTCAGCTCCGTCCTCAGCTCGGCGATTTCGCTCTTCAGCTCCGCCCTCAGCTCGGCGTAATCGCTCTTCAGCTCCGCCCTCAGCTCGGCGTAATCGCTCTTCAGCTCCGCTTTCAGCTCGGCGATTTCGGCGCGGATGGAGTTGGATTCCCGTTCCAGATCGGCCTTGCTGGCGGCCTGGGTGTCCATGAAATCGGCCAGGGCTTCCACCTGCTCGGCAGAGAACCCGACCTTCTGCAGCTTGAGGACGGCGGACGCGCTCATGGTCTTCTCCGCTTGCCGGGTCGACAGCCAACTCAGACATGGCAACGCGGCCATGGGTCTAATTTGTCCTTCGGTGGTGCGGGAGTCAACTCGCCACGCGGCACCGTGCCGACGACGAAAAAATCCCGGGGGCGCTCGCGCGCCCCCGGGAGTCGTGTCAGCCGTCGTCTGCGGATCGTCGGGCGATCCGCATGTCCTCAGGCGGCGAGAAGAGCCAGCAGCAGAAGGGCAACGATGTTGGTGATCTTGATCATCGGGTTGACCGCGGGACCCGCGGTGTCCTTGTAGGGATCGCCGACGGTGTCACCGGTGACCGCCGCCTTGTGGGCGTCGGAGCCCTTGCCGCCGTGATGGCCGTCCTCGATGTACTTCTTGGCATTGTCCCAGGCCCCGCCGCCCGAGGTCATCGAGATGGCGACGAACAGGCCGGTGACGATGGTGCCGAGCAACATCGCCCCCAGGGCCGCGAAGGCCGCTCCCTGGCCGGCGAAGGAGTTCACCACGAAGTACAGCACGATGGGCGCGCCCACCGGCAGCAGCGACGGCACGATCATCTCGCGGATCGCCGCCTTGGTCAGCATGTCGACGCAGGTGCCGTACTCTGGCTTGCCGGTGCCTTCCATGATGCCGGGGATTTCCTTGAACTGACGGCGCACCTCGATCACCACCGACCCGGCGGCCCGTCCCACGGCCATCATGCCCATGGAGCCGAACAGGTAGGGCAGCAGGCCGCCGATGAACAGGCCCACCACCACGTAGGGATTGTTCAGGGTGAAGTCCACCTGAACGTTGCTGAAGTAGTGCTTGAGGTCTTCGGTATACGCCGCGAACAGCACCAGCGAGGCGAGACCGGCCGAGCCGATGGCATAGCCCTTGGTCACCGCCTTGGTGGTATTGCCGACGGCGTCCAGGGCATCGGTGATCTTGCGCACTTCCTTCGGCAGGTCCGACATTTCGGCGATGCCGCCGGCGTTGTCGGTCACCGGACCATAGGCGTCGAGGGCGACCACCATGCCGGCCAGGGCCAGCATGGTCGTGGCGGAGATGGCGATGCCATACAGGCCGGCCTGCATGTAGGCGGCGATGATGCCGCCGCAGATCACCAGCACCGGCAGGGCGGTGGACTCCATGGAGACCGCCAGACCCTGGATGACGTTGGTGCCGTGACCGGTGACGGAGGACTTGGCGACGCTGAGCACCGGGCGGAAGTGGGTGCCGGTGTAGTACTCGGTGATCCACACGATGAGGCCGGTTACACCCAGCCCGATCAGGGAGCACATGTACAGCGCCCCCGGGGTCACCGTCATGCCGTTGGACATGGTGTACTCGCCGCCGAAGCCACCGAACACCAGCACCATCGCGAGGACGATGAGGCCGCCCGACACCACGCCGGTGGCGATCAGGCCCTTGTACAGCGCCCGCATGATCTTGTTGGTCGCATCGAGGCGGACGAAGAAGGTGCCCACCACCGAAGCGGCGATGCACACGCCACCGATCATCAGCGGCAGGAGCATCATCTGGGCCTTGTCGGCCCCGGTGAAGAAGATCGAGCCCAGCAGCATGGTGGCGACGATGGTCACGGCATAGGTCTCGAACAGGTCGGCGGCCATGCCGGCGCAGTCACCCACGTTGTCGCCCACGTTGTCGGCGATCACCGCCGGGTTGCGTGGGTCGTCCTCGGGGATTCCGGCCTCGACCTTGCCCACCAGGTCGGCGCCCACGTCGGCGCCCTTGGTGAAGATGCCGCCGCCAAGACGGGCGAAGATGGAAATGAGGGAGGCGCCGAAGCTCAGCGCCACCAGGGCGTCGAGCATGGTGCGCTCCGACACGCCCATGGCGGTCAGGAACAGGTAGTAGATGGTCACGCCGAGAAGACCCAGCCCGACCACCAGCATTCCGGTGATGGCCCCCGACTGGAAGGAGATGTCCAGGGCTCGCGCCATCCCGGAGTCCTGCGCCGCGGCGGTGGTGCGCACGTTGGCCCGCACCGACACGTTCATGCCGATATAGCCGGCGACGCCCGACAGGATGGCGCCGATGAAGAAACCGATTGCCACCAGCGCGCCCAGCTTGGCGCCCAGCAGGAGTCCGACGACCACGCCGACGATGGCGACGGTCTTGTACTGACGATTGAGATAGGCGCCTGCGCCCTCCTGAATGGCCGCCGCTATCTGTTGCATCCGCTCGTTGCCGGCGGATGCCGCCAGGACCGACCGACTTGCATACGCCCCGTAAGCGAGCGCCAGGGCGCCGCAGGCGATGATGAACGCGTATTGGGCTGACATACCATTATCCTATCCAGATGGACCAACTGATCGGCCCCGTCCCCCCGGCGCGCGACCTGGTTCCCCCGCACTGACGGCGAAGGATGACGGAAGCACCAATTCGTGCCAGAAAAATACGGCCAGCGCAACATGAGGCAACATCCGCCAAGGAAATTGGCGGAAAGTTGCTCACGGCCGACGCGACTTCCGTGCCAACGCCACCCTCAGCCGTTCCCGCCGAGTCGGTCCCTTTCCCCGAATCGCGCTATCGATTGTAGACGTTCTGCACCAGGACCGCCCGGATGATTCCCTCGCCGACCACCCGGGTGCAGATGCGCTGGATTTCCGCTTTCAGGACCTGGAGATCCGCCGTCCGACGGTCTTCCATGTGCTTTGGCAGAAAATCGTAGAGACCGCGAATGATGGCGTCATGGATCAGTGGCATGGACTGCTCGACGTGGGACTTGCCGTGGGGATCCACCTCCAGCCGGACCTCGATCAGAATCGAGCCCTTCAGCGTACCGTTGACGATGATCGGGACGACGAACTGCTCCATCTCGACATAGGACGAGGGCGCCGGTGGCGGTGGCGGCGGTGGCGGCTCGTCGCCCTTGACCAGGTATGGCCGCAGGGGCCCGGGCACCATATCGGCCGGAATCGTCACCAGGTTGAACTTGACCAGCCCGAAGGCGATTCCTCCCAGCAGAACCAGCAGGACGATGATGATGCCCACGATCTTCATTGGCGCTTTCCTTCCGCCGTTTCTGGGCCGAAATGACGATAGCCGCGCCGCGCCGGGGTCACGTCGCCCCCATCCGCGTCGAGCACCCGGACCCCCGGCGCCGCGACCATCCGGCCGATGGCGGTTACCGCGACCCCGGCGATGGCGGCGGCCGATTCGACTCGGCCCATGTCTTCCGGGGCGATGGTGAACAGGAGTTCATAGTCGTCCCCGCCCGCCAATACCGACTCCATGCGCTCCGGTGCCGAAACGATCGCCGCCCGGGCCGCCGGCGACAGCGGGATGAGGTCCGCCTTGAGGTCGGCCCCCAGGCCCGCCCCCAGGCCCGCCCCCAGGCCCGCCAGCGTACAGACATGCCCGAGGTCCTGGAGCAGCCCGTCCGACACGTCGAGGCAGGCGTGAGCCAGGCCGATCAGCCGTGGCCCGAGCCCGAGTCGCGGCTGCGGCAGGCGATAGCGATCGATGAGGAATCGCGCTTCGGCCGCGGCGACTCCGAGGGACCCCCGGCAGGCCTTGAGGCCGAGGGCCGCATCGCCGATGGTGCCGGAGACGACGATCACGTCGCCGACGCACGCCCCCCGCCGCAGCAGCGCCGTCCCCGTCGGCACCAGGCCGAGGGCGGTGAGGCTGAAGGTCGCCGGCCCCGGAGTCGCCACCGTGTCGCCGCCGATCAGGTCGACGCCGAACTCCGCCCGATCGGCCTTGAGGCCGGCGGCGAACGACTCGAGCCATGGGTCGTCCACGTCCCGCGGCAGGCAGGCGGTCAGCAGCATGCCCCACGGCGTCGCCCCCATGGCCGCCAGGTCGGACAGGTTGACCCGCACCAGCTTGCGGGCCACCAGGTCGGGAGGGTCGTCGGCGAGGAAGTGGACCCCGGCGACGATGGCATCGGTGGTGGCGACCAGCGACCGGCCGGCCGGCACCTCCAGCACCGCCGCATCGTCGGTCAGCCCATAGGCGCCCGGAGTCGACGCGGCGAGGGGCGCGAACAGCTCCGCGATCAGGTCGAATTCGCCGCGGCGGCTCACCGGCCCCCCTTCGCGCCCCGCTCGTCGGGACGCACCAGACGTCCGATGCGGTCGAGCACCGCATTGACCAGGCCGGGCTCCGGCCCGCCGTAGAAGGCGTGGGCCACGTCCACGTACTCGGTGATCACCACCCGCAGCGGCACGTCGCCCCGCTCCAGCAGCTCGAAGGTCCCGGCCCGCAGAATCGACCGGATGATCAGCTCCAGCCGCTCCGGCGTCCAGTCGGCGCTCAGCGCCCCGGCGATCATGCCGTCCAGATCCTCACGCCGCGCCGTCGCCCCCCGCACGATGGCCGCCAGAAGGTCGAAGTCGGGCTCGACCAGGGGGACGGCAACCTCGCGCTCGGTCTCGGGGTCGTCGGTCAGGGCCTCCCCGGCCAGACGGCGCGGACGAAAGTCCTTCAGCACCGTCTCCACCCCGGCCCCGGTCACCTCCGCCTGATAGAGCGCCTGCACGGCGCCGAGTCGCGCGGCGCTCCGCCGTCGCCCGGGCGCCGCCGGCTCCGCGGCGCTGGGGGTCCCGGTGGTCACAGGCCCATTTCGTGCTTCACGGCGATCATGCGCAGGCATGCCACCGCGGCGCGGCCACCGAAGTTGCGTCCCTCGGGGGAGGCGCGCTCGACCGCATGCTCATAGTCGTGGCAGGTGATGATGCCGTTGCCCACCGCCAGGGAATACTGCAGGGCCAGATTCTGGACGCCATTGATCGCCTCGCGCGAGACGTGCTCGTAGTGGTCCGTCTGCCCCTTGATGGCGCAGCCCAGCACCACGTAGCCGGCGAAGCGATGGTCCGTCGCCCGCAGTTCCATCGCCCGGATGGCGAAGCGGATGACCGCCGGAACCTCCAGGATGCCGGGAACGATGATGCGCTTGTACCCGGCGCCCTTGGCCGTCAGCTCGGTGATCGCGCCCTTGACCAGATCGTCGGTGATATCGTCGTAGAAGCGGGCTTCCACGATCAGAATGCGGGGACCCCCAGCCATCATGCCTCCTCGGCCACGGGAATGGGCCTCTGCTCGACCACGGACAGCCCGTAGCCGTCCAGACCAATGATGGTCTTGCGAGTGTTGGTCAAGAGGATCATGTCGCGCACCTTGAGATCGAGGAGAATCTGGGCGCCGACGCCATAGTCTCGCAGCTCGCCCCGGCTTTTCGGGTTGCCCTCGGCGTGGGCGCGGGCCCAGTCGCTCAGGGTGGTCGGCCGCTGCTCGCGCAGGAGGACCACGGTGCCGCGGCCGTGGGCGGCGATGAGGCCCATGGCCGCATGCAGGACGCCGCTGCGCCCCGCCGAGCGGTCGCACAGCACGTCGTCGAGAAGGTTCAGGGCATGCATGCGCACCATCACCGGCCCGGGTTCGGACAGGTCGCCCTTGACCAGGGCGACGTGCTCGGTCGGGGCGATGCGGCTGCGATACACCACCATGCGCCACTCGCCGCCATGCACCGAGTCGAGGGTGGTCTCCACCACCGGCTCCACAAGCTGCTCGGTGCGGCGGCGGTGGATGATGAGGTCGGCGATCTTCGCCACCTTGAGGCCATGGGTCGCGGCGAATTGGACCAGGTCCGGCATGCGCGCCATGGTGCCGTCGTCGTTCATGATCTCGCAGATCACCCCCGACGGATTGAGGCCGGCCAGGCGGGCGATGTCCACCGCCGCCTCGGTATGGCCGGTGCGCACCAGGACGCCGCCATCCCGCGCCACCAGCGGGAAGACGTGGCCGGGAGTGGCGATGTCGGCCCGGCCCTTGCCGGGGTCGATGGCCACGGCGATGGTGCGCGCCCGGTCCGAGGCCGAGATGCCGGTGGTCACCCCCTCCCGCGCCTCGATGCTGACGGTGAAGGCCGTCGAGTGGCGCGACGAGTTGTCGCGGGTCATCGGGTGCAGGTCGAGTTCGTCGGCGCGGGCCTGGGTCAGGGCGAGGCAGATCAGGCCCCGCCCATGCTTGGCCATGAAGTTGATGGCGTCGGGCGTCGCCATCTGGGCCGGAATCACCAGATCGCCCTCGTTCTCCCGGTCCTCGTCGTCCACGAGGATGAACATGCGGCCGTTGCGGGCCTCTTCGATGATATCCTCGGTGGAGGAGAGAAAGGAGCTGTACGGCACGGTCATTCCTTCTGCAGCAGGCGGGCAACATAGCGCGCCAGCATGTCGATTTCCATGTTCACGTGGTCACCGGGCCCGAGGGCGCCCAGCGTCGTCGCCGTCTGGGTGTGGGGGATGATGTTGATGCCGAATCGGGCGCCGTCCACCTCGTTGACCGTCAGCGACACGCCGTCGAGGGCCACCGAGCCCTTGGGGGCGACGAACTGCCTGAGTTCGGGCGGCGACTCGAAGGTGAAGCGCTTCGAGTCGCCATCGGGAACCACCGACACCACCGTGGCGACGCCGTCCACGTGACCCGAGACGATGTGCCCGCCCAATTCATCGCCAAGCCTCATGGCCCGCTCGAAGTTGACCGCCGTGCCCTCCCGCCAGCTCCCGAGGGTGGTCTTCGACAGGGTCTCGGCCGAAACCTGCATGGCGAACCACTCTGTCCCCTTGTCGATGACCGTGAGACAGCAGCCACAGCACGCTATGGAGGCGCCGATGTCCACGGATCCCGTGTCATAGGTGGTGTTGAACTCGATGCGCGTCTCGCCCTTGCGCTCGATGCGCCGCACCGAGCCGAGATCCGTGATGATTCCAGTGAACATTCCTCAGTCCCCCTCACCGCCGCTCGTACAGTTCCATCAGGTCGTCGCCAAGTTCCACAGTCGCCGTCCGGGTGAACATGGGAGAATCGGCCAGTCGGTCAAGTCCCATCGCCGCCACCGCCGGAATGCCCTCGCCGCCGATCACCCTGGGGGCGTGGAACCAGACGAGGCGATCGACCAGCCCTTGCCGCAGCAATGCGGCGGCCAGGTGACCGCCTCCCTCCACCAGCACGCGGGTGATGCCACGTCCGCCGAGGGCCGCCAGGGCCGCCCGCAGGTCCACGTGTCCGTCGGCATCGGCCGGCACTCCCAGGATACTGGGGCCGAGGTCGACGGGGCTGTCGACGCAGCCGATGATCCAGGTGGGCACCTGGTGGGCGGTGGCGACGAGTCGACTCGACGGCGGCAGGCGGAACCGGCTGTCCACCACCGCCCGCACCGGCGAGTGCCCGGACAGTCCAGGCAACCGGCAGGTGAGGTCGGGATCGTCGGCGAGGGCCGTGCCGATCCCGACCATCACCGCGTCGTGCTCGGCTCGCAGGCGGTGGGCGTGGGCGCGGGCCGAGTCGCCGGTGATCCAGCGGCTCTCGCCGCTGGCCATGGCGATGCGGCCATCCAGGGTGGAGGCGAGCTTCAGCGTCACCAGGGGCCGTCCCGCGGTGACGCGCAGGAAGAAGCCGGCGTTGAGCGCCCGCGCCTCGTTTTCGCGGACACCGGTGGTCACGGCGATGCCGGCCTCGCGCAGGCGGGCGGCGCCGCGGCCACTGACCCGGGGGTCCGGGTCCTCGACCGCCATCACCACCCGGGCGACTCCGGCCGCCACCAGGGCGTCGGCGCAGGGCGGGGTGCGGCCGTGATGGCTGCATGGCTCCAGGCTGACATAGGCGGTGGCGCCGCGGGCCAGGTCGCCGGCGCGGGCCAGGGCCTCGGTCTCGGCATGGGGACGGCCACCGGGCTGGGTCCAGCCGCGGCCGACGACCCGACCGTCGTCCACCAGCACGCAGCCCACGGCGGGATTGGGCCACACCCTCCCGAGGCCGCGCCCGGCCAGGGCCAGGGCGGCTGCCATGAAGCCCGAGTCGACGTCAGCCCTCGCCACTGCCGCCCAGGGTCTCGACGAAGGTCTCGAAGTCCTTCGCCTCGCGGAAGTTCTTGTAGACGGAGGCGAAGCGGACATAGGCGACCTGATCCAGGCCGCGCAGCGACTCCATCACCATTTCGCCGATGGTCTGGGACGGGATCTCGCTCTCGCCCGAGCTTTCCAGGCGGCGCTGGATGCCGTTGACGATGCGCTCGATGCGATCCTCCTCGACGGGCCGCTTGCGCACGGCGATGCGGATGGAGCGGGCCAGCTTCTCACGGTCGAAGGCGATGCGGTGCCCATCCTTCTTCACCACCATCAGCTCGCGGAGCTGCACCCTTTCGAACGTCGTGAACCGTGAGCCGCAATCCGGACAGAACCGCCGCCGGCGGATGGCCGAGTTGTCCTCCGTCGGACGAGAGTCCTTTACCTGTGTGTCGGCGTGGCCGCAGAACGGACAGCGCATGTCTTAAACTCCTCCCCCGATTCCCTTACCGATCCGGATAGATCGGGAACTGCCGGCACAACTCGCCGACCCGGGCGCGGACCCGCCGCTCCACCGCCGAATTGTCACCCGGATTGGCCGCCAGGCCGTCCAGGACCTCGCCGATGAGTCCCCCCAGCTCCCGGAACTCGGTCGTGCCGAATCCCCGCGTCGTCGCCGCCGGCGAGCCCAGGCGCACGCCGGAGGTCACGGTGGGCTTCTCGGGGTCGAAGGGGATGCCGTTCTTGTTGCAGGTGATGCCGGCCCGCTCCAGGCTGGCTTCGGCCACAGCGCCGGTGAGCGTCTTCGGCCGCAGGTCCACCAGCATCAGGTGGGTGTCGGTGCCGCCGGAGACGATGTCGAGACCCTTGCCGATCAGGGTTTCGGCCAGCACGGCGGCGTTTTCCTTGACCCGATGGGCGTAGTCGGCGAATTCGGGCTTCAGCGCCTCGCCGAAGGCCACGGCCTTGGCGGCGATGACGTGCATCAGCGGCCCGCCCTGGAGCCCCGGGAAGATGGCCGAATTGATCTTCTTGCCGATCTCCGGGTCGTTGGACAGGATCATGCCGCCGCGCGGCCCGCGCAGGGTCTTGTGGGTGGTGGTGGTGACCACGTGGGCGTGGGGCAGGGGACTGGGGTGCACGCCGCCGGCCACCAGTCCGGCGAAGTGGGCCATGTCCACCATGAAATAGGCGCCGACCCGATCGGCGATGGCCCGGAAGCGGGCGAAGTCGATGATCCGCGGATAGGCCGAGCCTCCGGCGATGATCAGCCGGGGACTATGCTCGACGGCGAGTCGCTCCACCTCATCGAAGTCGACTCGGGCGTCGTCGCGCCGGACCCCGTACTGCACCGCCTTGAACCACTTGCCGGAGATGTTGGGCGGCGCGCCATGGGTCAGGTGGCCACCGGCCGCCAGCGACATGCCGAGGATGGTCTCCCCCGGCTTGACCAGCGCCAGGAACACCGCCTCGTTGGCCTGGGCCCCGGCATGGGGCTGGACGTTGGCGAAGGTGCAGCCGAACAGCGCCCGGGCGCGGTCGATGGCCAGCTGCTCGGCCACGTCCACGAACTCGCACCCACCGTAATAGCGCTTGCCGGGATAGCCCTCGGCGTACTTGTTGGTGAGGACGCTGCCCTGGGCCTCCAGCACCGCCCGCGAGACGATGTTCTCCGACGCGATCAGTTCGATCTGATCCTGCTGCCGTCCCAGTTCCCTGCGGATGGCGCCGTATAGCTCCGGATCGGCCTCGGCCAGGCCGGTGCCGAAAAATCCATGTTGAAATGAGCCCGCTGACATTCGCCGACCTTCTCCGTTGGTGGTGATCCGGGCTCGGGAAAGGACCGCGACTCCGAGTCGTCATGACGAGTCGGTAGGAACCCACCCCGATTGCACCGGCAACAGGCCCCTCACCCCTCACCTGTATCCACCCGCTGGCAGAACGCAGCACGAAGAGTTCGCAACCCTTGCGGCGATTGAATACCATATGTCGACACCGTTTGCCAACACGGCACAAGGTTTCGGCATGACATTGCCCACACGCGGCATGTCGCGCCGCCGTTGTCGGCTCAACAGGACCTTGGTCTAGTCCGACAGGTTAGCTCCAGGAAAGCAGCCTACTTTCGGCATGACAATCTATCGGACTTGCGGTCATATTCATCCGGATGCTATGAGGACAGGGCGGTCGATGGGCGGTTTATTCCCGGCCGCGGGGCGATGAAGAACTGATTATTCTTGCCGGGCAATTCCGAGATTGACAGCCAAGTCGTCTCGTGCCCATAGTTACTCCCGAACAAGGTGTCGATGCACAAGGTTGATGCGGACATGAGCGAAAACACAGGGGAACGGGTAGCGCGCGAGGAGATGCTGCGCATGGCCGTGGACGTGGTTGCGGCATACGTAAGCAAGAACCCTTTGCCGGCAGGGCAGATTCCGGAGGTGATACAGACCGTGTTCACTTCGCTGAACGCCCTGGACGGCAGCGCGATCGAGGCCAAGGCTGAAGCGCCAAGGCCAGCGGTGCCAGCGCGCAAGTCGGTGGCGCCCGACTACATCATCTGTCTCGAGGATGGCAAGAAGCTCAAGATGCTGAAGCGCCATCTTCGAACCAATTACAACATGACCCCGGACGAATACCGGGCGAAGTGGGGCCTACCGCCGGACTACCCGATGGTGGCACCGAACTACGCGGCCCAGCGGTCGGACTTCGCGAAGAAGATCGGCCTCGGCCACAAGCGCGACGGCGACAGCATGTCCCGCCGCAAGGTGGTTACCGCCAAGTAATACGCCCAGACACGGTTAAACGTGTTACGTGTGACCTCGTGACGTTCTTTTCCTCTCCGCCAGGGGGGTGGGGAAGGGCGCACGGGGTGTTTTTTTGTGCCTCCTCGACGCCGGGAATGGAATCGCTCATCTCGCCGGCCGGCCAAACCACCGCCTGTTAGTTGAATTTCCTTCTTGGCGTGCCGGTTTGTAACCGGTTGGTGGCCTTCCCAGATC
>JAMOBE010000108.1:0-12070 GCA_039908285.1 Alphaproteobacteria bacterium
CCCCCTCGAGGGGGAGAGGGAGTGGGGAAAATACCTCCCGACGCTCGTCCTGGCTCTGGCGCTGGCCGGGTGCGGATCGGTGGCCGATCGCGTGTCCCATGCCGAGTCGATCGCCCGGGCGGCCTCGTTCACCCGGAGCGGCATCAGGACCGACGGGTTCCTGTTGACGGCCTTTTCCCGCCTGGCCCCATCTGGCAAAGCCGAGTCGCTGACCGTCTACATCGAGGGTGATGGCCTGGCCTGGGTGACGCGGACCCAGTTGTCCACCAATCCGACCCCCGCCAATCCGACGGCGCTCCAGCTCGCGGTTCAGGATAGGGCGCCCAGCGTCGTCTACCTGGCGCGGCCCTGCCAGTACACCGATCCCGCTTCCGACCCGAAGTGCCAGCCCACCTACTGGTCCGGCCGACGATTCGCCGAGGAGGTGATCGCCTCCACCAACCAGGCCATCGATCAGGTCAAGGCGCGGTCCGGGGCGCGGCGACTCCACCTCGTGGGCTATTCCGGCGGCGGTGCGGTGGCGGCCCTGGTGGCGGCACGCCGCGACGACGTCGCCAGTCTGCGCACCGTCGCCGGCAATCTGGACCACGTGGCCCTGCATCGTCACCACAAGGTGACCCAGCTTACCGAGTCGTTGAATGCCGTGAACGTGGCCAAATCCCTGAAAGGGCTGCCGCAGCGCCACTACGCCGGGGCCGACGACACGGTGGTGCCGCCGTTCATCGCCGAGGGGTTTGCGCGGGCGGTCGCCGATTCGCGGTGTGTTCGTGCGATCACGGTGCGGGGGGCCAACCACCACGACGGGTGGGTGGCCCTGTGGCCGTCGCTTTTGCGTCAGCCGGTGGCCTGCGAGCCCGAGTGAGGGCCGCGCGGAGGCCGGAGTGTTGCAAATTCGCATCACTGGGGCAAATTGATCGTCGGGCGGGCAAAAAGTCTCTACTGTCTTTCGCGGTTCTAATGTATATCGCCAGACAGGGAGTGCCATGAGAGCCCATCGGAGGGGCGTAGACCGTCCGATGACCCGCTCCGGGGCAGTCTTGGGGTTTTGGAATTTACACATCGTCTCAGGCCGGCGCGTCCGCCTGTAAAGCAGCCGATTAAGGGGAGTGACAATGGCTGGAATTTTCAAGATAACGAGAAGGTCGCAGGAAGCTCTCTTGGCCGGAGCTTCGGCGGTCGCGCTCTTGGCGGGCGGTTCAACGCAGGCCCTCGCCGGTGAAATAACCTACGGTTCCGCTACGACGATCAGCACCGACAGCGGCAACGACATCAACTTCTCGGCTGGCGCAGGCTTCCTCCTGACCATCGCCGATGGCACGTCGCTGACGGCCACCTTGGGCACGAACAGCATCGGCGAGACGCTGATGTCCGTCTCCTTCCTCGGCAACGCCACCACCGCCGGGGTCTTTGGTATCTCGGGTTCGGCCCTCGGTACGGTCAGCGTCGGCGTCACCGGCAAGACGGTGGTGTTCGGCGGCGACGTCTCCGTTGACACGAAAGCTACTCCGGGCGACGGTGGCGGTATCGTGTTCTCCTCCGACGGTGTGGTCTCCTTGGCTGATGGCAAGAGCGTCAGCGGCCATGTGATCAGTGACAGCAGCGGCAACGGTGACTTCGTTCTGGCCGGCAACGGCACCGTGAGCGGCGTCGTCGGTGCCGCCAGCAGCCTCCTCGGTTCGATACAGGCCGGTGCGACCAGCACGGTGGCCCAGTTCGACGATGATATCTACGCCACAAACCTGAATTTTACCAGCGATGGTACGATCAGCATGGCGGACACCAGGAGCATCGTCGCTTCGGTCATCACCGATAACAACGGCACCGGTGACTTGATCCTCGCCGGGTCCACGGTTGTTGGTACGATCGGTGCGTCGGGCTCGCTGCTCAACTCCATCGCCGTCGGCACGACCGGCAAGGTGGCCCAGTTGGACGGCAACGTCTTCGCCACCACCATCGACCTTGGCGCCGGCGGAGCCATAGCTACCTCGGTGTCGTTCAATGTTGGCACCGCGATCTCGGCCACGGTCGTCAACAGTTCCTCGAGTGGCGACAATGTCGGCGAAGTCACCTTCGCCGGTAACAACACCATGTCCGGCACCCTCGGCGCGGCGGGCAGCGGGTTCAGCAGCATCTTCGCCGGTTTGACGAACACGACCGTCAGCACCGAGCTGAACGGAAACATCTACACCCAGTTCTTGGACGTCATGTCCGATGGTACCCTGACCCTCGCCGACGGCGTCACCTTCACGACCTCGTATGCTGACGGTACGACCGGCGGTATCGAGACGGAAGTCAATGCCACGGGCGAACTGACCTTCGCCGGTAACAGCAGCATCCACGGCGTGGTCGGTATCTCGGCCAGCGCGCTGAACTCCGTCAATGTCGGTGTCACCGGCACCACGGTGCTGTTCAACGGTGACATCTATGCCAGCGCGATGAACTTCAGCAGCGACGGCAGCATCACCCTTGCCGACGGCAGGTCCCTGGCTGGCGCCGTCACGGCGGCAGACGTCACCGGCATGGGTGACGTGGTTCTGGCCGGCAACAATACCATTACCGGAGATGTCGGTGCCGCCAGCAGCACCATCGGCACGGTCAACTCCGGTGCGACCAGCTCGACGGGAGAACTCCAGGGCGATCTGTACATCGACTACGTGAACTTCACCAGCGATGGTACGATCAGCCTGGTGGATACCAAGAGTCTCTCTGGCGCGGTCATCACCGACAACAACGGCGCCGGTGACCTGATCCTCTCGGGGAACACGGTGACCGGTACGATCGGTGCGGCTGGTTCGCTGCTCAACTCCATCGCCGTCGGCACGACCGGCAAGGTGGCCCAGTTGGACGGCAACATCTTCGCCACCAGCATCGACCTTGGCGCCGGCGGAGCCCTGGCTACCTCGGTGTCGTTCGGTCCTGGCACCGCGGTCTCGGCCTCGGTCGTCAACAGTTCCACGAGCGGCGACAATGTCGGCGAAATCACCTTCGCAGGCAACAACACCATGTCCGGCACCCTCGGCGCGGCGGGCAGCGGGTTCAGCAGCATCTTCGCCGGTGTGACGAGCACGACCGTCAGCACCGAGCTGAACGGCAATATCTACTCCCAGTACCTGGACATCATGTCCGATGGTACCCTGACCCTCGCCGACGGCGTCACCTTCACGACCTCGTATGCGACCGGCGCGACCGGCGGTATCGAGACGGAAGTCGATGCCACGGGCGAACTGACCTTCGCCGGCAACAGCAGCGTCCACGGCGTGGTCGGTATCTCGGGCAGCACGCTGAACTCCATCAATGTCGGTGTCACCGGCACCACGGTGCTGTTCAACGGTGACGTCTATGCCAGCGCGATGAACTTCAGCAGCGACGGCAGCATCACCATCGCCGACACCTTCTCCATGGCCGGCACGGTCACGTCCACTCTCGATGGCGTGGGCGACGTGGTCCTCGGCGGCAACAGCACGATCACCGGTGCCATCGGCGCCAGCGGATCGACCCTCGGCACCATCAGCGTCGGCACGACCGCCAAGTCGGCCCAGCTGGATGGCGGCCTGTTCGCCACCTACCTCGACTTCTCCAGCGATGGCACCGTTGCTCTCGCCGACACCGCCAGCCTGGTCGGTGCGGTGACCAGCACGGTCAACGGAACCGGCGACCTGACCTTCAACGGCAGCGGCACGGTGACGGGCGCCATCGGTGCCTCGGGCTCGCTGGTCGGTACCGTCAACCTCGGCGGCACCAACGGTGCGGTCCAGTTGGACAGCAACGTCTTCGCCTCGAACATCGACGTCGGCCTGACGACCAACGCCAACACCCTGTCGCTCCTCGATGGTGTCGCGGTGTCTTCGACGGTCATCAACTCGGGCACCGACGGGGCCAACGAGATCTACTTCCTCGGCAACAACACGATGTCGGGCACCATCGGTGACTCCGGCAGCACCCTGAGTTCCGTCTTCGCCGGTGCCACCAATACGGCGACCCTCCTCAACAACAACATCTTCGCGACGGCTGTCGAGTTCTCCTCCGACGGCACCATCAGCCTGGCTTCGGGCGTCAATATCGTAGGCACGGTCACGACCGGCGCCAACGACATGGGCGAACTGACCTTCGCCGGCTCGGGCAGCGTCTCCGGGACCGTCGGTTCCGCCGGGGCTCTCGTGTCCTGCGTCAATGTCGGCGTCACCGGCACGTCGGTGGCCTACGGCGGCGACGTCACGGTGACGACCACCAACTTCTCCAGCGATGGCTCCCTGAGCCTGGCCGACACCAAGAGCATCGCCGGCACCATCAAGACGGATGTTGACGGCACCGGCGACGTGATCCTGGTCGGCAACGGCACGTTGGCCAGTCAGGTCGGTGTCAGCGGTTCGGCTCTCGGCACCATCAGCGTCGGCGCGACGAGCACGACCTCCCAGTTCGACGCCGACATCTACGCGAGCTACGTCAACATGGCCAGCGACGGCACCCTCAGTGTCGCCGATGCCAAGACCATCACCGGTGCGGTCAGCGTCGAGAACAACGCCACGGGCGACGTGATCTTCGCGGGCGACAACACCGTGACCGGGGCGATGGGCTCCGCCGGCTCGCTGCTGAACACCATCAGCATCGGCGGCAGTGCCAGCACCGTGCAGTTGGATGGCGACGTCTATGCCACCGGCATCGACTTCGCGACCTCCAGCACCGGTACTCTGAGTGTGGCGGACGGCAAGAACATCACCTCCGCGATCACCGCCGTCGGCGGTGCGGGCGGCACGGTGAGCTACACCGGTACGTCCAGCCAGACCGGCAGCATCGGCACCAGCTCGGCCGCCGTGTCCCTGGTCAGCGCCGGAGCCTCCGGCAAGACCGTCACCTTCTCCGGTGACATCTATGCCACCAACGTCTCCATCGGCGCCGGTCGGGTGACCTTCGCCAGCAACGGCAGCATCACCGGCACGACCACCGTGGCGGCGCTCGGCACGCTGGACGTGGGGACCTCCACGGTCGATCAGGTCGGTGCCTTCGCGGCCAGCAGCACCAGCACGCTGCGGACCTCGATCACCAACTCGACCACCTACGGCAAGCTGTCGGTCACCGGCACCACCGATCTGGCCAACAGCAACATCTACCTCGACCTGACGGGGGCGACTTCCTACGTTCCGGGCAGCACGGTCTTCACCATCGTTGACAGCAGCGCGACGCTGTCCAACGGCGCGGTGACCGTGAGCGACTCGAGCGCGGTCCTCAGCTTCACCGCATCCAGCACGGCGACGGGCCTGACGGTCACGGCGACCCGCGCATCGGGCGGCTACGCCGAGGCGGCGGGTGGCACGAGTGGTTCGGGCGTCAGCTCGGGCGGTCAGTCGGTGTCCACGGTTCTCGGCAACCTTGGCGCCAACGCCACCGGTGCGATGGCTCAGCTCCTGGCGGCTCTGGACACGATGAGCGCGGCCAATCTCACCAAGGCCCTGAACCAGCTGGCTCCGGAAGTCAATGGCTCCAGCACGCAGGGTTCGACGGCGGCTGCCAGTGCCGTGGGTTCGGTCATCTCGATGCGCATGGCGAGCCTCAACAGCCCGCAGATGGCCGCCGCTCATGGCGACCTGACCGGTCTGTCCTCTGGCGACGAGACGGGTCTCTCCTCGGGTGATCCGGCTCTGCGGCGTGCCATCTGGGTGCAGGCCTTCGGGTCGCAGGCCAGCCAGGGCTTCCGCGGTGGTCAGGATGGGTACAACTCCGATACGTGGGGCTTCGCGGCAGGCGGCGACGTGGCCGTCGGTGGCGGCAACACCCGCATCGGTATGGCTCTGAGCTATGCGGTCTCCGGCGTCAACGGCAAGGGCAACAGCAGCTTCAACGGCACCGATATCGACAGCTACCAGGTGACGTTGTACGGAACCCATCGCATGGGTGCGGCCTTCATCGATGCCCTGGCATCGGCCGGTATCCACACCTACGACGGCAAGCGCACCAACTCGGTGCTCGGCACGCGGGCCCTCAGCAACCATGACGGTATGCAGTATACCGGCAAGGTCGCGGGTGGGTACGACCTGGGTGCCGGCGGTATCACGGCGACGCCGATCGCGTCGTTGGAATACAGCCTGCTGGACGAGGACGGCTACACCGAGACCGGGGGTGGCGCGACCAACCTGGTCGTGAGCGGCAAGGACACCGACTCCCTCAAGGGCGGCGTCGGCGGCCGGGTCACCTACGGGGTCAAGCTGGCGAACGGCATGCAGGTCTATCCGGAAGCGCATGCCATGGCCTTCTATGACTTCCTGGCCTCGACCCTCGAGACCACGGCGCGGTTTGCCGGCGGTGGCGCTTCCTTCACCACCAAGGGTGCCCGCCCGGCGGCGACCTCGCTCAACTTCGGTACGAGCGTGACGCTGGTGACGACCAACAACTTCAGCGTTTCGGCGGCCTACGATGCCGAGCGCAAGGACAAGTACATCAGCCACACCGGCAGCGTGAAGGGACGGTTGAGCTTCTAATCTCGAAGCTCGGCTAGCCTGACAGGCTCGACTTAGGGACGGCCCCTGCGGATTTCGCGGGGGCCGTTTTCCTGTCGACAGGGGGGACCATTCATCCGAAATCCAACATTTGACGGCTTGCCATGCGGAGCGAAATCGTGGAGTCCGTGGGCCATGAATCCTGATTGCCGGCTTGCGAGGAGACGGTGTTCTTCTCGAGCTTCTGGGCATGAAACGATGGGTCGGCCGTGAACGCTGGTCGGCGCTCCTGCGCGGCGACGCCGGAGTCGGCAATGAGGCGATCGTTTGCAGGGTCGAGGGGCGAGGCCTGCCCTACCTGTTCAAGCTCCGGCTCACCACCAACGTCAAGCGGGCGGTGATGCAGCAAAATGATGGTGGCCAGCGGATGCTCGGCTTCGCCAAACTGGACAAGCGCGCCGAACTCCACGAATGCGCCGTTTTGGCGTGCGCCCACCTATTGCGCATCCGCGGAGGCCTTTCGCGCAACGGACGACATTGGTTTTGATATCGGCGAAATAAGCACTTTACACGTGCATTGAACAAGGCTTCAACTCCTGCCCTGTCCAATACCATGTGCAACTTTGAGGGGAACATGTGAAACATAAATCCACCAAAACCCGCCGTTAGAATGAACCTAAATCCGGCAACCCCCAAGTGTTACTGCCGGAATTAGTGTCAATGTACTAGCCTAGACGCCCGGCTCTCGTCACCTTGTTGCAGGAACGGACTATCAGGGGGATTTCAGCCCTGTGAGCAGCTTCACCAGATCGACGATGGCGGTGTAGGGCTCCGGGTCCGTGTGGGCGTTGTTTATCAACGCCAGTCGCTCCGCCCGCTGAATGGCCGTTTCCAGATTCGGACGAGTTTTGCTGAATACTCCGCTGGCTCCTTTTTCGTAATTGGGGATGTGCTTTTTCAAACGCTGAAGGACGTCGTTTCGGTGAATCGGCACCTGAATGTCTTCGTAGTGCAGAAGCAGCCACAACTCGAAGTCTGGTACGGAAGCCACGGCGCGAAAGCACACTGGTTGTCTGAGGTCGTTGCGTAGTTTGCCATTAAACTCCATGGCATTATTTAGTGCGTCATAATAGTTTACGTGGGCATCAAGATCAAACACGGCGTAGACCTGCTCGAAGGCACGCGCTTTTTGAAACTCT
The DNA here is from genome assembly GCA_039908285.1 of Alphaproteobacteria bacterium. Lineage (GTDB taxonomy): Bacteria > Pseudomonadota > Alphaproteobacteria > Rhodospirillales > Rhodospirillaceae > JAMOBE01. The sequence goes on from JAMOBE010000108.1 coordinate 7,631, forward strand.
TCCACGGCGGACTCGACCACCTGCTTCGGTGAGGTCCCCAGCGTGCTGGGCAGCACGACGACATTGGCGGAGTGCAGGCGATAGGTTGAGCGGATCTCGTTGAAGTACAAAGGCCTCGTCCTGCTGCCCTCGGAGACGATCAGGATGCGGTCACGGCTCGCACGCCGCGATTTCTTACGCTCGAGTTGCCTATTCTGGCGTTCCTTGGGAGAATTGTCGCGCGGCATCAGTGCTTCAGCCCCAGGTCATGGTCGAGGAAGGGTATTCCGCCGTATCGCCCCGTCAGGTAGCCGCGGCCCAGGGCTTCGTTCTTGCGCGGGCTGAACTCGGACAGGCTGACCAGGTCGGACGCCTGGTCACGATCTTTCTCGAAAAGCCACACCTGATCGCGGCGGAAGAGGTCCGCATCGAGCAGCGAGGTGTCGTGCGTGGTGAAGATCAACTGGGCGCCGCCGGTGTTGGTCTCCGGCCGATGAAAAAGCCGCACGAGTTCGCGTACCAGCAGCGTATGCAGGCTGGCATCGAGTTCATCGACGACCAGCGTCAGGCCCTTTTCGAGGACATCGAGCACGGGGGCAACGAGAAACAGGAGGTGACGCGTTCCATTGGATTCGTCATCGAAATCGAACTTAGCCCTGCCTTTTTCGGTGACGTGGTGAAAACGCAGTTTGTCAGTTTTAGTATCCACCTCGATATCGGCTATACTTATGTCGGCGGCATTGAGGAAAGCGCAAATATTCTTGCGACTTTCGTTCCTTTTGATGTGTTCAGTTGTTAGTCGTGGATCTATGATACTATGCTCATTTACAATGGCTATCTTGTTGACGAACCAGTCATACACCGGCCGCAGCGACTCACTGTTCAGTTGCACGGCCGTCGACAGGAACAGGCCGTTCGGGCGCGTCGCGCTTTCCCATGTCTTTTTTGGTCCCTTGAGGGCGGAACAGTCGTGGTATGTGTCGTCATTGCGCTTGATCCAGTACTGCGGCTTGAAGGCCTTGTAGACCAGTAGGTGCTCGCTCACGATGCGCTGGGAGGACATGGCGAAACCGTATTGATAGCGTACCCCGTCGAGCAGGAAGGTGGCCTCGAACTCGGTAGGCTGGTCTGGGGAGTCGCCGTCCAGGAGGAAGGGGTGGGCGTCGAGGGATTGCCCGGGCTTGATCTCCGTCGCTGAAATTTCCACCATCCTGCGCATGTCCAGCAGGGCCCGGATGAGATTGGACTTGCCGCTGGCGTTGGCGCCGTAGATCACGGCACTGCGCAGCAGTGCGGGTGCCGCCTTGATCCCGGTGGCCAGGGTGTGGGTGTCCCACCAGGTCTTGTCCCTGGAGGCGACGAGGCTGAGCACCTGTTCGTCCCGAAGGGAGCGGTAGTTCTTGACGCGGAACTCGATCAGCATCGAATTTACCCTGATGTGCAAAAAATATACGCATATCATGCGCGCATGATGCAAAATTTCAAGCTATTTTCCGCACCTCAGGGAATTTTCCGTCGGAACGCACAGCCTCACCTTGTTGTAGGAACGGAACCGAAAATACGCTATATGGCGGGGTAGACTCAGCCTCTGAGGCGTCAGGACATGGATATCCAGCGTTTCGATCTTCTCACCGACTATCCCTTCGAGCGGCTGCGGACGCTGCTCGACCATGTGTCGCCGCCCGCGGGGGTGGAGCCGGTGGTGATGTCCATCGGCGAGCCCCAGCACGCCGCTCCGGCCTTCGTGCGGCGGATTCTCGACGACAACACGGCGCTGTGGGGCCGCTATCCGCCCACCAACGGCACGCCCGACTTTCGTGCCGCCGTCGGCGACTGGCTTGAACGGCGCTTTGGCCTGCCCGCCGGGATGATCGACCGCGACCGTCACGTCCTGCCGGTGGCGGGGACCCGCGAGGCCCTGTACCTGATCGCCAATCTGGTGGTGCCGCGTCGCAAGGCCGGCGGTCGCGCCGCGGTGCTGATTCCCAACCCGTTCTATCAGGTCTACGTCGGCGCGGCGGTGATGGCCGGGGCCGAGCCCATCTATGTCCCGGCCACCCGGCGCAGCGGCTACCTTCCCGATTTCTCGGTTCTCGATCCGGCGGTTCTCAACCGCTCCACCTTCGACGCCACGACCCTCGACCGCACGGCGCTCGCCTATCTGTGCACGCCGGCCAATCCTCAAGGGTCGGTGGCGGACCTCGGTCTCCTGACCCGGGCGATCGCGCTGGCGCGCAAGCACGACTTCGTGCTGGCGGTGGACGAGTGCTACAGCGAGATCTACGACCGCGATCCGCCGCCGGGGGCCTTGACCGCCTGCGCCGCCATGGGCGGGGACATGTCCAACGTCATCGTCTTCCACTCCCTGTCCAAGCGCTCGAGCGTGCCGGGGCTGCGGTCTGGCTTCGTCGCCGGGGATCCCGATGTGATCGCCGCCTTCAGCCGGCTGCGGGCCTATGGCGGCGCGGTGACGCCGCTGCCGGTGCTGGCGGCGGCGACGGCGCTGTGGCGCGACGAGGCGCACGTGGAGGAGAACCGCACCCTCTACCGGGCCAAGATGGACGCCGCCGAGCGCATCCTCGGCAACCGGTTCGGCTTCCGGCGGCCGGAGGGATCGTTCTTCCTGTGGTTGCAGGTGGGCAACGGCGAGGAGGCGGCGGTGCGACTGTGGCGGGAGGCCGCCATCCGGGTTCTGCCGGGAGCCTATCTGGCGCGGGCGGACTCCACCGGCCGCAATCCGGGGGAGGCCTATGTCCGGGTGGCGCTGGTTCACGATCTCGAGACGACCACGGCGGCGCTGGAGCGTCTCCGGGCCGTTCTCGGGTAGCGGCGGGAGGATCGGGAAGACGCCATGGCGGGCTTTTCGGGTCGCAGCCTCGGGGGAGCCTTCCTGCCGGCAGGAATGGTCAAGTACCTGGAGCGGCTGGGCCTCCGGCTGGTGGGACTCGTCCTGTTTTCCGGCGCCCTGCTGCTGATGGTGGCGCTGGCCAGCTATCGGCCGCAGGATGCCTCGCTCAACACGGCGACCGACGCCCCCGTCGGCAACGCCCTCGGCCTGGTCGGCTCGGTGAGCGCCGATATCCTGCTGCAGACCCTGGGGCTGGCCGCGGCGCTGCCGGTGCTGTGCCTGGCGGTGTGGGGGGCGCGGCTGATGGCGGCGCAGACGGTGCCGGTCCTTCTCCTGCGGGTGCTGACGGCCCCGGCGGCGGCCCTGTTGATCGCCGTCGGCATCGCCGTCCTGCCCAAGTCCTGGTTCTGGCCGCTGACGGCCCGGCCCGGCGGCTTCGCCGGCGGCCTTTTGCTGGAGCGGAGCGCCGAACTGATCAATCGCCTGGGGATGCCGGGGGACTGGCGGTGGCTGGTGGCCCTGCCCTCGACCCTGATCGGCCTGATGGCGTTCCTGTTCGCCCTGGGCGTGGCGTGGTCGGAGTGGCGGCTGGTGATGAGGGGGCTCGCCGCCGCCGGTCGGGTGACCAGCGGACTGGCGCTGAGGCTCTATCGTCTCGCCCGTCCCGAGCAGCCGCGGGAACGCCGGGCGCCTCGTCTCGGCGGCGGCGACCTCGATGCCGGTCCGCGGATCGACATCGACGGCCACGATCACGACACCGGGGCCGACGGTGATGCCGCGACGGCATCGGCGACCGGGTCGTCCCCGGGATCGGTAGCGGAGGCGGCCGGAGATCCGGTGGCTCGCCGCGACGTGCCGAAGGATCTGGTGGCGCCCCGTGCCCGCCCCGTCCCCAGCCGCAAGGAGATGCAGGCGCGCCAGGGCTCGCTGGCCCTCGACGAGCCGAGCCGCGCCCAGGGCTATGAGGTGCCGCCGCTCAATCTGCTGGAGCTGCCGCCGGTCGGGCTGCGCTCCCTCAAGGTCAACGAGGAGGCCCTGACCCAGAACGCCCGCATCCTGGAGACGGTGCTGCAGGACTTCGGCGTCCACGGCCGCATCGTCAAGGTCCGCCCCGGCCCGGTGGTCACCCTCTATGAACTGGAGCCGGCCCCGGGCACCAAGACCTCGCGGGTCATCGGCCTCGCCGACGACATCGCCCGCTCCATGAGCGCCCTCGCCGTGCGCATCGCCGTGGTGCCGGGACAGAGCGTCATCGGCATCGAGCTGCCGAACGCCAGGCGCGAGACCGTGTACCTGCATGAGATGATGGCGTCGAGCGCCTTCGACAGCGGCGCCGGACGGCTGATGCTGGCCCTTGGCAAGGACATCGGCGGCGGGCCGGTCTATGTGGACCTGGCCCGCATGCCCCACCTCCTGATCGCCGGCACCACCGGATCGGGCAAGTCGGTGGCCATCAACACCATGATCCTGTCCCTGCTCTACCGGCTGAAGCCGGCCGAGTGCCGCATGATCATGATCGACCCGAAGATGCTGGAACTGTCGGTCTACGACGGCATCCCCCACCTGCTGGCGCCGGTGGTCACCGACGCCTCCAAGGCGGTGGTGGCCCTCAA
>JAMOBE010000010.1:0-63882 GCA_039908285.1 Alphaproteobacteria bacterium
GGCTGCCCCACCCCCTCACCCCGGCCCTCTCCCCCTCGAGGGGGAGAGGGAGTAAGAATTCCGAATACGTTTTCAGCCTCTGAGGCCGCCATGTCCATCGACGCCGTGCTGGAGCGTCTGACCACGCTTCACCCGAAGGCCATTGACCTGTCGCTCGACCGGGTGCGGCGGCTGCTGGCCGCCCTCGGCAATCCCGAGGCCGGGCTGCCGCCGACCGTGCACGTGGCCGGTACCAACGGCAAGGGTTCGGTGGTGGCGTACCTGCGGGCGTTTCTCGAGGCCGCGGGCCTGCGGGTCCACGCCTATACCTCGCCGCACCTGGTGCGCTTCAACGAGCGCATCAGGGTGGCGGGCGAGCTGATCGGCGACGACGCCCTGGTGGCCCTTCTCGAAGAGGTGGAGCGGGTCAACGCCGGCCGGCCCATTACCTTCTTCGAGGTCACCACCTGCGCCGCCTTCCTCGCCTTCGCGCGGACCAGGGCCGACGTGGTGCTGCTGGAGACCGGCCTCGGCGGGCGCCTCGACGCCACCAACGTGCTGAAACGCCCGGCCCTCACCGTGCTGACGCCCATTTCCATGGACCACGAGCAGTACCTGGGCGGGCGGCTCGAGTCCATCGCCGCCGAGAAGGCCCAGATCCTGAAGCCCGGCGTCGGCTGCGTCTCGGCCAAGCAGGAGCGCGCCGTGGCCCGCATCATCGAGTTGCGCTCGCTGGAGGTGGGGGCGCCGGTGTGGCGCGAGGGCGAGGAGTGGTTCATCCGCACCCACCAGGATGACCGCATGGTGTTCGAGGGCCGCTTCGGCAGCCTCAGCCTGCCGCTGCCGGGGCTTTTCGGCACCCACCAGGTCCGCAACGCCGGCCTGGCCATCGCCGCCGTCGAGCGGCTGTCGATGCTGGAGGTGCCGGGCCAGGCCATCGCCGCCGGCCTGACAGCGGTCACCTGGCCCGGGCGCCTGCAACGGCTGCGTCAGGGGCCGCTGGTGGACCTGCTGCCGGGGGATGGCTGGGAGCTGTGGCTCGACGGCGGTCACAACCCGGCGGCCGGGGACATGCTGGGCAAGCTCGGGCGCACCTGGAAGGACAAGCCGCTGCACCTGGTGATCGGCATGCTGGACACCAAGGACGCCAGGGGCTTCATCAAGCCCCTGGTGGCCCGCGTCGATCGCTTTCGTGGGGTGGCCATCGACGGCGCCGCCCAGACGCTGACCGCCGAGCAGATCTGCGCCGCCGCCACCGCCGTCGGCTGCCGCGACGTCCGGCCGGTCCCGTCGGTGGCCGAGGCCGTGCGCGACATCGTCGCCGGCTCCGGCGCCACCGGCCGCATCCTGGTCACCGGCTCGCTGTACCTGGTGGGCGGAGTGCTGCGGGACAACGGGTAGAACGGAAGCCTACTTCGGCTTCTTCCTGTTGAGGCTGGCGCGGACGAAGGCTTCGGCCATCGCGCCGCTGCCGGTGAAGGCTCCGTCACCCAGCGGTGACGGCACCGGTGTCCGCGCCGGTGCCTTCCGAGCCGGAGCGCCTTTCCCCGCCGCCGCTGCCGCTGCGGGCTTCGGCTGCCGGTGCTCGCGCGGCACGGCCTCGCGGGACGGCTTTTGCTCGCGGGGCGGCTTTTGCTCGCGGGGGGGGCGTGGCTGCTCGCGGGGGCCGGCCTCGCGGGCCTTGGTCGTCGCGTCGTCGTCAAGGCGCATGGTGAGGGAGATGCGCCGGCGCTTCAGGTCCACCTCCAGCACTTTGACCCGCACCACGTCGCCGGGCTTGACCACCTCGCGCGGGTCCTTGACGAACTTGTTGGCGAGGGCCGAGATGTGCACGAGGCCGTCCTGGTGGACACCGATGTCGACGAAGGCACCGAAGTTGGCGACGTTGGTGACGACGCCCTCCAGCGTCATGCCGGGAGTCAGGTCCTTCAGTTCCTCGACGCCCTCCTTGAAGGTGGCGGTGCGGAACTCGGGCCGGGGGTCGCGGCCGGGCTTCTCCAGTTCCTTCAGGATGTCGGCCACCGTCGGCACGCCGAAGTTATCGTCGGTGAAGTCCGCGGGCGACAGGGATCGCAGCACCGAGGTGGCGCCGATCAGCCCCTTCACGTCGCGTCGGGTGGCCTCCAGGATGCGGACGACCACGGGATAGGCCTCCGGGTGGACGGCGGAGTTGTCGAGGGGATCGTCGCCGCCGACGATGCGCAGGAAGCCCGCCGCCTGCTCGAAGGCCTTGGGGCCGAGGCGCGGTACGTTCTTCAGGTCGACGCGCCGGCGGAACGGGCCATTGGCGTCGCGATAGGCCACCAGATTTTCGGCCAGGCTGGGACCCAGGCCCGACACCCGGGCCAGCAGTGGCGGCGACGCGGTGTTGACGTCGACGCCGACGGCGTTCACGCAGTCCTCGACCACCGCGTCCAGGGCACGGCTCAGCTTGGCCTCGCCGATGTCGTGCTGGTACTGGCCGACGCCGATGGACTTGGGCTCGATCTTTACCAGCTCGGCCAGCGGATCCTGAAGACGCCGCCCGATGGACGCCGCCCCCCGCAGGGTCACGTCAACGCCGGGCAGTTCCCGGGAAGCGTACTCCGACGCCGAATACACCGACGCCCCGGCCTCCGACACCATCACCCGGGTCAGTCGCAGTTCGGGATGACGGGTGATGAGATCCGTCGCCAGCTTGTCGGTCTCGCGCGACGCGGTGCCGTTGCCGATGGCCACCAGCTCCGCCTTGTGACGGAGCGCGAGCGCCGCCAGCACGGCGATGGACTCGTCCCAGCGGCGAGCCGGCTCGTGGGGGTAGATGGTGGCGGTCTCCACCAGCTTGCCGGTCACGTCCACCACCGCCACCTTGACGCCGGTGCGGAATCCCGGATCGAGGGCCAGGGTCGGCCGCGGTCCGGCGGGAGCGGCCAGCAGCAGATCCCGCAGGTTGCCGGCGAAGACCTTGATCGCTTCCTCCTCGGCCGACTCGAACAGCCGCGACAGCAGTTCGAGTTCGATGTGCAGGGCGATCTTGACCTTCCAGGCCCAGCGCGCCGTGTCCACCAGCCAGCGGTCGGCCGGCCGGCCCTGGTCGGCGATGGCGAAGCGGGCGGCCACCCGCTGCTCGCAGACATTGAGGGCCGGGGGCTCCACCGGCTCGCCCACCACCAGGGTCAGGGCGAGCACATCCTCCTTGCGCCCCCGGAACAGGGCCAGGGCCCGGTGCGAGGGGATGGTGCGGATGGTCTCGCCATAGTCGAAGTAGTCGGAGAACTTGGCTCCGGCCTCCTGCTTGCCGTCCACCACCCGCGACTCGAGTCGGGCGGTGTCCCAGACGAACTCGCGGAGCGTGCCCACCAGTTCGGGGTCCTCGGCGAAGCGCTCCATCAGGATCTGACGGGCGCCCTCCAGAGCGGCCTTGGTATCCGGGACGCCCTTCTCGGCGTCGACGTAGGCGGCGGCGGCGGTCTCCGGCTCCAGGGTGGGATCGGCGAGCAGGGCGTTGGCCAGAGGCTCCAGTCCCGCCTCGCGGGCGATCATGGCCTTGGTGCGCCGCTTCGGCCGGAAGGGCAGGTAGAGATCCTCGAGTCGCGCCTTGGTGTCGGCCGACTCGATGGATACCCGCAGGTCCGGGGTCAGCTTGCCCTGCTCCTCGATGCTCTTGAGGATGGCGGCGCGCCGCTCCTCCATTTCCCGCAGATAGCGCAGGCGCTCCTCCAGCAGGCGAAGCTGCGCATCGTCAAGGCCGCCGGTCGCTTCCTTGCGGTATCGAGCGATGAAGGGCACCGTGGCGCCCTCGTCCAGAAGGGCCACGGCGGCGGCCACCTGTGACTCGCGTGCAGCCAGTTCGCGAGCGATACTTTCGGTGATGCTGTTCACGGCGGTCCTCATCCGGCCAGAAGGTGAGCGAACGGGGATTTGACGGCCTGGCGCGGGAAAAATCCAGTCCCTTGTCACGAGACATGGATGGATCGTCGCCATATTCTGTAAACGAGGGACACGGTGGACCCGCCGCCGCCGTCCCCAGGGGAGAGTCCGGCATGACCGAACAGCGTGTTCTCGAAGCCTTGCGCACCGTCATGGATCCCGAGATGGGGATCAACATCGTGGACCTTGGCCTGGTCTACGGAGTCGACGCCGCGGGTGGCGGCATCCGCATCGACCTGACCATGACCACCGCCGCCTGTCCGCTCGGCTCCTTCCTGGCCGAGAGCGCCGCCGCCGCCGTGCGCGACGCCTGCCCCGGGGTCGAGTCCGTGACCGTCGACCTGGTGTGGGACCCGCCCTGGACGCCCGAGCGCATGTCCGATGCCGCACGTCACCAGCTTGGGTGGAGCGACGAACGGTGAGCGGGACCTTTCATCGGCGCCGGGTGCCGGTGCTGGCCCTCGGCTTCGTGTCGCTGGTGGCGGGGCTGGCGGCGGGACTCGGGCGCCTGGGCTGGGTGACGCCGGAGCCGGTGGGTGGCCTCCTCGCGGTCCACGGGCCGCTGATGGTCTCGGGCTTTCTCGGCGCGGTCATCGGCCTGGAGCGGGCGGTGGCCCTCCAGGCCCGGCCGGCCTACGTCGCGCCGGTTCTTGCCGGAGCGGGGGGCCTCCTGCTGATCGTCGGCAGCCCGGGCGCCGCCGCCCTCCTCACCCTGTCCAGTCTCGGCCTGCTGGCGTCCTCGGTCGCCATCGTCGGTCGCCAGCGCGCCCTGTTCACCGTCACCATGGCCGGCGGAGCCGCCTGCTGGGCGGTGGGAAACCTGCTGTGGACCCTGGGGCGGCCCATTCCCGACGCGGTGCCCTGGTGGATGCTGTTCCTCGTCCTCACCATCGCCGGGGAGAGACTGGACCTGAGCCGCCTGATGCGGCCGAGTCGACTCGGGCCGCCGCTGTTCATCGCCATCGTCGCCGTGCTGGTGGCGGGAGCCGCCATCTCCGTGTTCGAGACGGCCCTTGGCGTCGGGATCATGGGCGGCGGCATGGTGGCCCTCGCGCTGTGGTTCGCCCGCTTCGACATCGCCCGGCGCACCGTGCGCATGCCGGGCCTCACCCGCTATGTCGCCGTCTGCCTGCTGACCGGCTACGTCTGGCTGGCGGTCGGGGGAGCCCTGGCGATGGCCGCGGCCGACGCCCAGGCCGGCCCGCTCTATGACGCCACGCTGCACGCGGTCTTTCTCGGCTTCGTCTTCTCGATGATCTTCGGCCATGCGCCGATCATCCTGCCGGCGGTGCTGGGCCTCGGCGTGCCATTCGGCCCCGGTCTCTACGCGCCGCTGGTGGTGCTGACGGGGTCGCTCGCCGTGCGCATCATCGGCGATCTCGGCGATGCCGACACCCTGCGCCTGTGGGGAGGCCTCGGGGGTGCCCTGGCCATCGTCCTGTTCATCGGCCTGACCGCCGCCACGGTGCGCCGGGGAAGACGCTCCCGGCGCGGGTAGGGGACCTCAAGTATCCGCCATTTCCGGATGTCGCACCGAAGCCCTGACGCCGGAGGGGGCGGGATCGATCCCGATGAGGCTGTCCACCACATAGCGCGGCCGATTGAGCGTGGTGCGGAAAATGCGGGTGACGTAGAGGCCGACGACTCCCATGGCCAGCATGAGGCTGCTCCACAGGGTCAGCGCGAAGGTGACGGCGGCGCCGGCCCCGGGCGTCACGCCGAACAGGGCCGCCACGAGCTGACCCATCAGCACCAGGAACGACGGAATGAACACCGCAAGGCCCGCCACCGTCACCAGATAGACCGGCACCGCCGAAAAGCCGGTGATGCCATAGAACAGGGTCGCGATCGGTCCCTTGTTCACCAGTTTGAAGTGGGTCTCACCCGAGTGCCGCGCCTGCCGGACGTAATGGATGGGCTCGCGCCGGAACCCGACCCAGGCCACCAGGCCGCGCAGATAGGTGTTGGGCTCGGACAGAGTCAGCAGAATGTCCACCACGCGCCGCGACAAAAGGCGGAAGTCTCCGGCGTCCAGCGGAATGTGGATCACCGCCAGGCGATCGATGATGCGGTAGGCGATCCCGGTCAGGAACAGCTTCAGCCAGGGCTCGCCCAGGCGCTGATCCCGTACCGTGTAGACCACGTCGGCTCCGCCCAGCCACTTGTCCACCATCTGGGGAAGCAGCTCGGGCGGGTCCTGGAGATCGGCGTCGATGGTCACCATGGCGTCGCCGCGGGCATAGGCCATCGCCGCGAACATGGATGGCTCGACACCGAAGCGGCGCGACAGGGTGATGACCTTGACGCGGGGGTCCGCGGCGGCGTGGCGCGTCAGGATCTCGAGCGAGCGGTCGGTGGAGGCATCGTTGGCGAACAGGATTTCGTAATTGATGCCGGCCCCGGTCAGAACCTCGGTCAGTCGCTCGATCAGGGCGTCGAGGACGGTCTCCTCATTGCGAAACGACACGCAGACCGAGAGCAGGGCCGTTTCTCTCGTCAGCTTTTCCTGCGGCATGAGCGGTTCCTCGACGGTCGGGAAAATCCAGTGAACGGACGCACCGCACCGCCATGCGTCCTGGCGGACTGCGTGCCAGGATCAATGACCACCGATGGCCCGCCCTGTCAAGCTTGACTTTGACACCTGGCAGGGTCTCGCGCTGTCAACCCCTTGATTTTCCTAGCCATGGAGTTGGCATTGGAAAATTTGTAGTGCCACGGCAATGACGCATTTTAGAAAAAAAGGCTATTTTCTTGACTATTTGAACAATGGCGTGATGCTCGTGCTGTGGAAGGCACAAGATGTTCGTCCATTCTAACGGTCCAGTCCATGGCTACGATGATGGCGTCGCGGTCGCCGACGTTATGGTGCTTGATACCCCCCCCCCCGAGTCGACGAGTCGGGAATACACTGAGCCCTGCCCCACTCGAAATTCGATCGCATTTCATGCAAAACTCCCGCATTGCTTGCAAAGCGGGGGGGGGGGTAAAAACAGAACATATATTGAAACAGGTACAATTTTTGTGCGTATTGCATTTTTTGGTGCAAATCGGAATATGAAATGGTGTATCGGACTGGCCTAAGTATTGCGACGATAGGAGATGGCGGTGGTTGCGGCTCCGACTGTTACGGCGAACAAGGTGATGGTGGATCTGGCCGGTGGCGAGACCCTGCGGATAGTCGGCCCGGCTTCCGTCAAGCTGAAGGGGGTCGAACTGGCGACCGCTGCCGGCAAGGGAACTGCTGCGGGAGCAAAAGCGGTGACTGCCGCGGCGACCACCGGAACTGCCGCGGTTGCTACGAACGCCGTGGCTGCCGATAACGTCGTGACCCTGAAAGCCGCCGCCGGGACCGGCGGCGAAATCGAAGTGGTGGCCGGCAAAGGCGCCGGCGCCAATGGCGTTACGGCCGCCGGCAAGGCTGTCGAAGTCGAGAACGAGGCCGCCGCGGCCAAGACCGCCAAGACCACGACCACGGCCAAGACCACGACCACGGCCAAGACTGGCGCCGCGACCGGAACGAAGGGCGCCGCCGCGGCGAAGGCCGCCGGTGCCGGCAAGGGAGCGATCGCCAAGGGCGCCACCATGGTTGGCAAGACGGCAGGAACCACCGTCGGCGGCGCGACCGCTGCCAATGTCGTTGCTCCGGCTGGCGCCGCCACGACGGCGGCCGGTGGCGCCAAGGCGATTGCCACCGGTGGCGCGGTGCTGGGCGGCAAGGGCATGAGCCTTGGACTCGGGCTTGGTCTCGGTGTCTGGGGGCCGGTGATCCTGGGTGTCGCCGGTCTGGCGGCGGCGGGAGCCATCATCGGCTACATCCGCAAGCACCGCAACGCCGACCTTCATCCGGATGAGGAACTGCAGGAAGCGATTTCCTGAGAGTCTGCTTGCTGAGACTCTGCAGGATTTCGGAATTTTTCTTTTTTGGCCCCTTCGTGGAGACTTATCGATGCTTCCAGAAATGGTGATGATGAAGGTGGAGGGTGCCACTCAGGCGTCACAGCTCCCCTTCCTCACGGGAAAGACGTTCACCGTGATCAAGACGACGGCCACGGCGGGGGGTACCGGCAAGTGGCTTTTCCTCCAGCCGGTCGGTGACGCCGCGTCCGCCGCCAAGGACATCGTCGTTCTCAAGGTCAAGGGCGCCGCCGGACAGACGCCCTGGCTGGTGGGGAAGACCTTCACCGTCGGCAAGGCTCCGCTCGTCGCCGGCGGCAATGCCGCCAACTACCTCGTCCTGCATCCGGTGACGGGGGCGGTGGGAAAGAGTGCCGTCGGCGTCCTTGGCGCCGCCAAGGGCATGACGGCGGCGCGGGTGGTCGAGGGAGGCGCCGCGAAGTGCCTCACCCCCACCATGACGACGGTGGCGCTGCAGACGGGCACGGCGACGGCGGGAAAGACCGCCACCGCCGCCACCGCCGCCACCGCCGTCACCGTTGCCAAGAGCGCCGCCGGCGCCGGCACGATCTGGACGGGTACGGGGATGAGCCTGGGTCTCGGCCTTGGCCTGGGCGCCGCCGGACCACTGGTTCTCGGCACGATCATCGCCGCCGCGGGATACGGGATCTACAAGTACCGCAAGAACTCCGCGGCCCTGGCGGCAACGGTCGATGACGATCTGAAGGAAGCCCTGGCGTAGCCGGACATCATCGTTGAACACGCTTTCCGGAAAGTCTCCGATCTTTCCGGAAAGCGGGTGGTATCGGCGAGCCGGGAGATCGACTCACGTCTGGTTCAGCCGCGTCCCGAACCGGTTCATGTCATTGATGCCGTATCAATCATCAGGCTCGTCGGCATCAGACATGCAGGGCCCGTCCCGCGACCGCCAGGGCGGCTTCCCTGACCGCTTCGGCGAGGCTTGGGTGGGCGTGGCTCGAGCGGGCGATGTCTTCGGCCGAGGTGGCGAACTCCATCCCCAGCACCAGTTCGGCGATCAGGTCCCCGGCCTGCGGCCCGATGATGTGGGCCCCCAGCAGCCGGTCGGTGCGGGCGTCGGCCAGGAGCTTGACGAACCCCTCGGCATCGGCGTTGGCGCGCGCCCGGCTGTTGGCCGAGAAGGGGAACTTGCCGACCCGATAGTCGATGCCGGCGGCCTTCAGCTCCTCCTCGGTACGGCCGACGGAGGCCACCTCGGGCCAGGTATAGACCACCGACGGAATGGCGTCGTAGTTGACGTGTCCGGCCTGGCCGGCCAGGATCTCGGCCAGGGCGACGCCCTCGTCCTCGGCCTTGTGGGCCAGCATGGCGCCACCGATCACGTCGCCGATGGCATGGATGCCGGCGACGCTGGTGCAGAAGTGGCGGTCCACGGTGATGAAGCCCCGTGGGCTCAGCGCCACGCCGACGGCCTCGAGCCCCAGTCCCTCGACGACGGGCCGCCGACCGATGGCCACCAGCACGGCGTCGGCCTCCAGGGTCTCGGTGGCCCCGCCCGCCACCGGCTCCACGGTCAGGGTCACCCCGGACGGGCTGCGCACCGCACCCGTGACCTTGTGGCCGAGTTTGAAGGCGAGTCCCTGGCGCTCCAGGATGCGCTGAGCGAGCCGGCGCACCTCGCCGTCCATGGGCGGCAGCACGTGGTCCAGGAACTCGACCACCGTCACCTCGGAGCCGAGCCGCCGCCACACCGAGCCGAGTTCGAGCCCGATCACGCCGGCCCCGACGACGACCAGCCGCTGTGGTACGGTGGAAAACGACAGGGCGCCCGTGGAGCTGACGATCCGCTCCTCGTCGATGGTCACCCCCGGGAGAGGCGCCGACTCCGAGCCGGTGGCGATGACGATCGCGGCCGCCTCCAGCACCGTGTCGCCGACCACCACCCGGCCGGGAGCCTCGATGCGCGCCTCGCCCACCACATACTCCACCTTGTTCTTGCGGAACAGGAACTCGATGCCCTTGGTGAGGTCACCCACCACCTTGGTCTTGCGCGCCATCATCGCCGCCACGTCGACCGACAGCCCCTCGGCCCGGATGCCGTGCTGGGCGAAGTCGTGGCGGGCGCTTTCCAGAAGGTGCGAGGACTGGAGCAGCGCCTTCGAGGGAATGCAGCCGACGTTGAGGCAGGTCCCCCCCAGGGTTCCCCGCTTGTCGACGCAGACGACCTTGAGCCCAAGCTGCGCGGCCCGGATGGCACAGACGTACCCGCCTGGACCACCGCCGACGATGACGACGTCATGGGTCATGTGTAATCGCCCCTGTTTCCCTGCCGACCGATGATACCAGAACGCCCCCCGACTGTAGATCGTCCGGATGATGTTGGGCAAGTCATCCCATCTCCCGCCCCTGGACAATCGGGTGAACCCATCAAAAGCCCTCTCCCCCCCGCTCCTTCTCGATCATGTGCGACGAAAACGCGTGAGTCTCGCCGGTTGACATTCCCTCAAAGTGAGAGTAGCCGGACATATCCGTTGCACCGAGCACGCCGCTGAGGATGTCCCCATGATCCAGGACCAGGAGCACCAGACCGAGGGGCTGTTCGACAACGTCAGTCTGGAGCCCATTCACTCGGTGATGAAGGCGCAGATCGTGACCTGCGCGGCGACGATGCCGGTCGCCGACGTGGCGGCGACCATGGCCGCGCACCGGTGCGGGTCGATCGTGGTGGTCGAGGAGGGACGGCCCATCGGCATCTGGACCGAGGGAGACGCCCTGCGTCTTGACCTGCACGTGGAGGGCGTTTTCGACGAGCCGATTTCGCGGTTCATGACCTCCCCCCTGCTCACCATCGATGCGATGACCACCCTGCAGGCGACCGCCGTCAAGTTCCGCGAACACGGCATCCGTCACCTGATCGTCGTCGACGGCTCGGGCGCCATGGTGGGCATCGTCAGCCAGACCGACGTGGTGCTGAAACTTGGCATCCACTTCTATCTGTCATTCCGCGAGGTGGGGTCCATCGTCTTCCGCTCGGCCTTCACCCTCGACCACGACGTGCCGGTGGCGGAGGCCGTGGCGCGTCTGCACGCCAGTGGCAGCGACGGTGCGCTGGTGACGGAACGTGGGATCCCCATTGGCATCGTCACCGAACGGGATGTCGTCAGGATGGTGGCGCAGCGTCTCCGCGACGTCCCCGTCGGCGAGGTGGCGACCCGGCCGCTGGTGTCCATACCGGTGGACTCGGCATTGATCGCGGCGCGCGACATGCTGAATCGACACAAGCTCCGGCACCTGGTGGTCACCGGCCGCAGCGGTGAGGTCCTCGGGCTTTTGTCGATGGCGGACATCCTGGCGGCCATGGAGCACGGCTATGTCCGCCACCTGGAGGAGGTCATCGACGCCAGCAACCGTCAGCTCGCGGCGACCGAGCGGCGGCTTACCCTGATTCTGCAATCAGCGGGCGAGGGCATGGTCGGACTCGACCCGTCGGGACGGGTCACCTTCGTCAACCTCACCGCGGCCAGGCTGACCGGACGCGCCGAGGCGGACATGGTGGGATGCGACTGGCACGCCCTGGTCGGCCATCAGCGGGATGTCGGCGTCCCCTGCGGCGAGGGGGACTGCCCGATGATGGCCCCCTGCGCCGGGGGACCGGAGGCACGACTCGACCGCCAGGTCTTCCGCCGCGCCGACGGCTCGACCTTTCCCGTCGAACTGGTGGCGACCCCCCTGGCCGAGGGCGACCGCCAGGTGGGCGCGGTCCTCGTGTTCCGCGACATCACCCAGAGCATCGAGGCGCAGAAGGCCATCCGCGAGCGCGAGGAACTGTTCCGCCAGATGTTCGAACGCAACGCGGCGGTCAAGCTGCTGATCGACCCCGTGGATGGCGCCATCGTCGATGCCAACGGGGCGGCGGAGGCGTTCTACGGCCACCCGCGGTCGGTGCTGACGACGCTGCGGCTGACCGAGATCGCCGCCGCCGCGCCCGAGGCCGTCCAGCGTGATCTGGAAGAGGCGGAAAGCGAGCGGTGCCTGTTCTTCCGTTCCCGTCACCGCCAGGCCTCGGGCGCCGTTCGCGACGTCGAGATGTACGCCGGTCCGGTCCGGGTGAACGGCCGCAGCTTCATCCACGCCATGGTCACCGATGTCACCGACCGCAATCGCTTCCAGTCCGAACTGGAGGCGATGACCACGCAGTTGCGCCGCTCCAATGACGACCTGCAGCAGTTCGCCTACGTCGCCTCGCACGACCTCCAGGAACCCCTGCGGATGGTGGTGAGTTATCTCGAACTGATCAGGCAGCGCTACACCGGGGTATTGGACGAGGACGGCACCGAGTTCATCGGCTATGCCGTCGATGGCGCGCGGCGGATGCAGCGGCTGATCCGTGACCTGCTGGAGTTCTCCCGCGTTGACACCCGTGGGAACCAGTTCAAGGAGGTGGCGCTGGCCAAGGTCATGGAAGCGGCGCGCGCCAATCTGTCCGTCGCCATCGCCGAATCGGACGCGGTCGTCACCATCGCCGACGGATTGCCCGTCGTTCTCGGCGACGACGGACAATTGACGAGGCTGTTCCAGAACCTGATCGGCAATGCCCTGAAGTACCGCCACACTGGGCGTCGCCCGGAAATCACCGTCGCCGCTCGGCGGGACGGCGACGATTGGCGGTTGACGGTGACCGACAACGGCATCGGCATCGATGCGAAGCACTTCGAGAGGATCTTCCTGATCTTCCAGCGCCTGCATGGCCATGGCGAGTACGAGGGCTCAGGCATCGGCCTCGCCATCTGCAAGCGCATCGCCGAGCGCCACGGCGGACGCATCTGGGTCGAATCCGACCCAGGCCATGGCAGCCACTTTCATGTCGCCCTGCCGGGGCGGTAGACGTGTGAGCGTATCACTTCGCCTTGGGCAAAGTGCAGCCTTCGCCGGGACACTTTTCCGTCAGTCGCTTTGGGACCAGTTCGTCATTGCCTCGTGGGCCATTTTTGCTGGCGTTGCATGGGCCGTGCATCGCCTGGAGGTTCGATCTCCGATTGTATTCCGCGAGTGCGTCCTTTTTGAGGGCGACGTCCCAGTGGACACCACCCTTGCAGACCTTGTACGTCGCAATCTGGATTTTCAGATCGGCCCATGGCGTTTTATGGTCTACTTGCAAACCTTTAGTGCGGTCCATCACATTTCCACACTTTGGACATAGTTTTCCATCTGCATCATTCAGAATCTCATTCTCGATACCCGGCTCGAACCCGGGCCGTAGTTTGGCGACAGGCTCATCCACCCCGCCGATCCTGACGGTTTTTGGCGGAGTCGTGTCCAGTATCGGACCACGCGTCCGTATTGCTTCCTGACGCTTTGTCTGTGTTCTTGTATTAAGACCATGGCCTTTTCCGTATTTATTCTCCAGACTGGTTTGCTCTCTCCTTTTGAAGCGGCTACTTTCTTTCTCTTCGCCCGGCTTGAATCCCCCTGAACCAAGCCCCCTGAGTGCCCGGCTATTCTTTTCTTTTTCCTTACTGAGGCTGCGACTCCTGCTTCTTTTTCTTTCACTTTCACTACTGCTATCTGACGTATGTTTTTTTCCACTTCCGCACATGGTCCGTTCTCCCGTGAAAAAGGTTGGTTGGCGTCACTCGCTGGGGAGCGGCGCCTGGAGGCGGCTCAGCACCGTGTCCAGCAGAAACAGGCGGTCCACGACGCTGAGCGAGGTGGCGAGGTAGGTGGCGAGGGGGCGGGTGGCCGCGTTCTCCAGCAGCAGCATCCACACCACCCCCAGCCATTCGGTCATGGGGATGGAGCGGCTGGGGATCTCCACCTGGAGGGCGAGGGCCGTCATGCCCTCGCAGAGTTTGTCTTCGAACCGTTGCAGTCGTTCCTCGGCGTCGATGACGGTGCCGCGCAGGATCTCCTCGCCCCGCTGCAGGGCATCCATGGCGGCGACATTGCGGGCGCTGCGTACCTTGGAGCGCGCGGGCTTTTCGTCGCCGGTGTGCAGCCCGTCGGCGGCGCGCAGGACCCGGCCCTTCAGGGTGGCGAGTTCCGAACTGCCGGAGACCCGCAGGCTGGCGAGCTGCTTCTCCGCATCATCGAGCCACTTGAGCGCCAGCTCCGGAAAGGCGATGTTGCCGGCGGCGTATTCTTCCATCAATTGGGAGACGCTTTTCAGGTGCGGAGAGAGCCGCTCGATCTGCTGACAAAGGATCATGCTTCGCTATTCGGTCATCAGTCGCGTGGTTTCGCTGCCGTCTTTGCCAGCCTCCTGCACCCATTCGAGTCCCTCTTCGTGCAGGACCAGGCTGAGGCGGGTGACCACATCGGGGCCGCCGCCGGTGTTCTTGACGGCGTCGGTGTTGACCGACACGTAGAAGTCCGGCGACACGGTCTGATCGACCACTGATACGGATGCCGCCTGGTCGCACACCATGGACAGGAGGTGCGTCACGTAGTCCGACTTGATCACTTCGTCGTTGACCCACTGTCGTGCCCGATCAGGGTCGAAAGTCCCGCCCGAGGGATCCTCGGCAACCCGCTGTTCGGCATAGATGAAGGCGCTTTCCTGAATGACGTCGAGAAAGTAATGCCTGACCGCATGGCTCGACGTTTCGCGGATCGTGACGTCGGAAGGAATGGTCTTCTCATCGGCGCCGTGGAGCCCGATCCGGCGATAGGCCGCGTCAAGCCGTTTTGCCAGATCATCGGGCTTCACCCGGTCGCGGATGAAGTGCTGAAATCTCTGGAATCTCTCCGCGATTTTCTTCCTGTCGTCACTGATGAAGCGCAGGGAAGTGTCGACTCCAGCCTTCCGGTCGACGTCCATAAGCGCCGCATCAAGGGTCTTGAACACTTCGTCCGCGACCTCGGAGGGGTGCCTGGCCTTCGCCTGCCGTCCGGGGATCACCTCCTTCAACACAACCGGAAGGCTGAAGCTGACCTTCTGCAGCCGGAAGCGGGGGATCGGCAGACCTTTGAGAAATTCGTTCTCGCGGTAATAGTAGGCGATGCGCAACGCCTCCATGTCGGCGGTGGTCCGCGCATGAACCATGCTGGCCACCATGCCGCCGATGACGTCGGAAAGCCTGGGCTTGTCGTCGTCCATGCTTCAATATCCCCGTGTCGAATGACTCAATCGAAAGAGCGATCGTTCCGGCGAAACGCGGCCCATCCAAAGAAACGGGCCGCGCGCGCCGGAAACGAGCGCCGCTTGACCTGACGTGTGGTGATTACCGCTTGATCAGGTTTTCGGTGGCGACAAAGCCGTTCACATTGTCGAAGGTGACGGTCTTGGACGTCGCATCGATCGACACCACCGAATGCTCGATCTTGCCGTTGGTCAGCACGTCACCGGCCTTGACCCGGCCCGTCGGGTCGTCCGAGAGCGTGAGCTTCTTGCCGGCGCTGTCCACGGCCCCTGTGAAAACGGGCTTGAGGTTGATGGTTTTGCCGATCATGGCCGTCGTCGGATCGGTCGTGAGAGTGATGGTCCTCGACGTTGCGTCTGGCGCGTCAGCCAGCACGAAAATGGTTTCTCCATAAGCGAAGCCGTCGCCCTTCTTGCCGCTTGCCAGGTCAGCCCCTTCGACGGTGAGCTTCTTGGTCGGAACATCGACGCTCTTGACGGAGAGACCAACCGACAGAAGCTTGTTATGCGACCGCTCCTGGATGGTGTTTTCCAGCAGAGTCAGGATGCGCTCGGTTCCGGTCGGCATGTCGACGTTGCGGGCCTCGACTCGCACATGCATGTCGAAGGTGCGCTCCTCCTTGTCCGAATAGGACGACTTCTTCTGATAGGAGGTCTTCGAACTCACCCGGGCACTGGCGAACCACCAGCCGCCGCCGGCCGACGCATCCACCACCTGCGAGAAGTTGTCCTCGGTCTTCGACTCGGTGGTCGAGGTGATCTTGGCGTTGAACTCCACTTCGGCATAGCTGATGGAGATGTAGGGCACGGGAAGCATGGTGATGAACGGCAGAGTGAGCGTGAACTCCTCGTCGCTGCCGGAGTCGTTCTTCTTGTTGTAGGTGAAGTCGACGTTGACGACCTTGTTGTCCTTGGTGAAGCCGACTTCCTTGATGAAATTGGCGGTGGTGATGGCCGACTTCGCCTGAGCCTCGACGATGGCGTTGAGCGGACCACCGATAAGATTGGAAAAGTCCAGACTGGCAAGCTCGCGTCCTGAAACGGGCATAGTGAACCCCCTTTGATTCTGTTGCGCACGAGACCACCCACGCGGTACGGCGGTGAAGCATATCAGTCTCTACGATGGTCATATACCTGAGAACCAACCACACCCTTTTGGTAGTCACAATGCACTATGACTCCCCAAGCGAGTCATAGTCAATATGTAAGTCATCATAGGGCGCAATCAGCAACCTATGCGACAAATGTGTGTGTCGTTATGAAGTGGTGGCGCGCACGCCTTCAGGCGCCGGCTCGCTTAATCGGAGTCGGCGCGCGCGTGTGGACAGGTGGAGAGGGGATACCAGCCTGGACTCACGCAGTCGATCACTGGAAGAACAGATACTGGAAGACCCACATGAACAGTCCCGCCGCAAACAGGGTGGGAATGGCCATCCAGCCGCTCACCAGCACGCCGACCAGGATGGCCGCGACCACCGGGGGAGCGATCAGCACCAGGGCGATATAGCGGTAAGGATGGGTGGTCAGGAGGGGGACGCCGTTCCAGAGGGTGGGGCAGGACAGTGAACGGAACCATGTCCAAGGGCGATTATCCGACATCCTGACCACCTGTGCTGGGACACTCCACAAGCGTCCGGCCGTACTCGGCCGCCCAGTCCATGAGGGAACTCCGTCGCCACAGGACCAAAGTTACGCGCGGGCGGAAGTTGCCCTCGCGGAACTGACGCTGACGCCTGGCGCTGCCGGTCATGTAGCCGGTATCCGGCCGGGCAAGCTCCATCTCGGTGACGAAGGCGCCGTGCGACACGAAGAACTCGCGCATCCACGCCAGGTGGGGAGACGTTTCCCCGACCGCCCGGGAATAGAACCAGCTATTGGCCATCATGCCCTTGATTTCCGGCCGGTTTTCGATGGACTTGGCCATGAGGTAATACGAGCGGCAGGCCTCGGAGGCCAGGACCATCAACGTATTGGGACGCCAGTAATTCAGGTGAATCCTGACCAGGGGATGGAACCCGCCCAGTTCCGTCGTGACGAAATACAGCAGCCGCGGCACATCCAGCGGATTAACTCTCAAAAGCCAGGTGCGCGGCAGGCCGGTGATCTCGAAATCGTGCTGCCCGGCAGGGTAGCGGCGCAGGGTCGCCGTCTGTGCCATTTCAAGGAACCGCCAGGGCTCGTCATGCGGTTGCCACTTGCGGTTTGGATTGGCCATGTGGGCGAACATGGTGGCGAAGAAGTGCTTTATGGGCGGACCGACGGGCAGAGCCGGCACCCGTGGCGTCGCCGCCAGCACGGACTGAACCAGGGCGAATTGCTCCACCTGACCGGACAGCGAGAACCCTTCCGGTTCCCCCAGCGCCGTCTTCAGGGCTCGCATCTCGGCGACCTTGCCCCGGTCGGTGGGGTAGCCATGCAGCAGGTCGAACCAGTCCTGCGGCGTCCGGCGCCTGGTCGGCAGGCGATCGAGGAACCCGGAAAACCTGTTCCGCAGGGCCTCGCGACACCTGCCGACCGCCTGATCGAGACGCATCTCCAGGGGCTCGGGACTGGGCAGGGGGGGATCCGGCAGCGCTGTGGTCGTCATTCCATCGCACCGTGCTGGTGTTGAGAAAGAAGATGCAACACGGATGAACACGGATAAGAAGAGATAAACACGGATGCAGCCGAGTTTGACATAGGTTCATGCGAGACGCGCGTCGAACGTACTGATGTATTAAGTTAATATTATTAATACAAGATTACGGATAAGGGCGGAGTAGCATCCTGGAATTATAAATCCGTGTTCATCCGTGGATATCCGTGTTCATCCGTGTTGCGTCTTTTTTCTTAACGCCTACACGCTGATGAGAAAGGCGCTTAGACATCAACCTGTGGATTTAATAAGCCCTGTAAAACCCCTCTATGGTCGAGGGTGACGACCATGCCGTCCGGGCTAGGACTGCGATATGGCGGCACCGCGATCGCGCCGCTCCACCCGGACCATGGACAGGTACAGGCAGCCGACGACCCAGGCGACCACCACCGCGAGCGAGGTGACGAAGCGGGGATCGGCGAAGACGCCGCTCACGGTGGCGTAGAACGGCAGCCGCAGCAGGACCAGGGCGTGGGTGACCGGGTTGATCTCCATCAGGACATACAGCCAGCCGGGAACATGCTCGACCGGGAACAGGGCGCCGGAGAGCAGCCACATGGGCATCAGGAAGACCATCATGATGGCGTGGAAGCCGGCGGTGGAGCGCATGCTCCAGGCGATCAGGAACCCAAGGGCGGTGAACCCGGTGGAGGTGAGGAGCAGGGTGAGGATGACCATCACCGTCCCCCCCGCCGACAGCGGCAGCCCGAGCAGCGGGGCCAGCAGCAGGAACAGGAGCGCCTGGGCCATGGCGATCAGGGTGCCGCCGAACACCTTGCCGAGCACGATGGCCATGCGCGGTACCGGGGCCACCAGCACGCCCTGAAGGAACCCCTGGTCCCGGTCCTCGATCACGGTGATGGACGAGAAGATGCTGGCGAACAGCAGCATCATCAGCAGCACGCCGGGATAGAAGAACTCCAGGTAGGATATTCCCTCCATCCCCGGCGGCCGGAACGAGCCGGTGAAGCCCGACCCCAGGAACAGCCAGAACAGCAGCGGCTGGCCGATGCTGCCGACCACGCGCTGCGGCTGGCGGATGAACCGGGTGAACTCGCGCCGGGCGAGGGCGACGACCGCTCTCATCATGGTGAGCCTCCCGCCGTTCCCGCGCCGGTGATGTGGATGAATACGTCCTCGAGCGCCGCCTGCTTGATGGAGATGCTGAGGATCTCCGGGCGGTAGCGGCCGAGGATGCTTTCCAGCAGGGCCAGGCTGCCGCCGGCCGGGACGTCCTCGATGCGGATTTCCTCGCCGAAGCGCAGGGGAGCGAGGCCGAGTTCAGCCTCGAGGCGACGGGCGAGGGACGGAGGATCGCTGGCCTGCACCACCACCACCTCGTGGCCGAGCCGGGCGCGCAGGGCCTGGGGCGTGTCGCAGGCCAGAAGGTGACCATCCTTCATGATGGCCACCCGGTCGGCGTCCTCCGCCTCCTGGAAGATGTGGGTGGTCATCAGCACCGTCATGGCGCGGGCCCGCTGGAGTCGCCGCAGCACGTCGAGGAAGTTCCGGCGGCTGGCCGGGTCGAGGCCGGTGGTGGGCTCGTCCAGCAGCAGCACCCGGGGGCGGGTCAGGAGGCACTTGGCCAGTTCGAGCTGCCGCGCCAGACCGCCCGAGAGGGTGTCCACCTTCTGCCCCAGCCGCTCCTTCAGGTCCGACCACTCCAGCGCCTCGCCCAGGCGATCGGCCAGGACGGCGCCGTGCAGGCCATACAGGTCGGCATGGATGGCCAGGTTCTCGGCGACGCTCAGGTGCTTGTCCACGGCCGGACTCTGGAACACGACGCCCATGATGCCGCGAACCGCCATGGCCTCGGCGAACACGTCGAAGCCGGCCACCCGGACGCCGCCGGCACTCGGAACGGTGAGGCCGCAGAGGATGCGGAACAGGGTCGACTTGCCGCTGCCGTTCGGACCCGACAGGATGCAGAACTCGCCCTCCGCCACCTCCAGCGACAGGCGGGAAATGGCGGTACGGCTGGACTGCCGCCGGGTGGCGGGGTAGACATGGGTGAGGTCGCGGATGAGAATCATGCCAGCATCTATTCCACACCACCGCCGCGCCGTAAAGAGATAACCAGTGTCCGCAACCGTCGGGGAGGCGCCGTGATGATGACAACAGGTCGCTACGTCGTCGTGTCCGCCGATTGCGCCGAGGCGATCGGGCTTGACGACCTGGTGCGCGCCGAGAAGGCGGCTCTCGCCGCCGGCGAGGGAGCGTACCTGGTGGATACGCGGGGCGTCCCGTACCGGCCGTCGCTGCAGCGGGTGGAAGGGGGCATCCTGGTCTATTCGGGACTCGGCCACATCGACCACCGGCAGGGGCTTGACGCCAGCCTGGTCGAGGGGGTGCGCCGAGGCTCGGCACCGATGGTCCGCGCCTTCCTGGCCCGGGGGGCCTCGGCCGATGCCCGCGACGCCCACGGAGGCCCGGCCCTGGTGTGGGCCGTGGCCGCGGGCGAGGCGGCGGTGGTGCGCATGCTGATCGCCGCCGGGGCCGACGTGAACCAGGCCGACGCCGGCGGCATCACCCCCCTGGCCCTCGCCGTCCGCCAGGACCGCAGCGACATCGCCGACCTTCTGCGCCGGGCGGGGGCGATACGGTAGGCATCACGTCGTCACCAGGTCCCGGCCCCGGCCGTCTGGGCGACGATGGCGGCACGGGTCAGGGCCATGGGCACCACGGGCGTCGGCTGATCCGGGATCATCACCGGGCCGTTGACCATGGAGAAGCCCGCCTCCACCACCGTCAGCACCTCCTGCGGGCGTCGGGCGCCCCAGATGTAGGCCGGCGTATCGCCGGCGCTCGAGCGGAAACGGGTCAGGGCGGCGACGAATGGCCCCTTGGCCCGCTCCGCCTCCGGCAGCGTGCCGATGTCGGCACCGATCGCCGCCGGCGCCCATGTCTTCAGCATCTCGAGCCGTGGCGCCGCCAGCGTGGTGCGCAGAAGCACGCCATGGCAGTGGGGTCGCAGCATCTCCACCACCTGACCGACGCGCTCGGTGGTGGCGGTGGGGAGGATGTCGATCACCTCGATCCGGAAATGACGCCGCCCGAGTGCCTCGGCGCAGGTCGCGAGGCGGTCGAGAAGCCTCTGGGCTCCCCGGCCCAGCAGGGACGCGTAATGGACCGGCACGATCGCCGTGCCATAGGGCCAGGGCAGCGGCGCATCCCGCAGACTGGTGGCGACGCCGCTCGCCATGCCGATATCGAACAGAAGCCGCGCCTTGTCGTCGGACAGGCGGAAGGAGGGCGCCGCGGGAAGGCAGCAGAACACGTCGATGGCCTGGGTGGCGGCACTCCATGCCGGGCGGTAGACGAGACGGGTCGGTGGCGCATCCGGCTCGGCTGCCGCTGGCGGCGGCGGCTCGGGCTTGCCGGCCGCTCCCATGGCGACCCAGGAGCCAGGGACCTTCCCCCCCGGTGAATGGTCGATCGGCACCATGGTGCCAGGCCCCGACGACCGCCCCGGCGCCGAGGTCGCCACCCAGTTGGGGTCGACCTCCCGCCGTTCGCCGCTGCGGCCGACCTCGGGCACGGTCCTGTCCGTCGTTTCGCCGCCGAGCCAATTGGGGTCGGCTTCCCGCCGGGAGACGCTGCGACCGGGATCCCGCTCACCCGACTGCCGGGCACCCGAGGTCCCGACGTCCACCGTCGTCTGACCCGTCGGGCGAAACGTCCCCGGTGCGTCGGGGGCCGGATCCGGCACCCTGCCGACGTCGACCAGTTTCACGCTGGTCTCCGGGTGCCGCTCGGCGGGGGTGGGCGGGGGAATGGGGCGCCGTTGAGCGCGCGCGGCCTCCGCCGCCGGAGACGGAGCCCCGACCCGCCCTTCGGCGGCCGGCTGCTTCACGTTCTGCCCGGAAGGCGGCCGATCCGATGGGACCGGACCGGCCGCGGGCCTGGCTGGACGGTGTTCCGCGGCCTCTTCCGGGGGGAGAAGGCCCTCCGCCTCCCTGGCGGTGATTTCCCGCCCGGTTGCGGCGATCCTCGCCAGGGCCGCCTCGTCGATGGTGCCGTCCAGGGTGTGGAACTGCCGCGGATCGCACTCGAAGATGCGCATCTTGGCGCCCTTGGCGCCGAATCTCGTGCCCACCAGACGATGGCCGAGATCGTTGGCGACATTGACCACCCGCCGGCGGCCCTCGACGGAGTTGCTGTCGAGCATCATGACCATGTAGGTGCCGTCGCCGCCCTCGACGGTGCACAGGGAGTTGCGGCCGATATGGCGCTTGACGACGCCGTCGGCGATGAGATCGACCTTGACCTTCAGCCGGGACCACTTGGAACCGACGGCGGTCTGGAAATCGTCGAGGGTGACGGTATAGACCTTGTTGACGCCGTCCGTCGCCTCCTGACGAAGAACCTGGTCGAGCCCAAGCGTCTGAACCTCGGACCCGTCATACCATTTGTTGGCGTCGTCCTCGGTCTTTTCCGGAGCCGTCCGCGACTCCCGCCCGATCCCAAGCCAACGGCGGATACGAGACAGACCGCTCCCCTTCCATATCTTCAGTGCCACGTCAGCCACCCGCCTCCGCCCAGTACGACCCGATACGGCTCGATGGCTCCATCCTAGCAGGTCCTTCCCCAGGGGTGAAATTCCGCGATGCCCCCCGCGATCCGCAGGGAGGAGACTTGGCGCGGCAGGCGGAGTGGGCTACCCTTCGGCAGCCACCATGTCCATCCACGGTCACTGGACTCCACACTCACTGGACCGGCGACAGTCGAAAAGGGTTCGCCTTCATGCGCATGACACTTCCAGCGGCCTGCCTGGCCGCACTGCTCGGGCTCGTGCCGGCCACGTCCCCCGTCCACGCCGCCGACGACGCGGCCTTCACGCCGGCCCAGGTCGAGGCTTTGGGGAAGATCATCCACGAGTACATCGTCAAGCACCCGGACGTGCTGATGGAGGCGGCCCAGGCGCTGCAGGACCGCGAGGAGGCGGCCCGGGAGAGCCAGGTCCGCGATGCCCTGAAGTCCCTGCGCAAGGATCTGGAGCGCGACCCGGAGACGCCGGTGCTCGGCAATCCCAACGGCGACATCACCCTGGTCGAGTTCTTCGACTACAAGTGCGGTTATTGCAAGAAGGCCTACAAGGACGTGATGAAGAGCGTGACCGATGACGGCAAGGTGCGTCTGGTGCTGAAGGACCTGCCGATCCTGTCGCAGGACTCGGTGGACGTCTCGCGGGCGGCGCTGGCCGCCCACGCCCAGGGCCGCTATGGCGAGTTCTTCGCAGCGGCGCTGGCCCACCGTGGCGCCTACGACGAGCAGGCCATCCACGACATCGCGAAGAAGATCGGCCTCGACGTGGTGCGGCTGAAGAAGGACATGGACAACCCGGCGATCGAGAAGATCCTCGATCGCAATCGGGAACTGGCCAGGGCGCTGCGGGTCGAGGGCACGCCGATGTTCGTGGTGGGTGACACCCTGATGCCGGGGATGGTCACCGAGGCCGTCCTCAAGGAGGCCTTCGCCAAGGCCCGCCGCAAGACTCCGTAACCGCGGGCGCCCCATGTCCGGCTGTCTCCACTGCGGCAGTGACATCCCCCCCGCCGCGCCGGCGGGGCCGGGGTTCTGCTGCGGCGGGTGCCGGGCGGCCTATGGGCTGGTCCGGGACATGGGGCTCGAGCGCTACTATCAGCGCCGCTGCATCGACCCCGCCGCCCGGCCCCTGCGGCCCGAGGAAGGTGGGGACCTGGACGTCACCGCCCATGCCGTCACCGGGGCACAGGAGGGAACGAGCACCCTCCACCTGATGGTGGAGGGGCTGCACTGCGCCGCCTGCGTCTGGCTGATCGAGTCGCTGCTGAGCCGGCAGGCGGAGGTGGTGACGGGGCGGGTCAACATGACCACGCGGCGGCTGGCCCTGACCTGGCGCGGTGGGCCGGAGGAGGCCAACCGCCTGATCGCGCCGGTGCTGGCCGTCGGGTACCGCCTGGTGCCCTATGACCCGGCCCGTCTGGCCAGCGAGACGACGCGTGGCGAGCAGGAGCTGCTGCGGGCCATGGCCGTCTCGGGCTTTGCCGCCGGCAACGTGATGCTGTTCTCGGTGTCGGTGTGGTCGGGGGCCGAGATGGGACCGGCGACCCGCTCGCTGATGCACTGGCTGTCGGCGGCCATCGCCGTGCCGGCCATCCTTTACGCGGTGCGGCCGTTCCTGCGCTCGGCGCTGACGGCGCTGCGGGCGCTGCGCACCAACATGGACGTGCCCATCACCCTCGGCGTCTCCCTGGCCACCGCCATGAGTCTGGCCGAGGCGGTGCGCGGCGGTCCCCACGTCTATTTCGATTCGGCGATCACCCTGCTGTTCTTCCTGCTGATCGGGCGCTACCTCGACAGCCGGGCGCGGGGGCGGGCCCGCTCCGCCGCCGAGCACCTGCTGGCGCTCGGCGGGGCGGCGGTGACGGTGCTGGATCCGGACGGCGGGCGGCGGATGGTGCCACCGGCCAGGGTCGAGGCCGGCCAGACGGTCCTGCTGGCCGCCGGCGAGCGGGTCGGCGTCGACGGCATGGTGAGCGACGGCGTCTCCGAACTGGACACCAGTCTGGTCACCGGCGAGACGGCGCCGGTGCCGGTCGGGGTTGGCGACCGGGTGTTCGCCGGCACCCTCAATCTCGCGGCACCGCTGCGGATCACGGTGGTCGCGGTGGGCGAGGGCACGCTGCTGGCCGAGATCGTGCGCATGATGGAGGTGGCGGAGCAGGGCCGCTCCCACTACGTCGCCCTGGCCGACCGGGTGGCCCGGCTGTATGCGCCGGTGGTGCACGTGATGGCCCTGGCCACCTTCCTCGGCTGGGTGTGGATCATGGACCAGGCCTGGCAGCCGGCCCTGCTGACGGCGGTGTCGGTGCTGATCATCACCTGTCCCTGCGCCCTGGCCCTGGCGGTGCCGGTGGTGCAGGTGATCGCCAGCGGCCGGCTCCTGCGTCAGGGAATTCTTTTGAAGTCGGCGACGGCCCTGGAGCGCATCGCCCGCACCGGGACCGTGGTGTTCGACAAGACGGGGACCCTGACCCTCGGGGCGCCATCCCTGGTTCGCGACGGCGGCTGGACCGCCGCCGATCTCGCCCTGGCCGCGTCCCTGGCGGCGACGAGTCGCCACCCCCTGTCGCGGACCCTGGCCCGGGAGGTTCCCCAGGCCGTGCCAGCCGTCGGCGTCACCGAGACTCCGGGAGCCGGCCTCGCCGCGATGGTGAATGGGGACGAGGTTCGGCTCGGCAGCCGGGCCTGGTGCGGCGTGGCGGAGGGTGACGCTCCCGCCGGGCCGGAGCTATGGCTGGGCCGGCCGGGCCGCGCGCCCGTGCGCTTCGTCTTCGCCGATCCATTGCGCGCCGATGCCGCCGCGGTGGTGGCGGCCCTGGCGACCCGTGGGCTGGATCTGGAACTGCTGTCCGGCGATCGTGAAGCAACCGTGGCGGCGGTGGCGACCGAGTGCGGCATCGGCCGCTGGCGGGCTGGATGCACTCCCGCCGACAAGGTGGCGCGGGTCGCCGAGATGAGGGCGGCGGGGGCGGTGGTGCTGATGGTGGGCGACGGCCTCAACGACGCCCCGGCCCTGGCGGCGGCGGATGCCTCCCTGTCGCCGTCCACGGCGGTGGACGTGACCCAGACCGCCGCCGACGTGGTGTTCCAGGGCAACCGCCTCACGCCGGTGATCGAGGTCCTGGAGGTGGCGCGCCGGGCGGAGACGCTGGTGGCGCAGAACTTCGCCATCGCCCTGCTGTATAACGTGGTCACCGTGCCGCTGGCGGTGATGGGCTACGTGACGCCGCTGGTGGCCGCCGCCGCCATGTCCACCTCGTCCATCGCGGTGATTGTCAACGCCCTGCGCCTTGGCCGGAGGAGGAGTGGATGAACAATCTCCTGATGCTGATACCGGTGGCTCTGGGGCTTGGGCTCCTTGGCCTGCTGGCGTTCCTGTGGGCCTTGCGCAGTGGGCAGTTCGAGGACCTGGACGGCGCCGCCAACCGTATTCTGTTCGACGACGATCCGGTGGACCGTGACGATCGGCGATCCTCCACTCGGGAAGGAAGGGAACCGCGATGAAAGCCATCATTCTCGCCGCCGGCCGTGGCAGTCGCATGGGCGGGCTGACCGGTGACCGTCCGAAGTGCATGGTGGAGCTGGCGGGCCGGCCGCTGCTGGACTGGCAGAGGGCGGCCCTTGGACAGGCCGGAGTCGAGGCCATCGGCGTCGTGCGGGGCTACCGGGGCGAGTCGTTCGACCCCTTTCCGCTGACGGCCTTCGACAATCCGCGCTGGAGCGAGACCAACATGGTGGTGTCGCTGACCTGTGCCGCCGCCTGGCTCCGCGCCGGGCCGTGCGTGGTGAGCTACGCCGACATCTTCTACCCGCCAGCGGCGGTCCGCGCGCTGATGGCGGCGGCGGCGGACATCGCCATCACCTATGACCGCGACTGGCTCGCCCTGTGGTCGCAGCGGTTCGCCGATCCGCTGTCCGATGCCGAGACCTTCCGGGTGGACGACGCGGGGCGGGTCATCGACATCGGCCGCCGGCCCTCCCACCTGGGCGAGGTCGAGGGCCAGTACATGGGGCTGCTGAAGATCACCCCCGCCGGCTTCGCCGCCATCGAGCGTCTGGTGGAGGGACTGGAGCCGGCGGCCCGCGACCGCCTGGACATGACCTCGCTCCTCTCCCGCCTGATCGCCGGCGGCACCGTGGTGCGGGGAGTCGCCGTCGACGGGCCGTGGGGCGAGGTGGACAACGCCACCGACCTTGCCGTCTACGAGGCCATGGTCGCCTCCGGCCGGATCACGCCGCCGTCACTCGACTAAGCCAGGTCCTTCCATGAACAGGGCGCCAGCGTCAGGCCACTGCGGCGGCCCCACAGGATGGACTCCCGGGCGTAGCGCTCGGGATCGCCGCCGAAGTCCTTAGGCGTCACCACCAGTCCCTGAGGGCGACGTTCCAGCCCGACCCGGTCGGCACGGTGGTAGCGATCGAAGAACTCAGGCATGTTGGTCGTGAAGGCGTGCTCGATGGTTCCGCCGGGGGGCGCGGACACGGTGCTGACCCGCAACCTCTGGTAGGTCACCGCCTCGTGCAGCTCCGCCTCGTCGACGGCGAAGCCCCGGCCGGTCAGATAGTCGCGGGTCAGGGCCTCGAGCTGGTCGAACGCCTCGTCCCGGCGATCGCCAAGCCGCAGGAAGCCCAGTTCCTCCTGCTCCCAGTAGATGGCGCCCCAGCGATCGGCGGTGCAGCCGCGCGGCCCGCCGGCCAGCAGGGCGTCCAGCTTGGCGTGGCAGTCATTTCGCTCGAAGTGCCACAGGTCGAAGCGACGATCGAAGCCGCCGTCGGCCAGGTGCAGGGGCAGGTCGGTGTAGCGGACGCCGAAGCGCCCCACCAGATAGATCAGCAGGAAGTTGGCGAGCTTCAGGCTGTGCAGCATGCCGACGAACCACGAGAACACCATCATGCGCCGCCAGTCCGGGGTTGGCATGGAGTCGGTGCCGATGATGATCTCCTCGTACTCGGTGAGCCAGTCGGCGGGGCGGATGGCGCCGTGGACCTCGGCCATCTCGATGGTCCGGGTGATGATCCCGAACTGCTGCCGGTAGGCGGGCTCGGCCAGCTCGATGTTGGGGAAGACGTTGCAGACGTACATGAACAGATGGTTGCGCAGGCCCGAGGACAGGATGGACTCGATCCCCGCCACCCAGCTTTTCGTGGTCTCCCCCGGCAGGCCCAGGATCATCTCGGTATAGACGGGGACGTCGGACTCGTTGAAGCGCTGGTGCAGGTCGGCGGCGACGGCGATCTTGATGTTGTCGCGCTTGATGTTCTTCTGCACCACCGGGTCGCAGCTCTGGTAGCTGATGGTGATGCCCTTTTCGATCTGGTTCTGGTGGAACAGCCTGCCGATCTCGAAGATGGCCTCGTCGGTGTTCTTGCCATAGCAGGTGCGGAATTTCTCGGGGAAGCCATACCGACGCTTGGTCTCCACCAGCATGTGGGCGATGTCCATGTCGCGCCGGTGCATGCCGAAGTTGGAGTCGGCATTGTAGACGTAGCGGATGTGGTGCTCGGCCATCCATTTGATCTCGGCCTCGACCTGGTCCAGGGGGCGGTAGCGGTACTTGCGGCTCAGGCCGCCCCGGCCCCAGAAGCAGAACGTGCAGTGGAAGGGGCAGCCGCGATTGGTCTCGATGATGGCCTGGAACGTCAGGTGCGGGTGCGTCGTCATAAGGTCGTCGTAGTGCCCCTTGAGGTAGGGCGAGGGATGGGCATCCATGTCGCGCACGAAGGGGCGCTCCCCCGGATTCTCACGGAACTCGCCGGCCGCGGTGCGCCACGACACGCCGGGAATGCCATCCGGATCCCGTCCCCCGGCCACCCGCTCCAGCAGCTCCAGGAACGGCTCCTCGCCCTCGCCGCGGACGGCGGCGTCGATGAAGGGGTGGCGCCGGAAATAGGGCTCCGGATGGTGCGGCACCTGCGGCCCGCCGAAGACGATCAGACAGTCCGGGTAGCGCCGCTTCACCTCCGCCGCCACGAACAGATTGAGCTGTTCGTTCCACGATACCAGCGAAAAGGCGGCGATGGCCGGCCGGTCATAGGCATCGAGGATCGCCGCCGGCCGATCCAGGTGGAACAGGTAGGGCATGAACTCGAAATGATCGCGGACCACGGGCGAGGTCTCGGCGAAGGATTGCAGCAGTCCGGACACCAGCGGCAGATAGGTGGTGTTGTCCATCATCACGTTGTATTCGTTGAAGAATACGCGCTTGCGGTCAGTCACTTGCCCATCCCTCCTCAAGCCGCCCGGACCCCTCGGCCGACGGAGTATACGCTTTCCAGACTATCCGGGGCGCATCGTTTTCACCCCCGCACAAAAGCCAGGGCCCGCCCCGGACTGTCGTCCGGAGCGGGCCCCGTCGGTTTGGCGGTCAGGCCGGTGGTATCAGCCTTTCTTCATGCCGGCAACGCTGCGGGCGATCCACTGCTTGGTGAGCTTCTCCTGGGTCGTCTGCTGTTGCAGCCGGGTACGAAGGTTCTTGAAGTCCACCCGGTCGAGATCCTGATCCTGGTTGAAGCACGAGAACACGACGTACTCTTCACCGGTGTGCGGATCCTTGTGGTTCTGCAGGCACTGTGCGCAGATTTCCTTCATCATGCACTGCATCGGCGAGTTGATCGAGGCGAGTGCGGCGTGGTTCGACTTGAGGTACGGCGACAGGACGCCGTGCCGGGCCTGGCCCACCGCGTTCATCATGCCGTCGGAGCCGATGGCGATGATGCGGTCCACCTCCTTCATGGAAATGGCGGTTTCGCCCAGCTTGCCCTCGGCGTAGGCCTGCATGGCGGCGACGATGTTGCCGACGAAGGTCTTGTCCTGTGGGCGGTCGGGGGTGAAGCCCGGTCCCTCGTCGCAGGTCCACACCAGCACGTCGGCGGCGGCCTTGATCTCGTCGATCTTGTAGCGGTCCACCATCGACTTGTAGCCGGCGAAGTACAGGACCCGCGAGCCGTTGTCGCGGAAGGCGCGGCCGATGGAGAACAGCACCGCGTTGCCGAGGCCGCCACCCGCCAGCAGCACCGTCGAGCCCTGCGGGGTATGGGTGGGCTCGCCGGTCGGCCCCATGACCACCACCGGCTCGCCGGGCTTCAGCAGTTCCACCAGGTTCGACGAACCGCCCATCTCGAGGACGATCATCGACAACAGGCCCTTCTCCGGGTCGGTCCAGGCGCCGGTGAGCGCCAGGCCTTCCATGGCCAGGGTGGTGCCCTCCACCTTGTTGGCGAACATCTCGAAGTTCTGCAGGCGATAGAACTGACCCGGCTTGAACATGCGGGCGGCCAGCGGCGCCTTGACCACCACTTCCTGAATGGTGGGCGTCAGGCGGTGCACGGCGTGGACCACGGGACGCAGGAGCCCGTTCAACTGCTGGATAAGGTCCTGACCCGACATGCTGGTCGCCGGCTTCTTCTTGGCCAGGACGCGGGAAATGCTGGAATAGCCCTGCTTGGCGCTGGCCATGGCCGCCACCACGTTGCCGGCCCACGACGGATGCTGGTCGCCGAAGAAGCTGACGGCGGAGCCGTCGGGACGGACCTGGGACATGACGTTCGGCGTCTGCGGCTTGTTGACCCGCTCCGGCGACACCTTGGTGCCGGCGTCGTCCACCGCCTGGAAGTACTTGCCGTCCAGCTTCACGCTGGGATCCTCGGCGGCCAGGGTGATGTTGGGCACGGTACCGGCGGCGACGATGATCGAGCGGGCCGGGATCACCACCTCGTGCCCGTCCTTCTTGACCTTGATGGCGCAGGCGGCGCCGTACTTGTCGAGTTCGACGGCGAGCGGCGACGCGCCCTCGACGATGCGGATGCCTTCCTCCAGGGCCTTGACCACCTCTTCGGGGTTGTTCTTGTAGGCCGGAGAATCGAGCATCTTGCGGCGGTAGACCATGGTGGAGCCGCCCCAGCCGTCCAGCAGCTCGAGGATGCGCGGCTCACGGCCCTCGGCCTTGGCGGCGGCGCGCTCGCCACGGATGACGCGGGCGTGCAGCAGGAACTCGTCGGCGATCTGGGCCTCTTCCTCGTTGTAGGCGGAGCGTACCGCCGCCTCGCCCTTCTCGGCCACCAGGGCCTCGTAGCGCTCCAGGAACTTCTCCACCTGGACGGTGTAGTAGGCGAGCGTCTCGGTCGCCGTGTCGATGGCGGTCAGACCGCCGCCGATGGTCACCACCGGCATGCGGATCTGCAGGTTGGCGACAGTGTCCTTGCGGCCGGCGCCGGTCAGCTGCAGCGCCATCAGGAAGTCGGAGGCCTGGCGCACGCCGCGGGCCAGCCCGTTGTCCATCGGCACGATGGTGGGCTTGCCGGCGCCCGAGCACAGGGCGATGTGGTCGAAGCCCATC
Source organism: Alphaproteobacteria bacterium (assembly GCA_039908285.1). Taxonomy (GTDB): domain Bacteria; phylum Pseudomonadota; class Alphaproteobacteria; order Rhodospirillales; family Rhodospirillaceae; genus JAMOBE01. The sequence continues at coordinate 30,416 of JAMOBE010000010.1, forward strand.
TCGAAGGCCGAGTCGACGGTCACGGTGCCGCCGAAGCGCACGCCGCCGAACATGCCGATCTCCTGGCGCCGCTGGATCATGATCCGCAGCACCTTGAGGAAGTTCTTGTCCCAGCGGACGGTGATGCCGTACTCGGCGACGCCGCCAAAGCCGGCCAGCACGCGCGAGCCCAGCGGCTCCCACAGCTCGGAGGCATTGCGGATGGCCTTGAACGGCACCCGCTCACCCATGGGCGTGACGCCGGTCAGCGCCGGATCCAGCGGCTCGAGCTTGAGGCCGTCCACCGCCACCACGGTGTGGCCGTCGTTCATCAGATGGTGCGACAGGGTGTAGCCGGCCGGGCCGAGACCCACCACCAGCACCTTGCGGCCGGTGTCCGCCTTGGGCAGCGGCCGGCGCAGGTTCATCGGGTTCCAGCGGGTCATCAGACTGTAGATCTCGAAGCCGTAGGGCAGGCTCAGGGTGTCCTTGACGATCCGGGTCTCGGCCTGCGGGATGTTGACGGTGGTGCGGTTCTGGTTGTTGTAGATGCAGCCCACCATGCAGTCATTGCAGATACGGTGACCGGTGCCGGCGCACATCGGGTTGTCGACGATGATGATGCCGAGCGCCCCGATCACGTTGCCGTGGGTCATGGTCTCCTGGAACTCGGAGATGCGCTCCTCCAGCGGACAGCCGGTCATGGTGCGGCCGAGGGCGCTGGTGGCCCAGGCGCCGCTCTTCTTGTCCTTCATGCCCTTCGAGCAGGAGTCCTTGCCCTGGTGATGGCAGAAGATGCAGTAGTTGGCCTCGTCCAGGCCACCGGCCCGCGGAAACCCCTGGTCGGTCAGGTCGAAGCCCTCGCGGCGACGGATGCCGAGGTGGGTCGGCTGCTTCAGGCAGTGCAGGCCGTGGTGCTGGTCATCCTCGTACTCCACCAGGTGCTGGGGGTCGATCTTGCCGGGGATCTTGAACAGCACGCCGTGCTCGCGCAGGTGATGGCCACCCGGGGCCAGCGCCGCCCATGCGGCGAAGCGGGCGCAGGTGTCGAGGGCTTCCTCGTTGGCCTTCTCGTCGGCCATCCAGCCGTTGACCGCCAGGGCGAAGGCCATTTCGTCGAACGGCCGGCCGAGCAGTGTCTCGACCTTGGCCTTGAGGGACGCCCCATCGAAGTCCTTGGCCCACTCGGCGCCGTGGGCCTTGAGGGCGCGGCGCTGCACGAACAGGCGCTTGCAGGAGAACAGCGGGGCGAGGTCATGATAGGCGGTGGCCAGGGCGGTGACTTCGGATTCGATCCCGAACAGCTTGCCGACGAAGTCGGACAGGTGCGGCGCCACGGCCATCAGAAGATCGGCCTCGCCCTTGCCTTCGAGGGAGGCGGGATTGGACCGGGCGGCTTCCAGCCGCGCGCGCAGGGCCGAGTCGGCCGAACCGAGGTGATCGAGGAACAACCCATCGACCCGCTCCAGGCCGGACCGGCGGTACATATCCTCGAGCGTCACCCCGAAGCCGAACACGTGTTCCCCCGCGGCTTTGCCGACGGTCACCCCTTCCTTCTGCGCAGTCATTTCCATCCCCCAGTGTTGTGGAAGTCCGTTGCGCCGACAGATTAGGAGCATGTGCTCCCACTTTCCAGGATTTCCTAATCTACGGGGCGGTTCTAATTGCGACCGACCGGACGACTCCCGGGGCCACCGCCCCGGACCCCGTTTGGGGCGACGCCCCAAACTCCCTTGTTTTCTCAATAAAATCAATGGGAAAGCCAGTCAGAGAGGCTCCGCCGAGATGATCACGACCGCCTGGGCCAGGGGGTACTCGTCGGTTACCGTCAGGTCAACCCGGGGCACCCGTCCCGGCGGGATCAGCGTCGCGAGGCGCGCCGCGGCCCCTCCGGTCAGGACGAGGGTCGGCCGCCCCGAGGGCAGGTTGGCGACGCCGAGATCGCGCCAGAACACGCCGTCCCGGAAGCCGGTGCCGAGGGCCTTGGCGCAGGCCTCCTTGGCGGCGAATCGCTTGGCGTAGGTGGCGGCCCGCGCCGTCGGCGTGCTGTCGGCCCGCCGCTCCGCCCTGGCCCGCTCCGTTTCGGTGAACACCCGGTCGAGGAAGCGGTCGCCGAACCGCTCCAGAGTCCGCTCGATGCGGCGGATGTCGATCAGGTCGGAGCCGAGCCCGACGATCACCCTCGGCTCCCGCTTCCACCGGCGCCAGCCTGGTCCATCAGGAGTCGCATGTGCCGGATGGCGCCCTCCAGCCCGACGAAGATGGCCTCGCCGACGAGAAAGTGACCGATGTTGAGTTCGGCGATGGTGGGAATGGCCGCCACCGCCACCACCGTGTCGAAGCCGAGCCCGTGTCCGGCATGGCACTCGAGACCGATCGCCTGGGCATGGGCCGCGGCCCGCTGCAGACGGGCCAGTTCCCGCTCCCGCTCCGGCCCGGCGGGGACCTCGCAATAGGAGCCGGTGTGCAGCTCGACCACCGGCGCGCCGATGGCTCGCGAGGCCTCGAGCTGGGCGATCTCGGGCTCGATGAACATGGAGACCCGGATGCCCGCCGCCACCAGACGGCGCACCATCGGCTCCAGCGCGGCGCGACCCCGGACCACGTCGAGACCACCCTCGGTGGTGCGTTCCTCGCGCCGTTCCGGCACGATGCAGGCGGCATGGGGGCGATGGCGCAGGGCGATCTCCACCATTTCCGCGGTCGCCGCCATCTCCAGGTTGAGCGGCAGGGCGATGTCGCGTCGCAGCCGCAGGATGTCGTCGTCGGAGATGTGCCGACGGTCCTCCCGCAGGTGGGCGGTGATGCCGTCCGCCCCCGCCGCCGCCGCCATCTGCGCCGCCCGCACGGGGTCGGGAAGCCGCCCGCCCCGGGCGTTGCGGATGGTCGCGACGTGGTCGATGTTCACCCCAAGGCGCATGGGTCGGATGCCCGTCATCAAGGCCAAGGAACCGCCTGTCCCGGACGCCATGCCCCACGCGCGTCGCTCGAGTCGGCCATTCTACGCTGTGCACTCTACATGGCTCCCCTGATGGCGGCAACCCGAACCGTAGGGAGAGGGCTTCCGTTGCTCATGGCGGATATATATTGAGTTCGTTGACCTGATCACCCCGATCTTCTTGGCGTCAACCCGGGCCGACGGGTATGATCTGGGCCAATGGTGGCAGGGTTTTCACAAATGAGTGTCTGGCCGTCGTCACGGCGACTGCTGATGACCGTGGCTGTCGTGATGTTCGCTGGCTCGCTCCTTGCCGGGAAGGCGGGGGCGGAGGACGCGTCACAGCCATTTTCGCGGGCGCGCTTTCGCCAGGACCTGGAAAACGCCTCGGTCCCCCCCGCTACGACGGGAACTGAGCCGGCAGCCGCGAGCGCCGTCGAGCGTGGACTCGAGCGTGGACTCGAGCGTGGACGGGCGCTGTTTACCGAACAGGCCTCGCCGGCCGCCCTCTGGACCCGGGTCCGGACGGCGATCGAGCGGCGGACCCTCGCCCAGATGCAGGGGCGGCTGGAGGCCGTCCGGGCGGACATGGCCGATGACCGTGGACGGCCCGACGAGCGACTCGACACCCCCTCCGCCGTCGATGACCACCTGGAGACGCTCAACCGGGGCATCCATGACCTGAACCGGATGGTGAGCGACGGCCTCCTCGATCCGGCCGCCGACTATTATCTGACCCACACGTCGCGCTCGGTCCAGGACGGCGTGGCCAATGTCTTCGCCAACCTGCGCGAGCCGATCACCGTCGGCAGCAGCCTGCTGCAGGGCTCGCTGGGCGATGCCGGCAATGGCTCCATGCGGTTCGCCATCAACAGCACCTTCGGGCTGCTCGGGGTCTATGACCGGGCCGCCGATCTCGGTTTCCCACCGGTGGTGCGGACGCTGGACGAGGTCCTGTGCGTCTATGGCCTGCCGTCGGGGCCGTATGTGGTCATGCCCTTCTTCGGCCCCTCGTCGGTCCGCGACTCGGCGGCGCGGGTGGCGACCATGGTGGCCCAGTACATGGTGCTCGGGCCGCTGATCGTCCCCTACCGACTCACCGACACCGCCGCGCAGTACATCGAGGTTCGGGACCAGATGAAGTTCATGGACACCCTGGCACGGGACACCTATGACGGTCACAGGACCCTGTACTCGCAGATGCAGATTCTGCCCTGCAATGCGCAGACCCGGTTCTCCCGTCAGCTTTTCGCGCGGTGACGGCGGCGATGGCGGGCATTGAGTTCAGTTATCCCCACCTGTTGCAGCGGTGGCTGATGGCGATGCTGATCGTGTTCGCCACCTACAACCCCAGTGGCTATTCCTATGCCCACTGGCTGATCGACCTCGATGACCAGCGGTGGTCGCTCAAGGTTCTGGTGGGGACGGGGCTGCTGATCCTGCACCTGACGTTCGTGTTCGCGACATTCAGGGCCCTGCGGTCCACGGGATTGCTGGTTGCCGTCGCGTTTTTCGTCGCCTTGATCTGGACCATCATCGACAATGGCTATCTGACGTCGCTCGGGGTACGGAGCTGGATCAGCATCATCCTCGGCATCTTCGCGACCATCCTCGCCATCGGCGTGTCGTGGTCGTATATCCGGGGGCGGCTGTCCGGTCAGGCGGACTCCAACGATATCACGCTCTGAAAATCGGGGAGGGGGGCAGGCGGATGACGGACGTCGGACGGATCGAGGCGGACCTGCGGCGCACCGTCGCCGAAATCCTGGAGATGGAGCCCGAGGCGGTGACCGACGAGACCGGCGCCGCCACGGTGGAGGCCTGGGACTCCCTCAACCATATCCGCATCGTGCTGGCGATCGAGGATGCCCATGGGATCCGCTTCCCGGTGGCGCGGATCGAGCGGATGACCAGTTTCCGCAGCCTCGTCGATGCGACTCTCGAGGCCCTGGCCGGGCGCTGAGAGCCAGACTGCAAAGGACGGGACCCGGATGCCGCGACTCTTCGTTTCCGCCGCCCACAAGTCGTCGGGCAAGACCACCATCAGCATCGGCCTGTGCGCCGCGCTGGCGGCCCGCGGGCTCGCCGTGCAGCCGTTCAAGAAGGGGCCGGACTACATCGACCCCATGTGGCTCGGGGCCGCCGCCGGGCGCCCCTGCTTCAACCTGGACTTCAACACCCAGGGGCGCGGCGAGATCTCGGCGCTGTTCGGTCGCCATGCGTCCACCGCCGACCTGTCGCTGGTGGAGGGCAACAAGGGCCTGCACGACGGCATGGATATCGAGGGCTCGGACTCCTCGGCCGGTCTGGCCGGACTCCTCGGGACCCCGGTGGCCCTGGTGGTGGATACGGGCGGCATCACGCGGGGAATAGCCCCGCTGCTGCTCGGGTACCAGGCGTTCGATCCCGGCGTGCGCATCGGTGGCGTCATCCTCAACAAGGTGGCGGGGGCGCGCCACGAGGGCAAGCTGCGCGCCGCCATCGCCCGCTACACCGATCTGCCGGTGCTGGGGGCGGTGCGGCGTTGTCGTGACCTGGAAATCGTCGAGCGTCACCTCGGGCTCGTTCCCTCCAACGAGGCGGCCGAGGCGCGATCGGTGATCGCCCGCATCCGCGACATCGTCGCCGAGCAGGTGGACCTGGAGGCCGTGCTGGCCATGGCCAGAACGGCGCCTACCCTGCCGCCCGTCACTGCACCGGTGCGGGAGGTCGATCCGGGGAGTCGGGTGCGTATCGGCATCGCCCGTGACGCCGCGTTCGGCTTCTACTACCCCGATGACCTCGAGGCGCTGGCGGCGGCCGGGGCGGACCTGGTGCCGGTGGACACCCTCCGTGATCCCGACCTGCCCCGCGACCTGGACGGCCTGTTCATCGGTGGCGGCTTTCCCGAGACCCACATGGACGCCCTGGAGGCCAACGGCGCGCTGCGGGCCGCTATCCGCTCGGCCATCGACGGCGGCCTGCCGGTCTATGCCGAGTGCGGCGGCCTGATGTACCTGTCGCGCGGCATCACCTGGCAGGGACGGACCTGCCGGATGGTGGGAGCGATCCCGGGTGATACGGTGATGCACGCCAAGCCACGCGGCAAGGGCTTCGTGCGTCTGCGCGAGACGGGACGCTCGCCCTGGCCGGCCTCAGGACCGGACGGCGAAATCCCGGCCCACGAATTCCACTACTCCAGTCTCGAGAACCTGGGCGAGGACGCGGTATTCGCCTACCAGGTCATCCGGGGAGACGGCATCACCGGACGCCACGACGGACTGGTCATCCGCAACACCCTGGCCACCTACACCCACATGCGCTCGGTGGCATCGTTTCCGTGGGCGGCACGGTTCGTCGCCTTCGTGCGATCAGGACAGGGACGGCGCTGACCAATCAATCATTTCGCCGGTTGGAGCCATTGTACGGCGTGGCGGCGGGCCGGCGGCGGTTCGGGCCGAAGAAGGACGTGGTCTTCACGTATGGTCGCGGCACCAGGAGCGTGCGGGCGATGTGGGTCAGCAGTGTTTTCGGCGCCACCGGCTTGATGACGACGTCGTTGATCCCGGCATCGATCGCCCGGCGAACCATTCCGCTTTCGCAGCACCCCGACACCAGCACGATGGGCAGGAAAGCATCGGGGCTCTCGGGATCCGTGCGCACGGTACGGGTGAACGTGACGCCATCCATGACGTCCATCAATTGGTCCACCAGGGCGACATCAACGGGTCGATCCTTGAGCAGAGAAAAAGCGAGCGCACCATTGACGGCGGTACGAATATCGCGGACGCCGGCACTGCGCATAATCGTCGAGACCAGCGCCGTCATGTAGCGGTTGTCTTCAACCACCAGAACGGAGAGTCTCCGCCAATCTATATTGGCCATTGCCAGTCCTCGTTCATCGCATCGTTCTCGATGTCGTCGAGATCGACCAGGGGCATTCCCCCTATGGCCGCCACGGCCTCGAAATTGGCCGTCACATAGGGTTTGATCTTCGTATCCTGCCCAAGAACATGCCCCACCAGCCAATCACGAATGAAGACCGCCAGGGCATGCGAATCGAACTCGAGCGGATTGGCGTGGTAGGCTTTGCTCTCGGTGGCGATGCGCGCCCGGATACCCTCATGAAGACCACGGTGCTGGGCAAGCTCCGGGTAGCCGCATACCTCCATGATGCGCTCCTCGCGGGCGAAGTGATAGCCGGTGTAGGCGACCAGACCATTCAGAACGCTGCCGACGACCGAACTATCCTCGTTGTCGCGCAGGGCTCCCTGAAGGTCGTCCAGCAGATGAAACAGAAGCTTGTGGTCGGCATCTATTGAGGTGACGCCGACACTCAGGCTTTCATCCCAACTCGACAACATGAGCGTCACTCCAGCACGCCATCGCGTGACACGCGGCAGCCCACCGGCCCACCACGGATCCAATGCGTAACAGGCACGTTATGGGGCGTTTGTCAATAGAATAATTCAATATGGCGTAAGAGATGCCGGCGTCGGCTCGTCGCCGCTTTGCGCGGACTCCGCGGCTGGGAACGGGCCAGAGACACCCTTACAGCGGCAGACTCAGCAGGGAACAGCGTCCGGCGAGGCTGCCGTTGGTTCCGCCTGCTTCGCAGTTGCCGCACCCGGCCAGTACTCCGGAGAGGGCGACCACCACCACCAGCGCAAAGAAACGCTTCACGCGCATAGTCACACTCATCGAACGAACCACGGCAGTCAATCCACTCAACAATTCACTGAATTCAAACCACGCACGAACACCTTCCCACGGCGGACGAACCGAAGCCGGAGTCGGCAGGTGTGAACCCGACGACCCCGGTTTCTTGCGCCGGCCTCATACCCATCCCCTTGCGGAGACGGGCCGCCCGTCCTCCCCGAAGGGAGGTTACTTCGTGGCGGGAGCCTGCTGCGGGGCCGGACCACGGGGGCCATAGCCCGGAGCGCCGTAGCCATAGCCCGGTGCGCCGTAGCCATAGCCCGGACCGCCGTAGCCGTAACCCGGACCGCCGTAGCCATAGCCCGGACCGCCGTAGCCGTAACCCGGACCGCCGTAGCCATAACCCGGACCGCCCCACGGGCCGCCGCCATAGCCCGGGCCCCAGCCGTCATAGCCGTTGCCGTAGCCGCTGCCGTTGCCACTGCCGCTGCCGCGACCGCTGAAGTTCATGCTGAACCCGCCGTCGCCGCCGCCGTCACTGTTGAACGGACCCCAGTTGCCGCCGCCCCACGCCTGGGCGGAACCGGGGGCCATCGCGGCGCCCAGGGCCAGGGCGAGCGCCGATGCCAGAAGGTAACGCTTCATGGTGATCTCCAAACATCCTCCCTCGGGAAACAGGACACCGGGAGGAGGGATTGACCCCTGGCATCCGATCGTCGAACGACCCGCGGGTCGTTTCCTTACCACGACCCCCACGGCGGCATGCCCGGCGGCGGATACGAGTCCGTCGCCCCACCGGGAGCCGGGGGTGGTGGGTAGTAGTAGTAGCCGGGCGGTGGCGCGCCGTAGGGCGCGGGACCGGGCGGCATCGGAAAGGCAATCTGGTAGAGATCACCGGAGTCCTGCGCCTGAATGGGCTGGGCCTCCGGTGACGGAGCGGCGGCGGGCGGCGGCGGCGCCGAAGCGGGGGCCGGAGCCCGGACCACACCCTGGGACGGCGACGGCGTCGCGTCCTCAACGGGCGGGAACCCACCGTCGGCCTGTGGTCTGAATGACGCGGGAGTAGGCGCAGCCGAGTCGCCAGTCTTCGCCGCCAGGGCGGGGGCCGCGGCGGCTGCCGCCTTCACCGATCTGACGAGCGGCGGCGGCTCGGTTTCTTCCAGGGGGGGATAGAGATCGCCGTCGGCCGATGACTGATAGACGCCCGACCGGCCGCCCCCCGAGTTCTGCTCATGCCGCCAGGGATTGTCGCCCGCGGCAACGGCGGTCCCGGGGATCACCCCCGCCAGAACCGCACCGACGATCATCGTCCCCCTCAGCTTCGCCACACCCTGCCTCGGCACCCCAAACGTCACACGCTTCATACGCCCCACCACAACGGTGCCGACCAGGACCACGCACGACAGACTGCGGAATCGCCCACGCTCCAGATGGATGCGGTGGTGCCGTCCGGTGCGCCCTCGTGGGCCTCGTTCCCCCCTTGAAATCCGGTGATATACGCGATTCTTCTAATATAAGGGATTCCTTGTGGATCGTCCACAAATTTCGTTTCGCGGCGACAGGCTAACACAGCCACGGCATCCTTGTACCGAAATGATTCTGGTGGCAGCATGCGGTTCATCGTTCTTGCCATGTACCCAGGTGTCGGGGAGGATCTCATGTTCAGTCACGCGCAGCGGTTGCGCACCCTGAAAGGGGCCGTCGTCGGGACGGCTCTCCTGCTGTCGGCCTGTTACCGGGTGGACAATGCCCCGGGGACGCCCAGCGTCTACGTGGATCCGGGCTCGCCCGGTCCGGCGGCCGGCATCGGCATCGAGTCGCAGGACATCGTCAGCATGACCGATCAGATGATGCGCGACATGCTGACAGAGCCCCGTCTGGCGGCGCAGCAGCGGCCGCCGAACGTGGTCATCGACTCCCAGTACTTCGACAACGAAAGCTCGACCCGCTTCAACAAGAACGCCATCACCGACCGCCTGCGGGTGAGCCTGAACCGGGCGGCCAAGGGGCGCATGGTGTTTCTTGGGCGCCAGTACTCCCACATGGTGGAGAAGGAGCGCGACATCAAGCGCGACGGCGTCGTGGACAAGGGCACCACCGGCACCACCCAGGGCCAGAAGGGGGCCGACTACCGGCTTGGCGGGCGGATCACCTCGGTGGATTCGCGCGATCCCAAGGCCGGCATCATGTCCCGCTACAGCCAGATCGTCTTCGAGATGGTGGACCAGGAAACCGGCGAGATCGTGTGGAGCGGCATCTACGAGATCACCAAGGCCATGCAGGATGACGTCGTGTATCGCTGACGGAGGCTGGCGATGAAGCGCGGAAATTCCGTCATGGGCCGGCTGCGTCGTCTCGCCACCGTGACCCTGGGTGTCGCCGTGGCGGCGGGCTGCGTCAGTGATCGCGAGCGGGAAACCCCGGTCTCCGCCACCGTGGCGGCGTCCTACCTCGCCGACAAGCCGGTGGCCCTGCGGCCCCACCTGGTGGTGCGTCAGCAGCAGGGCGTGCGCAATCTGGTTCTGAACGACATGCGAATCGGCCTGGCGGCTCTGGAACTGGGCGAGACGCGACTGGCCGCCGACCTGTTCGACGAGGCACTGCTCGGCATCGAGGCGGTCTACGCCGACACTCCCTCCGCCGCCGAGGCCCGCAGCCTGTGGGCGAAGGAGGCGGTCAAGGACTTCAAGGGCGAGCCCTATGAGCGGGCGATGGCCTACTACTACCGGGGACTCCTTTATCTATGGGTCGGCGACTACCAGAACGCCCGGGCCAGCTTCAAGAGCGGCGTTCTCCAGGACGCCTTCGCCGAGGAGGAGCAGCATCGCGCCGATTTCGCGCTGCTGATCTTCCTCGAGGGTTGGGCCTCCCACTGCGATGGCCGGGAGTCCCTGGCCGAGGAGAGCTACGCCGAGGTAAAGACCCTGCGGCCCGGATTCGTGCCCCCCGGCCGCGACGACGACACCCTGATCCTGGCCGAGACCGGCTGGGCCCCCGTCAAAAGCCGGGGAGACCAGCGGGCCGGCCTGAGCCGCCGCCACCTGATGTTCTTTCCCGGCGGCAACCCGGAAAAGGCGCGGGTGCGGATCCCCGCCGAGCCCCTGCCGCCGGTGGCCGCGGCGACAGCGGCTCCGGCGACCATCGACTACGCCCCGCGCCCGGCCGCCAAGCCCGACGGCTGGTTCAAGCCCCGGACGAAGCCGTCCAGGTCTCCTTCCATCGCCGCCGCCGAGTCGCTGCCGGCGCCACCGCCTCCCACACCGTCTCCCGCCGAGTCGTCGGCGAAGCCGCGCGAAGAGTCGATCCGGGACACGCTGGCGCTCGAGGACATCCAGTTCCAGGCCACCACCCGCGGCGGCCGGCCGGTGGACGCCATCCTGGACGGCAAGGCGCAGTTCAGGGATGTCGCGGGGGTGACCGGAGACATCCTGCTGAACAGCGGCATGGTGCTTGCCGGCAGCGGCGGTCATGGCGGCGGTCACGGGCGCCGCGAGGGCGACGACGACCGGGCCACCACCTATGCCGCCGTCGGCATGATGGTGGCCGGCCTGGTCGCCAAGTCCATCGAGGCGGCGGTGGAGGCCGGTGCCGACACCCGCTATTGGGACAATCTGCCGGGCAAGGTCTACGGCATCACCCTGGCCCTGCCGCCAACGGTGACGACACTGCCGGTCGAGTTCCTGAACGACTCGGGACGGCCCATCGGCACGAAGGGAAAACAGGCCGCCCTCGGCGGGTCCGGCCGCTGCCGCCTCGGCTGGGTGCGGGCCAACCCGGCCTTTCCGGTGCCGCCACGGGGTCCCAACAGCGCCCCGGCCGAAATCATGGCGAGCCCGGTGATCGTTCCCCCCGTCCCCGACGCCGCCCCCACCCCCCCCAGACGAACCGAGTGAGAGGCTGACCATGAACCACCATCAAGACCATCAAAAGCCCTCTCCCCCCCTCTTCGGGGGGAGAGGGTTGGGTGAGGGGGGAGCGAAGCTCCCCGGATCGTGCCGGCTGCCCCACCCCCTCATCCCGGCCCTCTCCCCCTCGAGGGGGGGAGGGAGGACCGTCCGCTCCGTCCTGGCCCTGACGCTGGCTATCACAATCGCCGGCGCCGCCATCGGCTGCACCAGCATGGAGCCGGCTCCCGTCTGCGACATGACCGCCATCGAGCGGCAGCGCCAGCTTGTCGCGGCGCCGTCGGTGATCCCGGGCGAGTCCTCGCCGGTGATCGAGATGCCGCTCAACTCCGTCAGCATCACCGACTTCACCATCACCAACAAGGTCTACGTCCGCAGCATCAATGCGCGGCGCACCGCGACCGGTACCGTCGAGCTGTGGTCGCAGATCATCAACTGCACCGATTATCCCCTGCGCGCCGAGCTGCGGACCCAGTTCTATGACAAGTCGCAGGCGCCGGCCGAGCCGGTCAGCGCCTGGAAACGGATTTTCCTCGACCCCCGCTCCAGCAGCACCTATCGCGAGTCGTCCCTCGGCAGCGACACGGCGCGCTATTACATGGTCGAGATGAGGGAGGGACGCTGATGCGCCGCATCCTCGCCGCCGTCGCCGTTACCATCACGCTGTCGCACCTCGCCCCGGCACCCGCCCCGGCGCAGCAGACCGGCGGCGAAGTTCCCCCACCCCCGGCCACCGCGCCCGTGTTCGCGCCACCCTCCCGCGACGGCGAGTTCATGGAACGGCGCAAGCGGGAGGACGATGTCACGACTCCGAAGGAGGCCGAGGCCATCCAGTCCTTCCGCTCCGCCTACGAGGCCCATGGACGGCCGCGTCTGGTGCTGTACTGGAACCGCCAGCTTTCCGAGGCCGTGAGCGAATGGTCCGCCGTGGACCGCATCGTCGTCAGCGGCGGCGGCAGCGCCGAGGGGGACGTCAACTGGAAGGGCGGCGGCGAGACGGTGATCGAGTCGCAGCACCGGGTCGCCAGTCCCGCCCAGCAGCGTCCCCGCTACAAGGAAACCTGGGAGTGGGATTTCCTCCAGGGCTTCCTCGCGCCGATGCTGGAGGCGAAGGCGGTGGTGATCGACCGCACCGCCGTCACCCGCCTCGCCGGAGCCGGCCAGCCGCCGGGGGCGCTCGGCGGCCGCAGTGATGTGCTGGAAGCCACCGCCCTCAAGGACATGGCCGACCTGATGATCGAGGTGCTGATCGCCCCCTCGGAGAAGTCCACCATCGGCTATGAGATGCACGCCCGGGTCCTTGACACCCACACCGGCCAGATCGTCGCCAGCGTCAACAGCCGCTCCATGGAGGGCTGGGGCCGCCCCCACGACTACCTCGTCTCCGAGCAGGGCTTCGACAAACTGGATGACGACGACGACATGAGCGGCCCCATCCTGCGCAAGAGATACGAGGCCTCGGCCCAGGGGTTCACCAAGCGCAAGAGGCCCCCCAAGCCCCGCACCGTGGCCAGGCAGTTGTCCATGAACGTCATGGAGGCCCTGAAGACCGCCTGGCGGCCGTGAACCATTTCACCACTCCCGTGCGTGCTATTTCTGCCAGGCGTTGCATTTTTGCACCAACACCAAGGCCTTGAAAAGTCAGGGGGAAGTCGAATGGTGCACCACGGACGGCTATTTCGTACCCCTCTCTAGCTAGAAAGTCCAGTTGGCCGGAAGTGCATCCAGGGTCTAAATGGAGTCAAGGAGCGGCCCAGTCGGGCTCCGGAGTATCGGGTGCTGAGGGGTGCCGGCCATGCAGTTTGATCCACTCAACCGGGGGACGCGACTCTTCGGCGCAGCGGCCTTCCTTTTCGGCACGTCGGACAACGAGCTGATTCTGGACGCCATGCCGGCCCGGGTCGCGGTCGTCGACGCCGCTGGCCGCATCCGCGCCGTCAATGCGGCCTGGCGCGCCATCGCCGCCGGCGGCGACTTCTTCGCCCAGTCCTGCGACCGCGGTATCGACTACCTCGACCTATGCGACTCGACTCTCGGCACCAACGCCCGGGCGGCGTGGGTCATCGCCAGCGGACTGCGGTCGGTGCTGGACGGGACGTCCCCCGCCTTCCAGACCAGCTACGTCTGGCAGTTCGGCACGGAGCGGCGCGGCTTCAAGTGCCTGATCTCCCCGGTGGGCGCCGATGGCGTCGGCCTGCGCGGGGCCGTGGTCATGCATGTCGACATGGACATGCCCATGGACATGCCTGAGCGCGTCGATCCCATGGAGTCCACGGAGCGCCAGGGCATCGCCATGATTCCCGACCTGCCCGTCGCCCATCGGCTGGAACGACTGGCACCGGAGGAGTCGGCGCGTGGTCTCGGCATGGTGGCCGACACGGTGCCCGCCCTGGTGGCCTATGTCGACAAGGACCTGATCTACCGTTCGGTCAACCGCTGCTACCAGGACTGGTTCGGCGTGCCGGCCACCGACATCATCGGCATGGGTATGCCCGACGTGGTGGGGCAGGTCCTGTTCCGCCGCATGGAGCCCCACATCGCCACCGCCCTCGCCGGCAACCGGGTCACCTTCGAGGAGGTCTTCCGGGACGGATCGGGCGGCGAGCGCTGGTTCCACGCCACCTGTATTCCCGATATCGACGACGACGGGCAGGTGTGCGGGTTCTCCACCGTGGCCCACGACATCACCGCCCTCAAGGAGATGGCCTACCGCCTCGACGAGGGCAGGACCGCCGCCGAGCAGGTCACCCGCACCCAGGCGGACGTGCTGACCAACGTCGGGCAGGAGCTTCGCGCGCCCCTCACCTCCATCATCGGCTTCGCCGAAACCCTGGCCGCCGAACTGTTCGGTCCCATTCCCGACCGGTATCGCAGTTATGCCCGAGACATCCGGGACACCGCCTGCGGCCTGACGGACCTGGTCAACGACCTCATCGATCTGTCGCGGCTGCATTCGGGCCAGTTCCGGCTCGACGAGCTGCGGGTGGACGTGCATGCGCTGCTGACGTCGGGGCATGGCCGCATCGAACAGGTGGCGAAGGCCGCCGGGGTCCGACTCCGGCTCGCCATTCCCGGCCGGCTGCCGACGCTGTTCGCCGACGAGCGGGTGGTGCGCCAGGTGGTGACGAACCTGCTGATGACGATGGTGCGCCATGCGGCGGAGGGCGGCACGGTGACCCTGTCCACCCGCCGCGAGCTGGAGGGAACCCTGGCCATCGTCGTCAGCGCCGACGCCCTGGTCATCCCCCAGGCCGACCTGGATCGCCTGATGGAGCCGTTCGCCCGCCTCGACGTGCCGCGGCGTCCGGCCGATACCGGCGGTGGCCTGGCCCTGCCGCTCGTCCGGCGGTTCATGGAGGCCCATGGCGGCACCTTCACCCTCCAGGCCCGCCCGAAACAGGGCGTGGTCGCCACCGCCACCTTCCCGCGGGCCCGCGTGGTCGGCTGATGGTTCCGACCGTCATGCCGGCGGCGCGACACCACCCCCACGACATGGTCGCATTTTTCAAAGCGGCGCACTAAACTCCGCCACCCGTTGCCCGCGCAGTGAAGTGACCGGTGCCGACGGAAGACTCCATGGAATGGGACCAGGGAACATGAAGATCGTCGTTACCGGGGGGCTCGGTCATATCGGCTCCCGCGTCATCCGCCAGCTTCCGGCCGCCTTTCCGGGTGCCGAATTCGTCGTCGTCGACAACATGGTGACCCAGCGGTTTCCATCGCTGTTCAACCTGCCCGATGGGGTGAGCTTTCGCTTTCTCGACAGCGACGTGATGACCATGGACCTCGACCCCCTGATCCGGGGCGCCGGGGCGGTGATTCATCTCGCGGCACTCACCGACGCCACGGCGAGCTTCAACAACCGCGAGGCGGTGGAGCGGGTCAATTTCGGGGCGACGGAGCGGGTGGCCAAGGTCTGCGCGACGGTCGGGGCGCCGCTGATCCACGCCTCCTCCACCAGCGTCTATGGCACCCAGAACGACCAGGTGGACGAGAACTGCGACAAGAGCGAATTGAAGCCCCAGAGCCCCTACGCCGAGACCAAGCTGCGCGAGGAGGCCCTGGTGGCCGAACTGGCGCGCGATCAGGGGCTTAGGGCGGTCATCTGCCGCTTCGGCACCATTTTCGGCACCTCTCCCGGCATGCGGTTCCACACCGCCGTCAACAAGTTCTGCTGGCAGTCGGTCATGGGCCAGCCGGTGACGGTGTGGAAGACGGCCTACGACCAGAAGCGGCCCTATCTCGACCTCACCGACGCCGTCGAGGCCATGGGGTTCTTCATCCGCCGCGACCTGTTCGATGGGCGGGTCTACAACGTCGTCACCTCGAACCACACGGTCCGCGACGTGGTGGACGCCATTCGCGAGCGGGTCCCCGACCTCCAGGTGACGTTCGTCGAGGAGCGCATCATGAACCAGCTGTCCTACGACGTCGCCAACACCCGGCTGAACGAGGCCGGGTTCGGCTTCCGGGGCTCGCTGAGGCAGGGCATCGCCGACACCATCGCCCTGCTGAAGAACATGAACCACGGCACCGCGCGATGAGGGCGCTGGTCACCGGGGGGGCGGGGTTCATCGGCTCGGCGCTGGTGCGCCAGCTCATCGCCGAGACCGACGCCCACGTGCTGACGCTGGACAAGCTGACCTACGCGGGGCGAC
Organism: Alphaproteobacteria bacterium; assembly: GCA_039908285.1. Classification (GTDB taxonomy): domain Bacteria; phylum Pseudomonadota; class Alphaproteobacteria; order Rhodospirillales; family Rhodospirillaceae; genus JAMOBE01. The sequence goes on from JAMOBE010000010.1 coordinate 46,534, forward strand.
TCGACAACCTGAACGCCGTGGTCGGCATTCCGCGCCATCGCTTCGAGCGGGTGGACATCGCCGACCGCGCCGCCGTCGCGGAGCAGGTGGCCGCCTTCGATCCGGACGTCGTCTACCACCTGGCGGCCGAGTCCCACGTCGACCGCTCCATCGACAGCGCCGCCGAGTTCATCCAGACCAACGTGGTCGGTACCTACACCCTGCTGGAGGTCACCCACCACCACTGGAGCACCATGGCCGAGCCGCGGAAGGAGGCGTTCCGCTTCGTCCATGTCTCCACCGACGAGGTCTATGGCTCGCTGCCGCCGGGTCTCAAGTTCTCCGAGGTGTCGCCCTATCAGCCCAACTCGCCCTACGCCGCGACCAAGGCCTCGTCGGACTTCCTGGTGCGGGCGTGGCACAAGACGTTCAAGTATCCCGCCCTGATCACCAACTGCTCCAACAACTATGGACCGCACCAGTATCCGGAGAAGCTCATTCCCCTGGTGATCCTCAACCTTCTCGAGGGCAGGTCGATCCCGGTCTATGGCGACGGCGGGCAGATCCGCGACTGGCTGTATGTGGACGATCACGTCCGCGCGCTGCGCACCGTCGCCGAGCGGGGACGGCTCGGGGAGACCTACTGCATCGGCGGCGAGGCCGAGTCGACCAATCTCGAACTGGTCCACACCCTCTGCGACCTGTTCGACGAAATGCGGCCAGAGGCGCCGTGGCACCCGCATCGCTCGCTGATCCGCCATGTCCAGGATCGGCCGGGCCATGACCGCCGCTATGCCACCGACATCAGCAAGATCAAGGTGGAACTGGACTGGGCGCCCCTCACCTCCTTCGCCGATGGCCTGCGCCGGACGGTGGAGTGGTACCTCGGCAACCTGGACTGGTGCCATCGCGTCGGCGAGGGGCAGGATGCCCGCGCCCGTCGGGGTGGTGCACGATGACCGCGACCAGGACCGTGCTGCACGTCGGCTGCGGACCGCGGCACATCGACGGGCTGCACGAGATGTTCCGCACTCCGGAGTGGACCGAGATTCGCCTCGACATCGATCCCGCGGCGGAGCCCGACATCGTCGGCTCCATCACCGGCATGCCCATGGTGGCGAGCGGATCCATGGACGCGGTGTGGTCGGCCAACAATCTGGAGCACGTCTTCCCGCACGAGGTGGACCTGACGGTGCGTGAGTTCGTCCGGGTCCTGAAACCGGACGGGTTCCTGATGCTGCACGTCCCGGACCTGCGCAGCATCTGCGAACTGGTGGCCCAGGATGCCCTGGAGGATGTGATCTATGAGTCGGAGTCCGGTCCCATCACGCCCATCGACATGATTTTCGGCCTGCGTTCCGCCCTGGCGGGTGGCTATCTGGCCATGGCTCACAAGACCGGGTTCACCGGCAAGACCCTGCGCGCGGCGCTGGCCCGCAATGGTTTCACCAACATCGAGATCCTGGAACTCCCGGATGCCTTCCAGATCTGGGGCCTGGCCTACACCCGGCCAGTGCCGAATCCCCTGACCCTTTTCGTGAAGCCTTGACCGATTATCGCGGTATGCTGATACCGCACCATGCAAGCGATTGATTTCGCTGCGAATTTTCATCATTGACAGGCCCGTGCCGTGTGCCATACTCCGCGCCCACACCGGGTGGCACGTGGTGCCAGCGGGTGTGTTTTTTTCATTCCGAAGTCCGAGTGACCCTCATGAAGACCTATTCGGCCAAACCGGCTGAGATCGAGAACAGGTGGTACGTGGTCGACGCCGAAGACGTCGTCCTCGGGCGCCTCGCCGCCGAAATCGCCAAGATCATACGCGGCAAGCACAAGACGACCTTCACTCCGCACATGAACTGCGGCGATCACGTGATCGTGGTCAATGCGGCGAAGGTGAAGCTGACCGGCAACAAGCTGCGTGACCGCCGCTTCTACTGGCACACCGGCCATCCCGGCGGCATCAAGGATCGCACCATCGGCCAGATTCTGGCCGGTTCCCACCCTGACCGGGTGATCACCAAGGCCGTGGAGCGCATGGTTCCACGCGGACCGCTCGGTCGCGAGCAGATGCGGCTCCTGCGGGTCTATCCCGGAGCCGAGCACCCGCACGACGCCCAGAAGCCCGAGGCGCTGGACATCGCCGGTCGGAACCCGAAGAACAAGAGGAGCTTCTGACGTGGCCGAAGAGATCAAGTCCTTCGAGGATCTGCGGGCGGCGACGGTGGCTGCGGCCCCTGAGCGGGTCGAACCGAAGATCGATGCCCAGGGTCGCGCCTACGCGACCGGCAAGCGCAAGAATGCCGTCGCCCGGGTGTGGATCCGGCGGGGCAGCGGCAAGATCACCATCAACGAGCGGGACATCGCCAGCTATTTCGGCCGGCCGTCGCTGCGCATGGCGATCAATCAGCCGTTTGCCGTAACCAACCGGACCGAGCAGTTCGACGTGGTGTGCACGGTCAAGGGCGGTGGGTTGTCGGGCCAGGCCGGGGCCATCCGCCACGGCATCAGCAAGGCACTGACCTACTTCGAGCCGGCCCTGCGGCCGGCGCTGAAGGCGGGTGGCTTCATGACCCGCGACTCGCGCGTGGTCGAGCGCAAGAAGTACGGCAAGGCCAAGGCCCGCCGCAGCTTCCAGTTCTCCAAGCGTTAAGGCGCCGAACGGGCCTGCCGCACGCCTGATTGGCGGCGTGGCAGGCCAGTCGGAAGAGCCGGGCCATGTCCTTGGCCCGTTCTCCCTCTCCCTCTCGATTTCGATCGGCGCCATCAGCTCGCGCAGGTGATGGGGGTTGGCATCTTGCCGGCATGCGGGGGTAAGCCCGGCGAGCGAAACGTTTGACCTCAAATTCGGCAGTCAAACTTGGGGCTGCCGCCCCAAACCCCGTCCCGAGCGGGCGCGGGCGGCATCCCGCCAATTTCACCCAAAACCCGTCATAATGAGAACTGGTGCTGCAACACATTGATCAGCATTGAAAATTTCATTCCAACTGCCGGATTCAGGTTGATATTTGTTTAACAAATTCCTCCACACATAGGGGTGCCCGCGCAGTTACGAAAATCCGTGGATTTTCTGGAAACCGTATTGCATTTTCAGGGTCTGACGCGAAAGGGACGAAGATGCAGGGTGACGGTGGCTTGTCCAGTGGCGCACGGTCCATGGTCGCGGCGCTGTCCATCCCCTTGCTGTTCTTCCTGCTGGCAGCCGGTGTCCGCATCGCTGTCGGCGTCGCCTATCCCGACATGACCTATGACACCGGGACCTACATCGCCGTCGCCGACAACATCCAGATGCGCGGCTGCGTCAGCATCGAGGCGGCCCGTTGCGTCCCCAGCTGGGGCGGCAATCACCTGCCCGGCTATCCGGCCTTCCTCGCCGCGGTGCGCGCGATCGCGGGCTTTGGCGACCGATCGTTCCTCAAGCCCGATGTCTGGCGCGCCGTCGTCATCGCCCAGAGTCTGGTGTTCGGCCTGACGGTCGCCTGGCTGGTGCATGCGATGCGGACGGTGAGCGGGTCGCGGCTGGCGGCGGTGGCGCTCGGCCTCGTGATCTCCCTGTCGCCGATGAGCGTGGCGTGGGGGCGCTACATGTTGACCGAGTGCCTCAGCATCGCCGCCGTCATCGTGGTGACGGCCGAACTGATGCTGTCCATGGCCGCTGGCCGGCTGCGCGCCATCCGACTGGGCCTGGCGCTGGGGGCCGCGTTCTTTCTCCGCTACGACAACGCCTTCCTGCTGGTTCCCATCGTGGTGGTGGCGTTCGGGATCAGCGGTCGCCGCGAGGCGCTCCGCCGACTCGCCCTGATGGGCGCCGTGGCGGCGCTGCCGATGGCGCTGTGGACGGTGCGGGCCGTCGCCGTCGGCCTACCCCCCCTGCCGCCGAGTGCGAAAATGGCCCCGGCCGGCTGGCACGAACCGATGGGCATCGTCAAATGGGGCCGCTCCTGGGTGGTCGAGGAGGACGATACCGTCGCATTCCTGTTCGCCATCGAGATGAACAACTATCGCAGCGCCCATCTGCGGCCGGAATACTTTTCGGACGAGGAGAAGGTCGAAATCGGCCGGCTGATGACCCGGCTTTATCCCCACACCGGACGAGAGGTTCCGGCCGACATCGACGAGGCCTTCGGGGCCATGGCGGAGCGGCGGGTCAGCAACGATCCCTTCTATCGCTGGGTGGAATTGCCCGCGCTCCGATCATGGAAGATGTGGACGGCGGGTCGGGACGTGGTCGCCATGGCATGGCCGAAAAAGATGCCCTGGGGACTGACCATCGGTGCCTACACCCATGTGTACAAGATAGTCCTGCTGCTCGCCGCGGTCGTCATGTGCGTTTTCGCCATGGTGACGCGCAATCGCCTGGTCCTCACCCTCGCGGCCGCCGCCGTGCTGGGAACCATCGGCCGAACCGCGGCGCTCGCCGCCCTGGCCTTTCTCGAGGTGCGCTATCTGGTCGAAGCCGCCCCCCTGCTGGAGACCGCCGTCGTTTTCGGCCTGGCCTCCACGCGGCGCGTCAGGATTTTATGGGTCCGGTTCCGCCACCTGGGTAGGGGACAGGCGGGCGACGAGTTCGGACACCGGCACTCCAAGGGTGGGGTGGCGCCAGTCGGTTGTGATGTCCATCAGGGGAAACAGCACGAACGCCCGCTCATGCAGCCGCGGGTGGGGGATTTGTGCTGGTCCATCGCGCACGATGTCATGGTAGGCAAGAAGATCCAGGTCGATGACCCGTGCCGCGTTGGGGATCGACCGCACGCGGCCGAGATCCCGCTCGATATCATGCAGCAGCGCGAGAAGGGCGTCGGGATCGAGGGGTGTCGCGATGGCGGCCACGCCGTTGATGAACCAGGGCTGATCCGAGGCCGGGACCGGGGCCGTCCGCCACCACCGCGAGCGGGCGACGATCTCCACTTCGGTCCCGGCCCCGGCCAGGGCGGTGAGCGCCGCCTCGCAGGTCGCCCGCGGTGAGCCGAAACGTCCCGCCAGGTTGGCGCCGATGCCGATGAGGATCACCGCTCCTGGTCTCCTTCGGACGGTTCAGAACGGGAAGATGACGTCGAAGATCTGCTGGCCGTAGCGCGGCTGCTGGACGTCGCTCATGGTGCCGCGGCCGCCGTAGGCGATGCGGGCCTCGGCGATCTTGTCCCACTTGACGGAGTTGTCGGAGGCGATGTCCTGCGGCCGGATCACGCCGGTCACCTGCATTTCCCGCAGTTCGTAGTTGACGCGGATCTCCTGGCGGCCGGCGATGACCAGGTTGCCGTTGGGCAGCACCTGGGTGATGACGGCGGCGAGACGCAGCTTGATGGTCTCGTCCCGGGCGATCTTGCCTTCACCCTCGTACTTGCTGTTGCTCTCCAGGCTGACCAGGTTGGTCGGGTCGACGGCGTTGGGGAGAATTTTGCCTAGTGACGCCTCGTAGCCCAGGAACTTGGTCAATCCCGCCGACTCGGTCGGCGTGTTGCGGTTGCGGTTGGTCTTGTTGTTCATCTTGGCCTGGTCGTCGGTGATGGAGACCACCACGGTCAGGATGTCGCCGATGTCGTTGGCCCGCTGGTCCTTGAAGAAGGCCCGGGCGCCCGGCCGCCACAGGGAGTTGGCCTTGGGCTGGGTCACCACCGGCGTCGGCATGGGCATGCTGACGGGCTGGTAGTTGCGCTTTTCCGTCGGGTTCTCGACGGGGGAGAGCTTGGGCTCGGAGCCCAGCTCGGACATCTGCCGCAGGGCGTTGCAGCCCGAGAGCGCGGTCGCGGCCAGAAGAAGGGCGGCAAGGCGGAGCCTGGTGGAATGGCGGATCATGGACGTGTCTCCCTTCTTCCGGTTTGGTCTAGTCGAGGGCGGCGACGGAGGTCCCGGCCTGCACCGAGACGACGTTGACGTCGATCACCCTGGCCAGGACCGACTTGTTGCTGGCCGTGTTCTGCACGCGGATGCTGTCGTTCCTGGCCCCGTCCTCCAGGGCCTGGCCGCGTACCGTCAGGGACATCATCGGCGTCTTCAGGATCATGGTGACCTGGGCGCCCTTCTCCACCAGGATCGGCTTTTGCAGGTCGGGCGAGCGCAGCGGCACGCCGTCACGGATGAAGCGGGTGGGCGTCAGCCCGAGAAGCTGGTCGGCGTCGGTGACCACGTCCTGGCGGACGTCGTCGGAGCGCACCTTGACCCACCGCACGTCCTTGAGGGCGATGACCTCGCCCTTCTTCAGGCCGCGGCTCAGCACCGGGATCTCGACGGTGTTGAACACCCGTCCGGCCAGCCGCTGGCGCTTCGTGTCCGACGTCCCCGACTGGATCACCACGGTGGCGTTGAAGCGGCGGTTGCGCTCGTCGAAGGTCACGGACTCGACGGTGATGTCCGGCTCGGCCCCGGCGGCGACGTGCAGCTCGCCGCCGCCCTGGTTGAAGGCCACCTCGGCGTCGGCTGGAACGCCCTTGGCCGCCAGGGCCGCCCGGACCTCCTCCAGGATGCGTCCGCCGTCCACGGTCTGGGAGGCGCGCTCGACCACCGCCCGGTCGGACCGGGACAGGGGCTGCCACTGCACGCCATAGGCGCGGGCCACCTTGTACAGCCAGACGGCGTCGAGGGTGGTGCGCTTGCCGGGCTCGGGCGCCTGGACCACCGGGCGGTCGGCGTAGGCGCCGGCGCCGTCGAACAGGTCGCCGAGACGAACGTAGGCGCCGTGGACCTCGACGTTGGCGTGAAGAGAGGCGGGGAGAGCCACGGGGGCCTTTTCGGCCATCGCCGATGTTGCCGTAGCCAGAACCAGCCCAAGCGCAAGAGCAATCCTCTTCATCATCCTCTCCCGTTACTTCGCGTTGACGACCGTCTGCATCATGGCGTCCGAGGTCTGGATTACCTTGCTGTTCATCTCATAGGCGCGCTGGGCGGTCACCAGATTGGTGACCTCGGCCACCACGTTGACGTTGGAGGTCTCGAGGAAGCCCTGGAGGATGGTGCCATAGCCCGCCGATCCGGGGGTGCTGGGGGTGGATGTGCCCGAGGCCGGGGTTTCCTTCAGCAGGTTGTCGCCGACGGCTTCCAGGCCGGCCTCGTTGGGGAACACCGACAACTGGATCTGGCCCACCACCTGCTGCGCCACCTGGCCGTCGCGCTTCGCCAGCACCTGGCCCGAGCTGTTGATCGACACGCCGACGGCGTCGCTCGGGATGATGATGCCGGGGAGCACCGTGTAGCCCTCGTGGGTGACGATCTGGCCCTGGGGGCTCAGCTGGAACGAGCCGTCGCGGGTGTAGGCGGTCTCGCCGGAGGGCATCTGGATCTGGAAGTAGCCCTTGCCCTGGATGGCGAGATCGAGGGTGTTGTCGGTGTTGACCACGCTGCCCTGCTCGGTGATGCGGTAGACGGCGACGGTCTTGACGCCAAGACCAAGCTGCACGCCGGCGGGGACGATGGTGCCGGCATCCGACGAGGCCGAACCGCCGCGCCGCAGGTTCTGATACAGAAGGTCGTTGAACTCGGCGCGACGGCGCGTGTAGGCCGTCGTGTTCATGTTGGCGATGTTGTTGGAAATGACCTCGACGTTGGTCTGCTGCGCGAGCATTCCCGTGGCGGCGATGTTGAGCGACCTCATGGCAGATATCTCCCCGTTTTCTCTGGCCTCAGGCCACGCGCGACAAAGCGTCGATCACCTTGCGGCGGCGATCGCTTTCCTGTTCCACCAGCCGGCTGCTGCTTTCATAGGAGCGCTGAAGCTGGATCATTCTGGTCATTTCCACGACCGGCTTGACGTTCGACTCTTCCAGCATGCCCTGGAGGACGTCCGGGCGGGCCACCTCCTCGGGGCGCTGCTCGGTCATGTACAGGCCGCCGGACACCTGGCGAAGCTGCTGCTCGTCCTCGAAGCGCACCACCCGGAGCTTGCCGATCTGGCCGTTCTCGGTGGTCACGGTGCCGTCGCGGGCGACGCTGATCTGGGTCTCGTTGGGGGCGAAGAAGAACGGCTGGTCGTTGCTGGACAGGATCGGCTGGCCGTCGGCGGTGACCATCTGTCCGGCCTCGTTCAGGCGCAGATGGCCGCCGCGGGTGTACATGGGGCCGGCGTCGGTATCCACCACCAGGTAGCCCGGCCCGTTCAGGGCCAGGTCGAGCGGGTTGCCGGTGCTGGTCATCGGCCCGTCGCGGGTGTCGCGGAAGGTGCCGAGATCCTGCACGAACGACAGCTTGTCGTCGAAGGGGCGCTCGTTGTTCTGGGTCTTGACCAGATACTCGACGAACATGGGCTGCTGGTTCTTGAACGCGGGCGTGTTGGCGTTGGCGATGTTGTTGGAGACCATGTCGAGCTGTCTCCACAAGGCCGTCTGCCGGGACAATCCGATGTATGCAGTGTTGTCCATTGCTCGCTCCACCTGGGCCGAAATCCGTCCACGGCGAGTAATGCACGCCCCGTGCCAGGACCGATTTCCGGCCCATTCCGGGCGCGGGGGGTGGGGGTGGCGGGGGTGGCGGGCAGGGGTTGCCCGGTAACTTTTGCCGGGAGGTCGCGATCTCGCGCTCCTCAACCGATTATTAACCAGCCGCCCCTAGACTGGGCAGGCCGGTTTGCTGGAAGCCGGGTGGCTCGCGCCGTATTACCGACCCCGAGACTCTTCGCGGCGCGCGGAGAGTCTCGGGGTCTGTAATACGACTCCCTTTTTTGGGTTGCGGCCAAAGGCCGCGATAGGCGTCGGGGGACTGAATGGCCGAAGATCTGGACGAAGACCTGGACGAAGGCGGTGAAGGCGGTGGCGACTCCGGCGGTGGCTCGTCGGAGTCGTTCTTTGCCAAAAAGAAAAAGCTCATCATGATCGTGGCGCCGGTGCTGCTGCTGCTGCTGGCGACGGCCGGGGTCTTTTTCAGTGGTCTCGCCGATCCGGTCATCGCCATGCTGACGGGCGGAGGTGGCGAGCGCAGCGCCGAGCCGCCGCCGAAGGAGGCCCATCCGGGGGCCGCGCCGGTGTTCTATGAAATGCCGGAGATGCTGGTGAACCTCAACGCCGCCAACCGCAAGAAGGCCTTCCTCAAGATCCGGGTCGCCCTGGAGCTGGCCGGCCCGGAGGATACGGCCAAGGTGGACGCGGTGATGCCCCGCATCGTCGACAACTTCCAGGTCTATCTGCGCGAACTCCGGCTGGAGGACCTGCAGGGCTCGGCCGGCATGTATCGGCTGCACGAGGAACTGCTGACCCGGGTCAACGCGGCGATCAAGCCGGTCCGGGTCAATGACGTGCTGTTCAAGGAAATGCTGGTCCAGTAAGGGCTCCCCGCCATGACACCCGCCGACCCGAAGAAAGAAGTCTCGGAGGACGATGAAGCCGCCCTGATGAAGGAATGGGAGGCGATGGCCGGCATGGACGGAGGCGACGACGCCGGTGGCGGAGCGTCTGCGAAGGGCGGCGGTGGCGGCGGTGGCGGCGGCGGCGAGGACGGGGAAGAGGAAGACGCCAATCAGGATGCCATGGCCGCCGAGTGGGAGGCCATGCTGGGTACCGGCGACGACGACGGTGGCGTCGCCGAGGTGGTGTCGAGCGTCGGCGTCCGCGAGTCGACCCGGGTCCTGAACCAGGACGAAATCGACAGCCTGCTCGGCTTCGACGAGGACCACGACGACTCGGGCGAGCGCGCCGGTATCCAGGCCATCCTGAACTCGGCCCTGGTCTCCTACGAGCGTCTGCCGATGCTCGAGGTCGTGTTCGACCGGCTGGTGCGCATGATGTCCACATCCCTGCGCAACTTCACCTCGGACAACGTCGAGGTCTCCCTCGACAACATCCTGTCGCTGCGGTTCGGCGACTACCTCAACTCCATCCCCCTGCCGGCCATGCTGGCGGTGTTCAAGGCCGAGGAGTGGGACAACTATGGACTCCTGACCATCGACTCGTCGCTGATCTACTCGATCGTGGACGTGCTGCTGGGCGGGCGGCGCGGCACCGCGGCGATGCGCATCGAGGGTCGCCCCTACACCACCATCGAGCGCAATCTGGTGGAGCGCATGGTGCACGTGGTGTTCTCCGACCTGTCGGCGGCCTTCGATCCCTTGAGCCCCGTGACCTTCCGCTTCGACCGGCTGGAGACGAATCCGCGGTTTGCCACCATTTCACGACCGTCGAACGCCGCGATCGTCGCCAAGTTGCGCATCGACATGGAGGACCGCGGCGGCAAGCTGGAACTCCTCATTCCGTATGCCACCCTGGAGCCGGTACGCGAACTCCTCCTCCAGATGTTCATGGGCGAGAAATTCGGCCGTGACTCCATCTGGGAGACCCACCTGGCCGAGGAAATGTGGTTCACCGACATCGAACTGGAGGCGGTCCTGGACGAAATGACCATGCCCTTGAGCAAGATACTCGATCTTCAGGTTGGATCGCGCATAATGCTGAATACGTCGCCGAACGCGCGGGTCGTGCTGACCTGCGGCGACGTGCCGATGTACCTTGGGCGCATGGGGCGCAAGGGGGCCAGCATCGCCATCCGCATCGAAGACCAGGTGAAGAAGAGGGCCTCGACATGACTCCGTCCATGATCCTGGACATCATCGTCATCGTGCTCCTGGTCCCGACGATCGCGTTCGCGGCGATTCTGAACAGCCGCCTCAACATGCTGCGGCGGAACAAGGATCAGCTCGGCAAGCTGGTGGGCAGCTTCAACGAGGCGACGCTCCGCGCCGAGTCCGGCATCCCCAAGCTGCGCAAGGCGGCGGAGGAGGCCGGCCAGACGCTGCAGGAGCAGGTGGAGAAGGCGCACACCCTGCGCGACGACCTGGCCTTCATGGTGGACCGCGCCGAGAGCATGGCCAACCGTCTGGAAGGCTCGGTCAGGGCGGCGCGCAACGAACCGAAGCCGGCGGCGGCGCCGCCGCCTCGTCCCGCTCCGGCCCCGGCGCGGCGGGCGCCTCTGTCGGCGGCGCCGCTGCGGGCGGATCTGGGTGACGGTGGAATGGATGACGACGACGACGATCGGTCCGAGGCGGAGCGCGAGCTGTTGCGCGCCCTTCAGTCCGCTCGCTGAGGGAGGATGGCCGTGCAAAAGAAAATGGACGCGCCACGGAAGGTGGATGCACAGAAGAAACAGAAGGCCAGGCCGGCGCGGATGCCGCGGCTGCGGCTGCTGCCGTTCCTGATCTTCGCGACGGGGCTGATGTTCACGGTCAAGGTCGGCGGGCTGTGGGAGGGCGTGGCGTCGCTGCGCCATGGCGTCACCGTCGAGCCGGTCAAGGCCCAGGCCCAGCCCCCGGCGGCGGCCCCGGCACAGGCCCCGGCGGCGCCGGCTCCCCGCTCGTCCCGCCAGGCGTCGGCCGAGGGCGGGGCGACGGAGGGGGTGGGAGGGGGCGACGCCACCTCGTTCACCCAGACGGAAATCGACGTGCTCCAGAAGCTCGCGGGGCGGCGCGAGGAACTGGAGGGACGGTCGCGAGAACTTGATGCGCGAGAGGCGCTGCTCAATGCCGCCGAGGAGCGCATTGACGGAAAAATCGCGGAGATCCGAAATCTTGAGCAGACGATCCAGGGGCTCATTTCAAAGTACAATAATCTCGAGGATAACAAGCTCAAGAGTCTCGTCAACATCTATGAAAAGATGAAGCCCCGGGATGCCGCGCGGATATTCAACGAGCTGGAGATGCCAACCCTGATCGCTGTGATCGAGCGCATGAAGGAGACCAAGACCGCGCCGATCATGGCCGAAATGGACTCGGTGAAGGCCAAGGCGCTGACCTCGGAGCTGGCGCAGCGAAACCGCCTGCCGGTGCCGGAGTCGGGCGATGGTGGGGCATGAATGCGGAAATCGAAGAAAAGGACTTGCCTATGCGCATCCTCATAACATATCAAGGCGGTTGTGGGGAGCCGTCCGGGATGTTCGTGGACGCCGTCGCTGATGGAGTGATTGATGGCTGTCGATAAGGGCATGCATGTGCTGATTGTGGATGACTACAAGACGATGCTCCGTATCCTCCGCAATTTGTTGAAACAATTGGGCTTCGACAATATCGACGAAGCCACCGACGGCAGCCAGGCCCTGCAGATGCTGCGTGCCGCCGGCACCTATGGTCTTGTCATCTCCGACTGGAACATGGAGCCGATGACCGGCCTCCAGCTCCTGCGCGAGGTGCGGGCGGATGCGAAGCTCAAGGCCACCCCGTTCATCATGGTCACGGCGGAAAGCAAGTCCGAGAACGTGATCGCGGCCAAAGAGGCGGGCGTGTCCAACTACATCGTCAAGCCGTTCAATGCCGCCACTCTCAAGTCGAAGATGGTGAGCGTTCTGGGCGAGTTTTAGGGAGGGCTCGGCCATGCCGGCCGGTTCTATCGACGCCGACGTCGCCGAACGGCTGGAGACTATCCGGCGCGAACACGGCGAGATGATCAGCATCGGGCGAATCGCGGAGATCGTCACCGATCTTCTCGACCGCCTGAAGCTGAAGCAGGACCTGCGCCTCTACACCGAGCTTGAGCAGCTTGCCGACTATATCCGCGACATCAAGGCGGAAATCGCGGCGCTGCGGCCGGACGAAATCCAGGAGCACTACCTGCCCTCGGCCGCCGACGAACTCGACGCCATCGTCGAGGCCACGGAGAACGCCACCAACAGCATTCTCGCCGCGGCCGAGGCCATCGAGAGCGTGGCTGCGGATGTGGATCCCGCCATCGCCGACCGCCTGACCGAGGTTACCACCAGCATCTACGAGGCCTGCACCTTCCAGGACATCACCGGCCAGCGAATCGGCAAGGTGGTGAAGGCCCTGAAGGTCATCCAGGGGCGGGTCGAGACCCTGGTCAACGCTTTCGGCTCGGAAATCGACCAGATTCGCCAGAAGACGGATGCCGAGAAGGCCGCTGCCGGCCCGACGGCGCCCAGCGAGAAGGACCTGCTCAACGGTCCGCAGCTCTCCGGAGCGGCGAAGAGCCAGGACGATATCGACGCGCTGTTCTCGGGCGGCAATTGAGTCAGGACTTGATGACTGGCCTTCTGGCCGATTCACGTCGGGGTCCTTTGTTCGGGTAGACTACGGGGATGGCGCGACGATCGACTTCCGGGGGCCCGGACGGAGGCGGCCCGGATGCCGGCCTGGAGGGAGCCGGCCTGGAGGGAGCCGACGTAGGGGGAGCCGCCCTGGAGGGAGCTGGTGTGCCCCTTCCGCGTCCCAGGGACGACCTGGACGTCGAGCGGGAGAAGCTGCTGGCCGCCGGAGCCGTCCGTCTGCCGTTGCCGCCGCCGCTGGCCGGCCGAGTCGCCGCCGCACCCGTCGGGCGGGCCTGGCTCGTCACCTTCGCCGACCTGGTGTCGCTGATGCTGGCCTTCTTCGTCATGCTCTACGCGATGCGTCTCGTCCATCCCGATCCGTGGCGCGAGGTGGTGACGGCCCTGTCGGCCCACCTCGATCCGGTGTCGGCGAAACCGGCACGGGGGGGAGACGCGGACTACACCATCGCCACGACCTTTCGTCGGCAGGCCATCGATCTCGACTACCTGGCCCGCATACTGGAGAGTGCCATCGGCGACGATCCCCATTTTACCGGCGCCACCATCAGGACCCGCGACAATAGACTGGTGCTGTCGCTGGCCAGCGATCTTCTGTTCGCCCCCGACGGCGCGGTGATGTCGGAGCGGGCGCGGGAGGCCGTGCGCAACGTCGGGACCGTCGTGCGCAACATCTCGAACCAGGTCGGCGTCATGGGTCATTCCGACCCGATGCCGTCGCCGCCATCGTCGTCGTCGTCTCCACGGAAGACCTTCTCCTCGCCCTGGGAGCTTTCCCTGGTCCGGGCGGCGGCGGTGGCCAACGCCCTGCACGAGGCGGGATACCCGGACGACATCGTCGTCTACGGCGCCGGCGATACCCGGTTTGGCGACCTCCAGGACCTTTCGGGGGATCAGCGCAACCGGCTTGCGCGTCGCGTCGATGTCCTTATCCTGCCGGCCGCAACGGGGAGGTAGGAACCTTGCGGCAAGGGCGGGTTGCGACACTGCTGGTGGTGCTGGTCCTGACGATCCTCGGGGTGGGATCGGCGATGGCGCAGGGCATCCTGCCGCGCATGGCCGACCATGGCACCTTTGGCCGCATGGTGTTCGACTGGGATCGGCCGGTGGGCTACAAAGCCGAGGTGGGGCCGAAGGGGCTGGTGGTGACCTTCGACCGGCCGCTGGCGGGCGAGATCGGCGGCGTGCCGGGCCCGCTGTCGGACTACGTCACCGGCGTGCAGGTGGCCCCCGATCGCCGCAGCCTGACCTTTCCCCTTGCACGGACGGGTCTGTCGGCGCGGGCCTTCACCTCCGGCACCTCGGTGGTGGTGGACATCTCGAAGACGCCCGAGTCCGCGGCGACCAAGGCACCCGAGACCAAGACACCCGAGACCAAGACCCCGGCCGAGCCGGCGGCGGCGAAGGTGCCGAACGTCACGGTGCGCAGCGGAGCCTACAAGGACTACAACCGCTTGGTATTCGAATGGCCCTCCGCCGTCGGTTACCAGGTACGGGAGGAGTCGGGGCGCGCCATCGTCACCTTCGACAAGCCGGGCCGCATCGATCTGACCGCCGTCCGGCGCCGTCTGCCGCCTGAGTTCGCCATCCTGGAGTCCGTCACCGAGCCGACCCGGACCATCGTCACGATGCCATCCCCCGGGCCGGCGCCGGTGCACCATTTCCATACCGACGGCCGGACGGTGGCCCTCGACATCCCGCGTGCCAAACCCGGAGCCACTCCGGCCGCTTCCGCTCCAGCCGCTTCCGCTCCAGCCGCTCCCGCTCCTGCTCCAGCAGCACCGGCGCCGACACCGGCGGCGAAGGCCCCGCCGGCCCCGCCGGCCCCCGCGGCCAAGGCCGCTCCACCGGCTCCAGCCCCGGCGGCGGAGCCGGTCCCCGTGGCGGCGCCCGCCCCGCCGCCGGTCACCCGGGCCCCTCCGGGGGCTCCGGCCGCCGTTCCCGCCGGGGCGACGCTTGAAGACCTGGAGAAGCCTCGGCCGGGCGAACCGCCGAAGATCGTCAGCCTCAGCTTTTCGTGGACTCAGCCGGCGGCGGCGGCCGTGTTCCGGCGGGCTGGCCACCTGTGGGTGGTGTTCGACCGGGTCATGGAGGTGGACGTCAAGCTCCAGCGTCGACTCGGCGGCGACGTGGTCCAGTCGATGGAGCAGATCCCCCACAAGACCGGCACCGTGGTCCGCATCGCCACCCAGCCCGGCTTCAACCCGAGCGTTCGCCGCGAGGGGCTGTTGTGGATCATCGACCTGATGCGTCAGCCCCTGCAACCCCGGGTGCCGATCGAGGTGAAGAGCGAGCCCGACTCGCCCATCGGCCCGCGCATCGTCCTGCCGGTGACCGAGGGCGGAACCCTGGTGTCGGTGACCGATCCCGAGGTGGGCGACGTGATGACGGTGATCCCGGTGATTCCCCTCGGACACGGGGTCCAGCCGGCCCGCTCGCTCGCCGACCTGGACCTGCTGGCCACCGCCCAGGGCATCGTCGTCATTCCCCGCCTGGAGCAGGTGGTGGCCCGCTCGTCCCGCACCGGCGTCGAGATCATGGCGCCCGGCCCCGGGCTGCACCTCTCCCGCGACGTCACCCGGTTCG
The DNA here is from genome assembly GCA_039908285.1 of Alphaproteobacteria bacterium. Classification (GTDB taxonomy): domain Bacteria; phylum Pseudomonadota; class Alphaproteobacteria; order Rhodospirillales; family Rhodospirillaceae; genus JAMOBE01. Next base: position 62,068 of record JAMOBE010000010.1, read on the forward strand.
AAAATCTGGCCCAGTTCACCAAGGAAAAGGCGGTCAACGAGATCTTCGACATCAAGGGCTGGCAGCACGCCGACGCGCCCTACATGGAGGAGCAGCGGCGGCTCAACGCCATCATCGCCGACGCGTCCAAGCCGGAGCAGCGCCACGGGCCGCGCATGGAACTGGCGCGCTTCGAGTTCGCCAACGGCAACGCCGCCGATGCCGTCGGCATCCTGCAGGTCATGGTCACGGACGATCCGTCGATCGCGAACCAGGCGTCATTCCGGGCTCTGCGGGGGGCCAGCAATTTCCTCCTCTACCGGTTCGAGGAGGCGGTGGAGGACCTCAATCACCCGAGCCTCTCCGGCAATGACGAGGCCGGGTTCTGGCGCGCCGCCGCCGAGGCCTCGATCGGCAATCCCGGGGCGCAGGCGGCGGCGCTCAAGGCCAACGGCGGGGTGCTGCGCAACTATCCCCGGCCCCTGAAGACCAGGCTGTCCCTGATCGGCGCCGAGGCCGCCATCGAGGCCGCCGACGACCTGACGGCGCAGAACTTCATCGAGGCCGCCAAGTCCGACGACAACACGCCCTGGGAGAAGGCGGCCATCACCTACTTCACCGGCCGTTTCGGCGAACTGACCGGGGCCTTCGACGCGGCCCTCGCCAGCTGGGAGGAGGTGGAGAACAGCACCAGCCGGCTCTACCGCGCCAAGGCGGCGGTGGCCCGCATCGAACTGCAGCTTCGCATGGAGCGCATCAAGCCGGGCGAAGCGGTGGAGCGCCTGGACAAGCTGCGGTTCGCCTGGCGCGGCGACGACTTCGAGTTCAACCTATTGCGGCGCCTTGGCGAGCTGCAGATGGCGGAGGGTGACCATGGCGCCGGTCTGCGCACGCTGAAGCACCTGGCCACCTCCTACAGCGAGCACCGGGAGGCGCCCAAGGTGGCCCAGCAGATGCGCGACGCCTTCGACACCCTGTTCCTGGCCGGAACCGCCGAGTCGCTGCCGCCGGTCACCGCCATCGGCCTCTATGACGAGTTCCGTGAGCTGACGCCGACCGGGGAGAAGGGCGACGAGATGATTCGCCGCCTGGCCGACCGGCTGGTCTCGGTGGACCTCCTGGACCGGGCGTCGGGTCTTCTCGACAACCAGGTGCGGTTCCGCCTCAAGGGGCTGGACAAGGCCAAGGTCGGCACCCGGCTGGCGCTGGTCCATCTCTTGAACCACCAGCCGCAGGCGGCCATCGACGCCCTGACCATTTCCGAGGTGCCAGGTCTTCCCGCCGACCTGGCCCTGCAGCGCCGGCACATGACGGCGCGGGCGCTGGCCGACGTCGGCAAGATCACCGAGGCGATCGCCCTGCTGAATGGCGACTCGACGGAGGACGGACGCCTCCTCGCCATGGAAATCCACTCGAAGAACCGCAACTGGGCCGCCGTCGCCACCGTGCTGGAGGGGCTGGTGGAGAAGCCGACCAAGGGCGGCAAGGCGGGCGAGAAACAGGCGCGCTGGATCCTCGACTGGGCGACCGCCCTCACCCTGGCCAAGGACGACCGCGGCGTCGCCAAGCTGCGCCGGACCTATCTGCCCATGGTGGAGGGAACCGCCGTCTATGACGCCTTCAACCTGCTGACCAGCAGTGCGGACACCGGACTGCTGGATTATCGGCAGATTTCCGAGAAGACGAAACTCGCCCAGGGGTTCAAGGCGTTCATGGAGTCGTACCGGGAGCGGATCAAGTCCGGACGGCTGAGCCAGATCAACTGAGAGGGTGAAAATGAATCGGCATCACGACCATAAAAGCCCTCTCCCCCCTCTTCGGGGGGAGAGGGTTGGG
>JAMOBE010000226.1:0-1623 GCA_039908285.1 Alphaproteobacteria bacterium
GATCTGGGAAGGCCACCAACCGGTTACAAACCGGCACGCCAAGAAGGAAATTCAACTAACAGGCGGTGGTTTGGCCGGCCGGCGAGATGAGCGATTCCATTCCCGGCGTCGAGGAGGCCCTGTATTGCCGGTCTCGGAAATCTTCGCCTGATGCGAAGATTTCCGAGACCGGCAATACAAATCTTTTTTGATTGCGGCCTTCGGCCGCATTAGGCGGGAGGGACTGCCGTCGGCGGGCTCGTAGATGGCGTCCGTGCCCAGCGAGGCGAAGCAGACGTCGACCATGGCTGCGAACGGGTTCATCGCCGGTCTCCCGGTCGTACCGAAGTCAGCATGTTGAAGGTGGACTCAATGAGCCTCGGGCCCAGGAAGGACCTATCGCGGCGGAGCCGCAACCAAAAAGATTCGTATTGCTGACCTCAAAAATCTTCGCCGCGCGCGAAGATTTTTGAGGTCAGCAATACAGAGACGATCACGGCCACCGCCGGCTTGCCGGTGAGCGACAACCAGGACGCCAGCCCGTCGGCGACGAACCCGAGACCCAGCGCCACGGGAAATTCCAGCCAGAGCTGCTTGCCGATGAACGGCCTCTTGCCCTGCTGGACAAGGCGGGTGTGGTACAGGAGCCTGCCGATGACGGCCCAGAAAAGTGTGGCCGTAAAATCAATCGCAACTTCTCGCAGGTGGTCGAGCCAGGGTGGCATGGCGAACTCCTTCGCCGCGCCAGGCGGCGTGTGGTGTGCTTAAACATTGGGCAAGGGCAAAAGGGCGCGGTTCGGCGCGGAGTCTTTCCGCTCCGTCCACACCCTTGTCCCCAGATCTGTGGAAAACTTGTCCGCCGTGTCGGCGGAGGGGTCACGTTCCGTTACTGGAATGTGTAGTCTGCACGTTGACGCTGGAGTTGTTCTGAAACTGAAGCGCCTTCGCGCCCGTGAAGCCCATGGCCAGCAGGGTGAACCCGTCACGGGTCATGTCTACGGAGCGGAGGGGGCGTCCAGGACCGTCAAGGCGGGGCGATCTCTGCTCAACGAACCACCCGTCTGGGATCCTGATACGATCATCCATTTTTGGATGTTGTTGGTTTTCAAGGAGATTTTCGATGTCGCGCAAGACATGGAAGTGCTCTTTCTCGAAGACGGCGGCGACGACGCGGCTGTTGGCGAAGACCCGCCCATCGCGCTGGAAGACGGTCGGCGGGTGGTTCTCGCCAGACACGGCGACGGCATTGGACGGTGCGTTCATTGCTACCCCTCCATCGGACTGGTCGGTGGTGTTCAAGATGAAGGTCGTTCAGAACGACCCGTTCAGGCGCACACGGACGAGGGTGTCACCCGCCAGGGCAGCGGCGACGGAGACACCGATCAGGGTGTTGCCGGTGTCGGTCGCGGTGACGCTGCGACTGGTGGCGTCGAAGTAGACCCTGGCCCCCACGGCGAGCGCGCCGGCCGCCTTGGGCAGGTCGACGACGCCGGTGACTTGCAGGGATAGGTCTTCACCTTCGGCCGCATCATGGCTGGCGATGCCAAACAGGGCGCCGATCAGGACACCATCGCCGCCGAGGACCCCGCCGGCGGGGGCCGGTACGGTCAGCACGTTGCCGGGTTGGATGTAGTTGCGCATGGC
>JAMOBE010000011.1:0-63832 GCA_039908285.1 Alphaproteobacteria bacterium
CCCCGGCCCTCTCCCCCTCGAGGGGGAGAGGGAGTACAGGTTCCGAATACATTTTCAGGCACTGACATGGACTCCGGCGGCTCATTTCTCGCGATCATGCTGTCCATTGGCAAGGCGCTGAGCGCGGTCACCCTGCCCGTCATCATCGGCAACACGGGGAGTCTTCTGCTTCACCATATCGCTCCCGCCGACTTCTACGCGATCCCCATCTTCAAGACCATCGCCCGGGCCGTCGGGATCATGGTGGGTATCCTGGTGCTCCATGCCAGTATTCTCCCCAGCCACTACGCGCTGGAAGACCTGTTCCTGCCGTCCAGTCCCTGGAATCTGTCCTTCGGCCAGTTTCTGCTCCAGCACGCCAATCCCATGGCGTTCCGTCTGATCCCGATCGAAAGCGGTGACGCCGGTACGCCGACCTGGCGACTGCTGCTGCTGGTGGCCGCCGTGGTCCTGATGGTGGTGAACACCGTCCTGGCCGTCCTGGTCTGGCCGAATCGTTTCGCCTGGCGCGCCCTTGGCGTCTGCGTCGGGACCGTCGTCCTTACCGGCTGGACGGTGGTCTACCTGGTGAGTCTGGCCCTGTGGTCGCTGCACGTGCTGAATTTCTGGGTGTTTGCCCTGCTCGGGATCTATTATCACTATCGGACGTCGCACCACTGATGAAGAGCGGTCCAGAGACGAAGGGTCCCGACAGCCATGAGCCAGACAACTTCCACCAGACAGCCCGCCGGCCCGTGGAGATGACCGCCGGGGCCGCTCGCGAGGTGGCCCTCGAGGTGCTGCGGGCGGTGGTGCGAAGCCGGCACCCGCTCGACGAGGCACTGGAGGAGGTGCCCGGGCTTGGCGCCCTGGAGTCCCGCGACCGCGCCTTCGTTCGTCTGCTGGTGGCGGCGACCCTGCGTCGGCTCACCAGCATCGACGCCCTGATCGGCCAGTGCCTTGAGCGGCCGATGACGGCCCGCATGTCCGACATCCGCGACATCCTGCGCCTTGGGGTATGCCAGCTCGTGGTTCTCGGGACGCCTGCCCATGCCGCGGTGGACACGGCCGTCGCCCTGGCCGCCGGATGCCACGGCGGCGCCTATCGCGGTCTGGTCAATGCCGTGCTGCGTCGGCTCGCCCGCGAGGGGGGAGCCCTGGCCGCCGCGCAGGACCGGACTCGTCTCGACATCCCGGACTGGCTGTGGCGCTCGTGGAGAGCCGCCTATGGCGAGGACACCTGCCGCCGCATCGCCGCGGCCAGCCTGATCGAGGCGCCCCTCGACATCACCGTCCGGGACGATCCGGGGCCGTGGGCCGAGGCCCTCGATGCCGAGGAGCTGCCGACCGGGACTCTGCGCCGGGCGGCCGGAGGGAGTGTTGCCGGGCTGCCGGGCTTTGCCGAGGGGGCCTGGTGGGTGCAGGACGCCGCGGCCGCCCTGCCCGCCCGCCTTCTCGGTGAGGTGCGGGGTCGGACGGTGGCCGATCTGTGCGCGGCACCGGGCGGCAAGACCGCTCAGTTGGCCGCCGCCGGGGCCCGGGTGATCGCCGTCGACCGCTCGGAACGGCGGCTCGAGCGTCTCGGCCGCAATCTTGAGCGTCTGCGGCTTGCGGCCGAGACGGTGGCCGCCGACGCCGCCGACTGGCAGCCGGCGGAGCCGGTCGACGCGGTGCTTCTGGATGCGCCATGCACCGCCACCGGCACCCTCCGCCGCCATCCCGACGTGCTGCGGCTCAAGTCGCCGCGCGACGTCGCCGGCCTGATGCGGGCCCAGGACAGGCTGCTGGCCGCCGCGACCACCTTTTTGCGCCCCGGCGGGCGTCTGGTGTATTGCGTGTGCTCGTTGCAGCCGGAGGAGGGGCCGCAGCGTGTCGCCGCCGCCCTGGCCGCCGGCCTGCCGCTTCGCCGCGTGCCGGTCGCCGCCTCTGAGGTCGGGGGCCTCGCCGAATGCCTGACGCCCGAGGGCGATCTGCGCACCCTGCCGTTCCATCTTGCCGAAAGGGGGGGGATGGACGCATTCTATGCCGCCAGACTTGAACGGACATGACCGATGACCAGACGCTTCGTCCTGCTGGACCGTGACGGTACCATCAACGTGGATACCCATTACCTGTCCCATCCGGATCAGCTCGTGCTGCTGCCGGGCGCCGTGGAGGGACTGAAACGGATGCGGGCGCTCGGGCTCGGGCTGGTGGTGCTGACCAACCAGTCGGGAGTGGCGCGGGGCTATTTCGACGAGGCGCGGGTCGGGGAGGTGCACGACCACCTGCTCCGCATGCTGGGCGAGGAGGGGGTGACCATCGATGGCGTCTACGTCTGCCCCCATGGGCCGCACGACGACTGCGCCTGCCGCAAGCCCCTGCCCGGCATGATCGAGCAGGCCGCCGCCGACCTCGGCTTCATTCCGAGGGACAGCTTCATGATCGGCGACAAGGTGGCGGACGTGGACCTCGGCCGCTGTGTCGGCGCCACCACCTTTCTGGTCCGCACCGGCTATGGCGCCGAGGTGGAACGCAAGGGCCAGGCCCGTGCCGACCACGTGGTCGACTCGCTGGCGGACGCGGCAGACATCATCGAGCGGACGCTGGCGATGGCCTGATCCCGACCGGCCTGATCCCGACATCACAAGGGAAAAATGGAAGAGGCGGCTCGGAAAGCCCGGACTCAAGGGGGGACCTAGCCGGATGCCTTCCTACGCCGCCTCTGTAGGCGACGGCCTGTCCAGTGACCACCCCGGGGGACGGGGGAGTACCGCGACATTGTGGCCGTCACTCATTGTTCCGGTTGCCGATCGCCGCGTCCGGAACTCTGTCGGCGTGGCTTGAGACCACGCCTATTCGCCTGGAGACGGCGCCTGGCCGACGACGTGTGGAGAATCACGCCGCTTCCCGCCGCCTCGCCACCCTTGCGGGTGGATGCCGCCACCTCCATCTCACTCGGCACCGTCAGGGCTGCCCTGCCGTGCCCTCTGTCCCGCGGACCCGGGTTGGTTTCCCGCTTTCGACTTGGTCCGTTCTGATAGGGGCATTAAACAGAGGCGCGGTTTCACCCGAATTTCCGCGCGGGCTCTTTATGGTTTCAATTGTTTCGCGGAGACGGAAAACGGGGAATCCGGGCCCGTCATACCGGCGCGCGGAAAAATTGACCCCATGAACCAAAATTCGGCAGTTACGCCCGGGGCGGTAGCCCCGCATAATGGCTGCCGGGTCTCACCCGCCGATGACCTTGACCTCGGTGCCGGCGGGGGGGAGTTCGCCGGGGCGGAGGTCGTTGAGCAGGCGGAACCATTCCTCGTTGAACTTGCCGAACGGCAGGCCGGCGGCGAGGCGTCCTGGGCTGTCGTCGGGGCGGACCGTCACCACCATGACCCGCTGCGGCGCCACCCGTGAGGCCTCCTCGGCGGTCAGTTGGCGCAGGCTGTAGGTGGTGCGCTTCAGGTCCTCGGCGAGGCGGGCGGTTTCGTTCTGCGGCATGAGGAACGTGAACCGGTAGACCCGGGTGTCCGGCCCGGAGATTGCCACCAGGCGGACGTCATAGGTCTTTCCCGACGCGGAGACCCGGGTGCTGCCCGTCGCGGCGTCGCGGCCATCGACGGTGATGGTTTCGACACCACTGAACTTGAGCTTGCCGCCCCAGTCGCTCTGAAGGTAGGTGGCCATCGGCCCGTTGCCCGGGTTCCGTCCAATGTCGAACACGATGCTGGTTCCGCCCTGGTGGCGGGCGGTGACGTTCTTGTCGCCGTTGATCAGCTTGAACCCCGGGGGCACGGTGAATTCGAAGCGCAGGGTGGGGTGGACGAACCGGTTGCCCTTGATGACACCCTGCGAGGAGTCGCTGCCGAACACCAGGCCGTTGACGTGGTCCAGGTACTCCTTGCGGCCGATGCGGGGATTGGGCAGCGGCGTCGCCTGGGCGCTCTGGATGGCGTGCCGCACCCGCTCGGCGCTGCGGGGGTGGGTCGCCATCATGTTGAACTCATCCACCTCGGACTCGGCGCGGCCGCTCATGTGGGCGTTGACGATGTCGTGCTGGCGCAGGGTGCTCAGGAACTCGACCATGGCGCGGTTGTCGTAGCCGGCCCGGCTCATGTAGCGCACCCCCAGGGTATCGGCCTCCAGTTCCTGATCGCGGGAGAAGCCCTGCAGGTAGGCGCTGGCGCCGAACTGGGCGACGTCGGCGATGCCGCCGATGCCGGCCAGGCTGCCGGCGATGCCGAGGGCGGTCAGGCCGATGTTGGCCAGCATGGCCTGGCTGTAGCGCTCGGCGGTGTGGCGGGCGGTGACGTGGCCGATCTCATGGGCCAGCACGCCGGCCAGTTCGGCCTCGTTGTTGGCGATGGCGATCAGGCCGCGGGTGATGTAGATGTGCCCGCCCGGCAGCGCCATGGCGTTGACGATGGGCGAGTTCAGCACGGTGAAGGTGTAGGGGAGATTGGGCATCTCCGATGTCCGGGCGACGCTGCGGCCGATGTCGCCGATATAGGCGACCAGGTCGGGATCGAGGTATTCGCCGCCCAGGCTCTGCACCAGCTTGGGGTGCTCCTCCTGGCCCACCCGCAATTCCTCGTCGGGCGACATGAAGGCGGTGAAGGCGGAGCGGCCGGTGGAGGGATTGACGGCGCAGGCGGCAAGGCCGCCCAGGCATCCGACACCCAGGCCTTCCAGGACACGTCGGCGGCTCAGCTCCATGGATCCGGTCTCCTCCTTTCCGGGGGGCGATTTCGCTTCGGATACTACACCGCTTCGTCGCCGGAAACCGCATTCACCTGGGGGATCACCTTGCCGGGGTTCATGAGGCCGGCCGGGTCCAGGGCCTGCTTGACGCGGCGCATCAGGTCGAGTTCCACCGCGCTCTTGTGGCGGGCCATCTCGCCGAGTTTCAGGCGGCCGATGCCGTGCTCGGCCGAGAAGCTGCCGCCGAGGTCGGCGACGATGTCGTGGACCAGCCGGTTCATGGGCTCCCACCGGGCGAGGAAGGCGGCCTTGTCCACGCCCTCCGGCTGGCTCAGGTTGAAGTGGATGTTGCCGTCGCCGACGTGGCCGAAGGCGCAGACCCGCACCCCCGGCATGGCCGCCTCCACCGCCGTCGTGGCGCGGTGGAGGAACTGGGGCACCCGGCTGACCGGGACGGCGACGTCGTGCTTGATGCTGCCGCCCTCGTGCTTCTGCGACTCGGGAAGGGTCTCGCGCAGGCGCCACAGGCCGGCGGTCTGGTCCAGGCTTTCGGCGATGACGGCGTCGGCGATCTCGCCGGCCTCGAAGGCCTCGCTGAGCAGGGCCTCGAACGCCTCGCGCAGGCGGGCCGCGGGACTGGACGTGGACAGCTCCAGCAGCACGTACCAGGGGTGGGGAGACTCCATGGGATCGCTGGTGCCGGGGATGTGGCGGGTGACGAAGTCGAGGCCAATGCGCGGGATCAGTTCGAAGGCGGAGACCGCATCGCCGCTCAGGCTCCGCGCCCGCGACAGGAGGCCGAGCACGTCCTCCACCCGCTCGATGCCGCAGAGGGCGGTCTGCACGTCGCGGGGCTTTGGGAACAGCTTCAGCACGGCGGCGGTGACCAGTCCGAGCGTCCCCTCGGCGCCGATGAACAGGTGCTTCAGGGCATAGCCGGTATTGTCCTTGGCCAGCCCCCGCAATCCGTCCCACACCCGGCCGTCGGGCAGCACCACCTCGAGCCCCAGCACCAGATCGCGCATGGTGCCATAGCGCAGCACCTCCAGGCCGCCGGCGTTGCTGGCGATATTGCCGCCAATCTGGCAGGTGCCCTCGGCGGCCAGGCTGAGGGGGAACAGGCAGCCGGCCTCGTCGGCGACCCGCCGGATGTCGGCCAGGATGCAGCCGGCCTCCACGGTCATGGTGTGGTTGACCGGATCCAGGTCGCGGATGCGGTTCAGGCGCCGGGTGGCGAGGACGATCTCCTCACCCGTCTCCCGGGGCACGCCGCCGCCCACCAGCCCGGTGTTGCCGCCCTGGGGCACGATGGGCACCCCCGCCACCGCGCACAGGGCGACGACGCCGGCGGCCTCGGCCGTGGAGGCCGGACGCACCACCAGGGACGACACGCCGCGGTAAAGCCCACGCTCCTCCGTCAGGTAGGGGGGCATGTCGGCGGGGTCGGTGACCACGCCCCTTTCTCCCACCAGACTGGTGATGGCCTCGATCAATCCGGCGGGCAGGGTCATGGCGTTCGGTCTCCAGGGGGGGATGAATGAGAAGACAGGGCCTCACTCCCCCGCGCGGCGCGGCGCAGCCGGTCGTTGATGGCCCGACCAAGACCTGACTCCGGAATGGGGCTCACGGCGATGGCCGCCGTCTCCGGCCGGTCCAGGGCCCGCAGCATGGCGAACAGGTTGGCGGCGGCTTCCACCAGATCGCCGCCCGGACTGAGGTTGAGCGTCTCTCCCTCGACGGCGCCGAAGCCCAGCAGGATCTCCCCCGGCCGGGGACCTGTGACGTTGACGCGCAGCGGCCGGTCGGGCGCGTAGTGGCGGGCCAGCATGCCGGGGGAGCGGGGCGAGCCGCCCTCTCCCGCCGGTCGCAGGGGGCCGGTGACGGCCTCGATCTCCTCCGCCGGCAGGCCACCGGGGCGCAGCAGGACCGGTACCCCGCCGGTGGTGTCGATGACGGTGGACTCGAGACCGACCCGGCACGGCCCGCCGTCGAGGATCAGCGCGACCCTCTCGCCGAGGGACTCCGCCACATGGGCGGCGGTGGTCGGACTGACGGCGCCCGAGCGATTGGCGCTGGGAGCGGCGATGGGGGTCCCGGCCTGGCGCAGCAGGGCCAGGGCCACCGGGTGGTCGGGAATCCGAATCGCGATGGAGTCCAGTCCGGCGCTGGCCAGCAGGGCGATCGGACAGTCCTCCCGCCGCCGGCACACCAGGGTGAGCGGCCCCGGCCAGAACCGCGCGCCCAGGGTCCGCGCCAGCGCACCGGCCTCCACCAGGGCCCACGCGGCGGCGGCGTCCGCCACATGGACGATCAGCGGGTTGAAGCTCGGGCGGTCCTTGGCGGCGAACACGGCGGCCACCGCCCGCTCGCTGGTGGCGTCGGCTCCCAGGCCATAGACGGTCTCGGTGGGAAAGGCGACGAGGCGCCCCTCGCCGATGAGCCGCCCCGCCAGCGCGAGCGCCTCGGGAGTGGGAGCGGCGATGGTCCCGGGCGGTGGGGGCGGATGCGGATAGGGACGCGTGCTCATGAATGACCTGGATGGTCCGTTTCGATACCCCTGCCCGAACACCGGCTTTGACATCGGGCGACGATGGATTAGAGTCCCGGCGCCTGCGGGCGGTGGCAGAATGGGAACGATACTCAATGAAGACCGAATGGGACTACACCAATCTGGCGGCAGCCTATGTCAAGCGTCCCGATTATGCGGCGGCCGCCGTGGACGCCCTGCTGGCGGTGGCCCACTGTGGCCCCGGAGCCCGGGTGTGCGACGTGGGAGCCGGGGTCGGCCACCTTACCCTCATGCTGGCCGAGCGGGGGCTCTCCGTCGTCGCCGTGGAGCCCAACGACGCCATGCGCGCCCTCGGCATCCGCCGCACCGCCGACTTTCCCTCCGTCGCCTGGGCGGAGGGGGTGGGCGAGGCCACCGGTCAGAAGACCGGAGCCTTCGACATGGTCACCTTCGGGTCGTCCTTCAACGTCTGCGACCGGCCGAAGGCGCTGGTGGAGGCTCGCCGTCTACTGAAGCCTGGCGGCACGTTCGCCTGCCTGTGGAACCACCGGGATCTCGCCGATCCCTTCCAGGCCCGGGTGGAGGGACTGATCCGGTCCATGGTCCCGGGCTATGACTACGGCAGCCGCCGCGAGGACCAGACGGAGGTGATTCGCGTCAGTGGCCTGTTCGAGTCTCCCGGCATCATCCAGATGCCGATTCGGCATGGTGTCCCGGCCACCGACTGGATCGAGGCCTGGCGCTCCCACGCCACCCTGCAGCGGCAGGCCGGCCCCCGCTTCCCCGAGGTCATCGCCGCCATCGAGGACCTGGTGACGCGTGAGCGGCTGACCAGCATCGATGTTCCCTATGACACCCGCATGTGGGTGGCCCGGGCGGTTTCATAGCTGGTGAGGGGCTGAAAATGTATCGGCAGCATGGCCATAAAAAGCCCTCTCCCCCTCGAGGGGGAGAGGGGGTAAGAATTCCGAATACATTTTCAGCCCCTGACCTCCCATGAGCCATGACGCGCCGCCGCTGTCCTTCGCCACCAAGGCGGAAACGCTGGAGCGGGTGGCGTCGCGTCTGACGGTCGGTCGGGTTCTGCCGTTCGTTCATTTCAGCTGCGGCGAGTGGGCCGACCGGCGGGAGGAGATGCTTGCCGGGATCCTTGGTCTGCCGTGGGGCGGCGGGGTGCTGATCGTCCGCAGCAGCGCCATCGGCGAGGACGGTCCGGACTCGACCCAGGCCGGCCGCTTCCTGTCCCTCGGCGACATCCAGGGCGAGGCCGCCCTGGCCCTGGCCATCGACCAGGTGATCGCCGCCTATGCCGACCGCGGGGCCGCGGCCTCGATCGGGCATCGGGTGCTGATCCAGCCGATGCTGCGGGACGTGGTGTGGAGCGGCGTGCTCTTCACCGTCGATCCCGCCACCGGCGCGCCCTACATGGTGATCAACGCCAGCGGCGACGGGGACACCGCCGCCGTCACCTCGGGCCGGGGGGCGACGCTCGACACGCACTATGTGTGGAAGTATGGCGACTCGTCGGCCCTGCCGCCGCGCCAGGCGGCCGTGATCGCCCTGGCCCGGGAGTGCGAGGCGCTGTTCGGCGCCGACGCCCTCGACATCGAGTTCGGATTCGTCGGCGCCGATCCGCGGCCCGTGCTGTTCCAGGTGCGGCCCCTGGCCCGGGCGGGGCGGCCGGAGGTGGACGCGGAGACTCACCGGCGGCTCCTCGCCAATATCGCCACCAGGATCGAGCAGGCCGGTCGCCGTCACCCCTATCTGTGCGGCGAGCGCACCGTGTTCGGCGTCATGCCCGACTGGAACCCGGCCGAGATCATCGGCATCCGCCCGCGACCGCTGGCCCTGTCGCTCTATCGCAATCTGGTGACCGAGTCCATCTGGGCCTATCAGCGCCACAATTACGGCTACCGCAATCTGCGCAGCTTTCCGCTGATGGTGGACTTCCTCGGGCTGCCGTACATCGATGTGCGGGTGAGCTTCAACTCGTTCGTCCCCGCCGAGGTGGACGAGCCGCTGGCCGAGCGTCTGGTCAACCACTACATCGACAGCCTGATCGCCGCGCCGTCGCTGCACGACAAGGTGGAGTTCGAGATCGTCCTCTCCTGCTACACCTTCGACCTGCCGGAGCGCCTGAAGCGGCTGGAGCGGGCCGGGTTCGCGGCGGCGGAGACCGAGGGACTGGCCGGGTGCCTGCGCCGTCTCACCAACCGGATCATCAACCGCGACACCGGGCTGTGGCGCATCGATCTCGGCCGGGTGGAGGAACTGGAGGAACGGCGGCGGGCGATCCTGGACGCCGACCTCGACACGGTGTCGAAGATCTACTGGCTGTTGGAGAACTGCAAGCGCTACGGCACCCTTCCCTTCGCCGGCCTGGCCCGGGCCGGGTTCATCGCCGTGCAGATGCTGCGCTCGCTGGTGGCGGTGGGGGTACTGAGCCAGCGGGAGGTGGACGCCTTCATGGCCGGCCTCGATACCGTCAGCGCGGCCATGGGGCGGGACCTGCGCCGTCTCGACCGCGCGAGCTTCCTCGAGCGCTATGGCCATCTGCGGCCGGGGACCTACGACATCCTGTCGCCGCGCTACGACGAGGCCCCGGACCGCTATTTCGACTGGGGCGCCGTCGCCCGACGGCCCGAGTCCGCCGGGCACGAGCCGTTCGCCCTGTCGCTGCCGCAGATGCGGGACATCACCGAGTTGCTGGACCGGCATGGCCTCGAGCACGACATCGTCGGCCTGTTCGACTTCCTCGAAGCGGCGATCCGGGGGCGCGAGTCCGCCAAGTTCATCTTCAGCCGCAGCCTGAGCGACGCCCTGACCCTGCTGCGCCGGCTGGGCGCCGAGGTGGGACTGTCGGCGGAGGACATGTCCTTCGCCGACATCGCCGCCGTCTACGAACTGTATTCCGGCAGCAGCGCCCCGGGCGAGGTGCTGCGCGACGCCATCGCCCGCGGCCGGGCTCGCTTTCGAGACGCCCAGCGGGTGGTGCTGCCGCCGCTGATCGTTTCGGCCGGGCAGACGTGGGCCTTCCGCCAGCCGCCGACCGAGCCCAACTTCATCACCCACGGCAGCGTCATCGGTCCGGTCCGCACCCCGGATCACGATGGAGACATGACCGGAGCCATCATCATGATCCCGAGCGCCGACCCGGGGTTCGACTGGGTGTTCTCGCGCGGCATCGCCGGGTTCATCACCGCCTATGGCGGCGTGAACTCCCACATGGCCATCCGCGCCAGCGAGCTGGGTCTGCCGGCGGTGATCGGCGCCGGGGAGGCGCTGTTCGCCCGCTGGTCGGCGGCGCAGATGATCGAACTCGATTGCAGCAACCACGTCGTCCGGATGCTGCGCTGATAAAATGCGGTTCGCAGTCCTTACCTCCAACGCCATGGTGACATGAACCGCACCCACCGCTATAGTCCCCGGACCGGCAGCGCTGAAGGGCCATGACACACCGCATCCGCACCCCCGCTTCCCTTGCCATCGGCACCCCCCCGACCGCCCGCGCGGCCACCCTGGCCGTGATGCTCGCGGCCGTCCTCGTCGTTTCCGGCTGCGCCCGGGACGAGGAGGCCTATATGGAGCGGCCGGTCGAGGACCTGTACAACGACGCCATGAGCCTCCTGCAGAAGGAGGAGTACAAGGCGGCGGCCAAGGCCTTCGACGAGGTGGAGCGCCAGCATCCCTATTCCTCGTGGGCCACCAAGGCCCAGCTCATGGCCGCCTATACCTATTACGAGAACAACAAGTACGACGAAGCGGTGGTGGCGCTCGACCGCTTCATCCAGCTTCATCCGGGCCACCGCGACATCGCCTACGCCTACTATCTCAAGGGCCTTTCCTACTACGAGCAGATCACCGACGTCTCGCGGGACCAGAAGATGACCGAACTGGCCACCGAGTCCCTGCGCGAGGTGGTCACCCGCTTCCCGACGTCCCAGTATGCCCGGGATGCGCGGCTGAAACTCGATCTCACCGTCGACCACCTGGCCGGCAAGGAAATGGAGATCGGCCGCTATTACCAGAGCCGTCAGAAGTACCTGGCCGCCATCAACAGATTTACCGTCGTGGTCACCCAGTACCAGACCACCACCCACGTGCCCGAGGCCCTGCATCGTCTGGTCGAGACCTATACGGCGCTGGGGCTGACCGAGGAGGCGCGGCGGACGGCGGCGGTGCTCGGTCACAACTTCCCCGGAAGCGAGTGGTACCAGGACAGCTATCGCGGCGTGCAGGGGGAGGCGGACCAGACGGGTGAGCCCAAGGACTGGCTCGGCAAGATGCGCACCAAGGTTGAAGGCTATCTTCCAAAAATTGGAAACATACTTCCCGAGCCCGACGAGAACGGCGAGCGATCCTGGTTCGGCTGGAAGTTCTAGGAACGCGACATGCTGGTTGGGCTGTCGATTAGGGATGTGGTGCTGATCGACCGCCTCGATCTCGCGTTCGAGGCCGGCCTCAGCGTCCTGACCGGCGAGACCGGGGCCGGCAAGTCGATTCTCCTCGATTCCCTTGGACTGGCCCTGGGGGCGCGGGCGGACAGCGGCCTGGTGCGGGCCGGGGCGGCGCAGCTTGCCGTAACGGCGCGCTTCGAGGCCGCCGCCGCCCACCCGGTGTGGGAACGGGCCAGGGAACAGGGGCTCGACGCCATCTCCGACGAGGGTCTGGTGCTGCGCCGGGTGGTGACGGCCGACGGCCGCAGCCGCGCCTTCCTCAACGATCAGCCGGTGAGCGTCGGCCTGCTGCGCCGCATCGGCGACGAGCTGGTGGAGGTTCACGGCCAGTTCGACAGCCACGGCCTGCTCAATCCCCTCACCCATCGGACGGTACTGGATGCCTTCGGCGGGCTCGGGTCGCGGGTTGAGGCGGTGCGGGCGGCGTGGGCCGACTGGCGCGCCCGGGGCCGCGCCCGCGAGGAGGCCGAGTCCGCCTTTCGCCAGGCGCGGGCCGAGGAGGACGAGATCCGCCGTGGCCTCGCCGAACTGGACGAACTCGGCCCCCGTCCCGGCGAGGAGGCGGAGCTTGCCGAGCGCCGCGCCCTCATGATGCACGCCGAGAAGCTGGGGCAGGCCATGAGCGGCGCCTTCTCCGCCCTGACCCAGGGCGGCGGCATCGAGGGGACCCTGCGCACGGCGCGACGCCAGCTCGAGCGGGTGGCCGACCGGGCCGGTGGACGCCTCGACCCGGTGGTGGCTGGCCTCGATCGGGCGGCCGTCGAGGCGGCGGAGGCCATCGCTCTCCTGGAGAGGCTCTCGGCGGAACTGGACCTGGATCCCGCCCGGCTGGAGCAGGCGGAGGAGCGGCTGTTCGCCCTGCGCGCCGTCGCCCGCAAGCAAGGTGTCGAGGTGGACGGCCTGGCCGCCCTGCGGGACCGCCTGCGGGCGCGGCTGGCGGCGCTGGAGGATGGCGGCGGCGCCATCGCCTCCCTCGGCCGGGCCGAGCAGGCGGCGCGCACCACCTATATCGAGGCCGCCCGCTCCCTGAGCCGCGATCGCACCGCCGCCGCGGCCGCCCTCGACCGGGCCGTCGGCACCGAACTGGCACCCCTCAAGCTGGAACGGGCGGTGTTCCGCACCGCGGTTCAGCCCCTGGACGAGGGCGAGTGGTCGGACGCCGGCCTCGATCGGGTGGCGTTCGAGGTGGCGACCAATCCGGGCACCGCCCCCGGCCCCATCCACCGCATCGCCTCCGGCGGCGAACTGGCCCGCTTCATGCTGGCGCTCAAGGTGGTGCTGGCCCGCACCTCCGCGGTGCCAACCCTGGTGTTCGACGAGGTGGATGCCGGCATCGGCGGCGCCACCGCCCACGCGGTGGGCGAACGCCTGGCCCGCCTGGCCGCCGAGGTCCAGGTGCTGGTGGTGACCCATTCGCCCCAGGTGGCCGCGCGCGGCAACCACCACATGCGGGTGGAAAAGCGCCTGGACGGCGGGGTGCGCACCCTGGTCGAGCCGCTGGGCCACAAGGCGCGGCGCGAGGAACTGGCGCGCATGCTGGCCGGCGCCGAGGTGACCGACGAGGCGCGGGCAGCCGCCGACAGCCTGATGGCCTCGGCGGAAGGGTGAGTTGTGGAGAAGAAAAAGAAAGTATGCGAGGGGCCGAGAGGCCCCTCGCGCTCCCCATGACGTTTCATCCTGGTGAAAAATGGGGAGCACGAGGGGCCTCTCGGCCCCTCGTTCTTTGATCTTCGGCCAACTCCATATTTAAAGCACGATGTAGATTCAGCCCTTCACCTGCCACTCCGCCACCGGAGAGCCCTCCTTCTGGGCATCAGGTGTCCGACAGCGTGCACCACACCGGCGTATGGTCCGAGGCCTTGTCGCCGCCGCGCGGGCCGGAGTCGATGCCGCTGGCCAGCAGGCGGTCGGTGGCCAGGGGAGACAGCAGCAGGTGGTCGATTCGCAGGCCGTGGTTCATCCGCCACGCTCCTCCCTGATAGTCCCAGAACGTGTAGCGCCCGGGGGCCCGGTCGAAGGCGCGGATGGCGTCGGTGTAGCCGAGATGGAGAACCGCCCGGAAACGCTGACGCGACTCGGGACGGCACAGGGCATCGCCGGCGAAATCGGCCGGGGCGTAGACGTCGTCATCGGTGGGACAGACGTTGTAGTCGCCACCAAGAATGACCGCCTCGTCCAGCCGCAGCAGGTCCCTGGCATGCCGGTACAGGCGGTCCATCCATCGCAGCTTGTAGGGGAACTTGTCGCTTCCGGTGGGGTTGCCGTTGGGCAGGTAGAGGGAGGCCACCCGCAGCGTGCCGCCAACCACGGCCTCCACATAGCGGGCCTGCTCATCGCCGTCGTCGCCCGGCAGGCCGCGCCGCACGTCGGCGATGGGAAACTTCGACAGAATGGCTACGCCGTTGTAGGTCTTCTGCCCCGACAGGGCCAGGTTATACCCCAGGTCCTCGAATTCGAGCCGCGGAAAGGCGTCGTCCTGGGTCTTGGTTTCCTGCAGCAGAACCACGTCAGGCGCCGCCTCCCGCAGCCAGGCCAGCACGTTGGGCAGCCGGGCCCGGACCGAATTCACGTTCCAACTTGACACTTTGAACATATTTTCCCCATCTTGCGCTGGATAATGAAACCAGCCGCGGGAACGCAGGTGCAGCATTCCGATGATTGTATATTAGACATTGCTGTGATAGGAATAGAGCGTGCTGGCATGGAACGGGATGGACGATGACGGCGGTGCTGAGACGTTTGATCGGCAGGATGGGGCGTTGCTGCTCCGTGCTGGTCGTCGCCCTCGGCTTGGCCGTGGCCTCGTCGTCCGGGGTGTCGGCGGCGACGCAGGACTCGTCCAGAAGCTGCGTCCCGGGATCGGGCAAGGTGCAGATCAATTTCAAGTCCGACGTTGGTCAGCTCCGTTACAATCACACCCTGACGCAGAAACAGATCACGGCCCTGGCCCAGCGGGAGGGGTCGGCGACCCGTGGCGCCAAGGGCAAGATCATCGGCCTGACAACGGTCACCCCCAAACTCACAATTGGAACATATGTAAAGGCTGTCCGGCTCAATGACGGCAGGTACTGCCTGTGGCTGACTGGCGTCGATGCCATGGTCGCGTACACCAATATGGTGGTCTATGTCGATCGTAAATACGCCGAGAATACGTGCGAGTACCGTGTGACACTGGAGCACGAGTACCAGCATGTGGCGTTCTACAGGAGTGCGCTGACACGTCATACTCCGTATATTCGCGCCAAGCTGGAAAGGGCGGTGACCCGTTTTCCCATCATCGTCAATGATCTTGCCAAAAGCAGGTCCCTGGCGATGAAGATCCTCCAGGACAAGCTGGCACCGGAAGTGACTGCCTTCAAGGAAGAGCAGAACCGGACCAATGCCTCGATCGACACCGCGGAAAGCTATCGTCGCACCCAGGCGCGGTGCAAGAACTGGTGATGCGATTGTCAGGCGGAGAACGACGAGCCGCAGCCGCAGGTGGACGTGGCATTGGGGTTGCGCAGGAAGAACGCGGACCCCATCAGGCTCTCGACGAAGTCCAGTTCAGCACCCCGCAAAAGGTCGAGGGAAACCTCGTCCACCACCACCCGGACGCCACGCTGCTCGAACAGCCGGTCGGAGGTCTCCGTGCGATCGTCGAGGGCGAACCCGTACTGGAATCCCGAGCAGCCGCCGCCGGAAACGCTGATGCGCAGCATCATCGCCGGATTGCCCTCGCCGTCGATGAGATGGCGGACGCGCCGGGCCGCGCTTTCGGTGAGGGTGATCCCGTCCTGTGTCATCTGCCGCTCTCCTCGGGGTCCGTCGTGGTCGCTGGAAATCTAAGCATTTTGGGCCGCGGCTGCAACCTCGCGACCATGGGTGGGGGCGGGTGATGGATCCGTTCGACGTATCGCTCGCCGCGGCGGCCGGGGCCGGCATGCTGACGTTCCTGTCGCCCTGCATCCTGCCGCTGGTGCCGGCCTATCTCTGCTTCATCAGCGGCATGACCCTCGACGACCTGACCGGGCCACGGCGATCGGTGGGCGGCAACCGGCGGATCCTGGCGGCGGGACTGGCGTTCGTCGGCGGCCTCGGGCTCGTATTCGTGCTCATGGGGGCGGCGGCGACGTCCCTCGGCCAGGCGCTGGCGGAGTCGCGAGACTGGCTGTCCATGGCCGGCGGAGCGGCGATCGTGGTGCTCGGCCTGCACTATGCCGGGGTGGTCCGCCTGGGCTTTCTGGACGTGGAGCGAAGGATCCATCTGACCTCCCGGCCGGCGGGGATGATCGGCGCCTTCGTGATCGGCCTCGCGTTCGGCTTCGGCTGGACCCCATGCGTCGGTCCGGTGCTGAGCGCCATCCTGATGGTGGCCGGCAGCGACGACAGCCTGTGGCATGGGGTGGAACTGCTGGCCGCCTTTGCCCTTGGACTCGGCGTTCCGTTCCTGGTGGCGGCGCTGGTGGCCGGGCGGTTCATGGGCTTCCTCGCCCGTTTCCGCCACCATCTGGGCACGGTGGAGATGGTCATGGGCGGCCTGCTGGTGCTGACCGGCCTCGCCGTCCTCACCGGCTCCCTGACCGAGGCCTCCGGCTGGCTGATCCGGACCTTCCCGATGCTGAACGGGCTGAATTGATGCTTCTCACCCCTGCCGGCGGTGGCGGGTGAGGGCCCATTCCAGGTCCTCGGGCAGGGCGCCGGCGACCAGGGGGACGAAGCGGGCGGGGCTCAGGCGTTCGGTGTCATAGCCGGTCTCCGTCCGCCGCACCCGCACGATGTGCTGGTCGCTGGCCGAGCGCACCAGCGGCAGCACCATCAGGCCGCCCTTGGCGAGCTGGTCGATCATGGCCTCGGGAATCGTCTCGGCGGCGGCGGTGACCAGGATGCGGTCGAAGGGGGCCTGCTCGTGCCAGCCCCTGGTGCCGTCGCCGACGCGGGTGGTGATGTTGTGCAGGCGCAGATGCTCGAAGCGCAGGATGGCCTCGCGCAGGAGCGGCCGGTGGCGCTCCACCGTGTAGACCCGCCGGCACAGCCGGGCCAGAATGGCCGCCTGATAGCCGGAGCCGGTGCCGATCTCCAGCACCTTCATGCGCTCGCCCAGGGCCAGGGCCTGGGTCATTTCCGCCACCACCAGCGGCTGGCTGATGGTCTGGCCATGGCCGAGAGGCAGCGCCCGGTTCTGGTAGGACTGGTCCTGGAACGGCTCGGGCACGAAGTGCTCGCGCGGAGTGCGCTCCATCGCCTCCAGCACGCGGAGATCAACGATCCCC
Source organism: Alphaproteobacteria bacterium (assembly GCA_039908285.1). Taxonomy (GTDB): domain Bacteria; phylum Pseudomonadota; class Alphaproteobacteria; order Rhodospirillales; family Rhodospirillaceae; genus JAMOBE01. The sequence continues at coordinate 16,872 of JAMOBE010000011.1, forward strand.
GACTGCCGCAATTCCATGATGAGGCGGATCTTGCGCGCGTCGAGACTCACCGGCAGACCTTTTCCAGGACCTCCATGGTGCGCAGATCGGTCAGATCCACGCACAGCGGCGTGACCGTCACCGAGCCACGGTAGATTGCCTCGAGATCGGTGCCGCGCACATTGCGGTCCTCGTTGCGCAGGCCGCCGATCCAGATGTAGGGCCGCCCGCGCGGGTCGATCCGCTCGTCGATCTGGTCGCCGATCTTGCGCTTGCCCTGGCGCACCACCTCGATGCCGTGGACCTCGTCGGCGGCGACGTCGGGAAAGTTGACGTTGACCAGCACGTGCTGGGGCCACTCGGAGCCGGCCAGGCGGCGGATGACCTCGGGCGCCCAGCGCTCGGCGGTGGCCCACTTGGGGGTCGCCGGCGAGGCGAACAGCTGGCTCATGGCGATGGAGCGGACGCCCAGCAGGGTTCCCTCCATGGCCGCCGCCACCGTGCCCGAGTAGTGCACGTCCTCGCCCAGATTGCCGCCGCGATTGATCCCCGACAGCACCAGGTCGGGTCCGCGGTCCTTGAGGAAGTGGTGGACCGCCAGCAGCACGCAGTCGGTGGGGGTGCCATCGACGGCGAAGCGCCGCCGCGACACCGGCCGCCAGCGTAGCGGCCGATGGAGGGTGAGGGAGTGGCCGGCGCCGCTCTGCTCGGTTTCCGGCGCCACCACCCACACGTCCTTCGAGATTGATCGCGCCACCTTCTCGAGAAGCCTGATTCCCGGGGACTCGATGCCGTCATCGTTGGAGATGAGTATCCGCGCCTTCGCGAGATTGGCGATCGGGCTATACATGGGGCGTCACCACCTCGAGCCCCCCCATGTACGGACGCAGTGCCTCGGGCACCACCACCGAGCCATCGGCCCGCTGGTAGTTCTCCAGCACCGCGACCAGGGTCCGACCCACGGCCAGGCCCGACCCGTTCAGGGTGTGGACGAAGCGGGTGCCCTTGTCCCCGGGGCTCTTGAACCGGGCCTTCATGCGCCGGGCCTGGAAGTCGCCGCAGTTGGAACAGCTCGATATCTCGCGGTACCGCCCCTGACCCGGCAGCCACACCTCGATATCGTAGGTCTTGCAGGCCGAGAAGCCCATGTCGCCGGTGCACAGCAGCACCACGCGATAGGGGAGCTTCAGCCGTTTCAGCACCTCCTCGGCGCAGGCGGTCATGCGCTCGTGCTCGGCCGCCGAGTGATCGGGGTGGGCGATGGAGACCAGTTCCACCTTGGTAAACTGGTGCTGGCGGATCATGCCGCGGGTGTCCTTGCCGGCGGCGCCCGCCTCGGAGCGGAAACACCAGGTCTTGGCCACGGAGCGCCGGGGCAGCGAGGACTCGGGAAGAATCTCGTCGGCAACCATGTTGGTCAGCGGCACTTCGGCGGTCGGTATCAGCCAGTACCGCCTGGACACGGCATTCGACATCGTCGCGAACGACGTCTGTTTCTTGATGAACATAAGGAACTTTCGCTTGGCCTCGCCCTCCAGGCCGTCCAGTTCCGCTCCTCTGTCCATCATGTCCATGATGATCTTTTCGGCCCGGTGCTCGGCCTCCGCCGCCAGCTTGCCGGCATCGACCGTCGTCGTCTGGAACAGGTCGATCTCGAACTTGGGCAACTGTCCGGTGCCGAACATGGCCTCGTCGCGCACCAGTGCCGGGGGGTTGACCTCGGTGTAGCCGAATTCGGTGGTGTGGAGGTCGAGCATGAACGCCGCCAGCGCCCGCTCCAGCCTCGCCAGGGCCCCCTTCAGCACCACGAAACGGGTTCCCGACAGCTTGGCGGCGCTCTCGAAGTCCATCAGGCCAAGGGCCACGCCGAGGTCGTCGTGCTCCTTCGGCGCGAAGTCGAAGGCCGGCGGCTCGCCCCAGCGCCTCAGTTCCCGGTTGGCGCCCTCATCGGGACCGTCGGGCACGTCGTCGGCCGGCGGATTGGGGAGGGACATCAGAAGGCCGCTGCGGCCCTCCAACTGCTCCCCGAGTTGCCGGGCGTGTTCCTCGGCGTCGGCCTGGTCTTCCTTGTCGGCGGCCACCTCGTCGAGCAGCGCCGTCACGTCCTCGCCCCGTCCCTTGGCGGCGCCGATGTCCTTGGCCAGCCGATTGCGGCGGGTCTGGATGGCCTGCGCCTCGCTCAGCGCCTCGCGGCGGCGGCGGTCAAGGTCGAGCACCTGGGCCGACAGGGGTTTCAACCCACGTCGCGTCAGCCCCCGGTCAAACTGTTCGGGATTGTCCCGTATCCACTTGATATCGAACATGGCCTGATTATTCTGCGCAAGATATTGTCAACATTCCCAATCCGCCTTATACGCCGACCGCCGGGTTTCGTCCACTGTCGGCTGAGAGGCTGAAAATGTATCGGCACCACGACCATAAAAAGCCCTCTCCCCCCTCTTCCGGGGGGAGAGGGTTGGGTGAGGGGGGGAGAGGCCCCAAGGACCTTGCCGGTTGCCCCACCCCCTCACCCCGGCCCTCTCCCCCTCGAGGGGGAGAGGGAGTATAGGTTCCGAATTCATTTTCAGGCTCTGAATGCCCGTGGAAACGAGGAAAGCCATGACCATCGACGACGCCATCGCCGCCGCCATCGACCACCATCGGGCCGGCCGGCTCGCCGAGGCCGAGGCGCTGTACCGCCGCATCCTCGAGGTCGTGCCGGAGCATGCCGACGCGCTTCATCTGCTGGGGATCATCGCCAGCCAGACCGACCGGGTCACGGAGGGACTCACCCTCATCGAAAAGGCGGTGGCGGTGGCTCCCGACCAGCCGACGTTCCGCACGACGCTGGGCAGATTCAACCTGGCGCGGGGGCAGACGCTGGAGGCGGCACGCAGCTTCGGCCAGGCGGCGACCATGAGCGGCGACGGCCTCGCGTGGCTGCGGATGGTGGACGCGGCGTTTGCGGATGGACGGCATCTGCGCGACTCGGAGCTGGCCGGGTACCTGCTGCGCCCGCCCCTGGCCCTGTCGCGGCTACAGATAGAGATTACCACGTTGTGCAATCTCAAGTGCTCTCAGTGTCAGCGCACGGTGGACATGGAGGCGGGGCGCTGGGTGGATCGTCACATGAGCGTCGCCGATTTCACCGCCATCATCGATCATTGTCCGCCGGCCAACGTGCTGGTGCCGCAGGGCACCGGCGAGCCGACGCTGCACCCCCATATCGCCGAGCTGGTCGCGGTGGCCCACGGATCGGGAAAATTCCGATTCGTGACCATCAACACCAATCTTCTGGGGCACGACGTTCCCTTCTTCCTGGACCTGGCTGCCGCCGGGCTAAATCGGCTCAGCGTCTCCATCGATTCGCTGGCCCCCGATATCGCCGAGCGCTGCCGGTCCGGCACCCGGGTGGACAAGCTGCTCACCCGCCTGGAGCGTCTGGCCGCCGTCTTTAAGCCGCTGCTGATTTCCATCGTCGCGAGTCGCCTCAACCGTGACGACATTCCGACGACGCTGCGCACGCTCAATGCCATGGGGCTCTTTGGCGTCGAGATCCAGCCGGTCATCGACTACCGCGAGGGACCACGGGACCGCTCGGCAGCGCTCGACGACGACGAGATCGTGTCGCTTCGACGCGACATCGACGACCTGACCCCGCAGTTGCCCAACCTGCGCATCACCCTGGCGGAGCGGGGGAATGGCGACTCGGGCGCCCGCTGCGGCCGACCGCTGGCGGCGCCATTCGTCACCGTGGAGGGATACCTGACTCCGTGCTGCACGGTGAGCGACCCGACTCTGCTGGGGTTGACCAGCGTCACCACCCAGCCCTTCGCCGACGCCTGGAGCCGGCCGGCGGTACAGGCCTGGCTACGGTCCTATTTCGAGTCGTCACCGTCGATGTGCGCCGAGTGCTGCTTCAACCCGGCATGAAGAAGGCCTTCACCACCGGGGCCGGCGGGTCTTGTGGGGGCGGTTCATTTCCTCACGCTTGCGCGTCCGCTCCCACTCATCGGCGATTTCCAGCGCCATCTGGGCGATGTCCTTGGCCGTCTCGTACTCCCCATTCCCGGCAAGCGCCGTCGCCGCCACCGGCAGGGCGGCGGCAATCAGGTTCGGATCATCAACAGGTGGCGCCATCGTCTGCTCCATTCGGCGATCCGGTCCCCTGGACCGTGTGCGCCAGTCTCCCATGAAATGCGGACGCGGACCAGTTCGATGTTGATCCGCGTCGCCTTCAATCCGCTCGCCGCCGGTCCTGTTCCGGGTGATTATGCCTCCCCGGGCGTGCAGATGTCGACGGCCGCCTCCCCGCCGATGGCCTGGCCGAGGGCGAGATAGCTCTCCAGCTGGAACTCGTCGAAGAACTGATCCGCCGTGCTCTGATTGGGGAAGTCCTTGTTGGCCGCAGCGTAGGCGTAGACATGGGTCGGTAGCTTCTCCACCAGGGTGGACTTGATGTAGATGAGGCGTCCCGGCGGCGGCAATACGCCGTTAATAGGCGGATACTGGATCACTCCGACAACCCAGCCACGCGACGCCGTCTCGATACCGGGGAAACTCTGGCTGGGGGTATTGGCCTTCAAGTCGGCCAGGGAGCCGCCGGCTCCTCCCGGGAAGCTGATGGTGACGCCGAAGTCCACGCGAACCTTCTCGATCGCCGCGCCGAGATCGTCGAATATGCACCCCCTGTCGGCCGAGCCGTCCACGGCGACGATCAGACCGACGCGACGACGTACCAGTTCGTAGATGCCGGTGTTGTCGAAATGGCCGCCGTCGGTGAGCATGTGAAACCAGGCGGTCGTCCTGAGGCCGCGTCCCAGCAGCGCGTTCACCCCGGGCACCAGGAAATTCGGGGTTTTGCCCGACTTGTTCGGGTTACTGACCCACACGCCCAGTTGCAGGCCGAACAGGGAGATCAGGAACGACACCGCCGGGTTGCGCAGGATCCCCGGCTGCGAGTCGCTGCCGACGTGGGCATTGACCGCGGCACCCGAGATGGCCATGGCGGTGGCGAGCGTCATGCCGTCCTTGGTCCCCTTGCCGTCAATGTCTCCGGTCGGATGCCACCCCGTCGAGACCGAACCCGAATGCAGTGGCGACAGGATGTAACTGTCACCACCCCGACCGCGTATCCGGGTGTTGGTGGAGTCCAGCAGCACCACGTTGGTGTTGAGCAGGTGGTAGGGACGCTGCGTGAATTCGCTCAGTTTCGCCTCGTTGGCGACGGTTGCCGGCTGCCAGGACTCTCTGTCGTAGTTCGTGCAGTCTGGAAGGAAGGTCTCCATCAGACGGTCGCGATACATGCGGTGCAACGACACCAGGTTGACGTCTCCCTTCACCGCCACGACCATGACGAAGACGAAAATGATGGCGGCAGTCAGGGCATCAAGGTGCAGAGCCACCCGATAACTGATGAGAAGGACGCCAAGAACCGCCAGGAGGGCGGCGATGGGGATCACCAGCGGCGAGTACCAGGCCTTTTTGCTGTCGCCGTTTCCGGCCAGTCCCCCCTGGAACTTGCTGACGGCGGCCCACAATCCGGTCAGCAGTGACACCACGCCGGCGGCGACACGGGAAAGCTCGCTTTCACCGTCGGAAAGCCCACCCCCCATGAGTATCCGAAGCATTTCGTCCAGTATGGGAACACTACCGATGACCGCCAGGCCGACGATGACGGCAACCGCGCGTCCACCCCACATCTGCCATAGGAGTCGCACCTTGTAGCGCCACTTCCGGGTAAGTTCATGGGACAGCCCGGTGGCCAACGCGTAGGCTAGCGACGAAAGGGCGAAGAGACACGCCAGTCCAACCACCCAACACAGGAGAGGACTTATGCCAATGGACGGATAAATCCCAACATCGCGGAAAATGTACATTACCACCGCGATCAGGCCGCCATAGACGAACAGATTGGCCACCATCGCCCGCAGGACCACCGCGATCAGCGAGGGCGCGTCAAGTCGCTGTCCCGGATCGAGATAGTTGCCGTGGGAGCGCAGGGCCTTCAGGAAGCCCCCCAGCTTGTCCCCCAACTTATCCTCCGGCTTGCACCGCTTCAGCCAGGTCAGGGCCGAGCCGGCATAGCCGCCGCCGGACGACGTGGACAGGTAGTCGAAGCAGTCGAGCTTTCCCTTGCTCTGCAGCGCCTCGATCACCCCGAGGCAGAACGAGGCGGAACGTATGCCGCCTCCCGACAGGGCGAGGCCGGCCATGGGCCGGTCCTTCATCCCCGTCGGACGCTCCTTATCGATGAGGGTCTTTTCGGCCTTGTACTCCGGCGTTTGCAGGAAATCCGCGTCCCGGGCGTTTGACATGGTGCCTCCGTGGAAATACCATCTTGTTTCCATGTCCTCGGGGGCGGCCAGTGCATGCGGTTGTAACCCGGGACGATGACCTGCACGGAAGTCTAGCGCATCCCGCACCATGGTCAACAGAAAGAAACCGAAACGGATGGGTCACCAGCCAGGCGGACAGGATGTGCGCGCGCCCGCCGTCAGAGGCTGAAAAAATGCTTTCAGGCTTTCAGAGCCTCGAGGAAGAACGCCTCGAACATCGCCGGCACGTCCTGCCGCTGCTCCAGCCGGGGCATGCCGGCACGGATGCGCCCCACCACGTCGGCGCGGAAGTCCGCGTCCCGGGCCGTCCGCAGCGCCAGACGCACGTAGTCATCGGCGTCGCGCGCGATCAGGTCGGTCACCCCGATCTGGCGGTAATAGGCGGCGGTCACCCGCGACGGCATCAGGATGGTGTTGGGCCAGGTAACCACCACGCCTCCCACGGCCAGGGTCTCGAAGGTGGTCATGCCGCCGCAGAAACAGGGCGTGTCGAGAATCACATGCGCCGACCGGACAAGGCCGAGGAACCCGCCCTGCGACTGCCGCGGCAGGAAGAAGACGCGTTCCGAAGCGTCGCGACCGAGGGCACGCCAGCGTTCCCGCAGCAGGCCCTCCCACCGGGGATACGTACCGGACAGGAACACGACGACGCCATCCGGATCCCCCTCCAGAATCCCCCGCAGCAGCGGGTCGAAGTCGGGATGGACTTTGAACAGGGATTGCACGCAGCAATAAATCCTGCGGCCGCGGGCAAAGCCAAGATCCGGACCGGAGCCCTCGGCCGGGGGGGCGGGTGCGACCAGATAGGCGGGCAGAAGCTTGAGGCGCACCAGGTGCTCGGAGTAGTGGGACTGGGCAGGCACGGGGTCATCCGTCTCCAGGTCAACCGACGATATGAAATGGTCGATGGTCGGAATTCCGGTGGAAATCGGATGTCCCCAGCCGACGCACTGCACCGACGCGAGTCGGCTGAAGGCGAGGAAATAGGTCAACGAACTCATGCCGATGTCGGGATAGAACATGAGATCGAGCCCCGCTTCGGCGATCATCTCCCGCGCCCCGCGGATGTCGCCCGGAATCACGGCGAAGCGATCGGCGGTGGCGCCGATGATCCGACCGATCTCCCCCTCCAGGTCCCGATCGGAGAACACCGTCACCTCGAAGCGGGAGCGGTCCAGCCTGGCGATCAGGCCACAGAACAGCTTGCCCACCGTATGGCCGAACAGGTTGGTGGAGACGAAACCAACACGAACGCGCCCCTCGGTGCGTTGGCGCAACAGCGGCGCCTCCCAGGCCAGGTCGGGGCAATTGCGCAGGTAGAACCGGGCGATGCGGCGCTGATACTCCACATCGTCCACCCCTTGATAGGCGCCGAAAAAGTTGGTTCCGGCCATGATCAGGTCGTCGAGCACCAGCGGGCAGTCCTCGTGCTCGAGGGCGGCGATGGCCTCCTCGTAGGCGCGACGATCGGCGAGCATCTCCCCGTGCGAACGGGGAATCGCCGACAGAAGCCAGGAGGCTTCGTTGACGCGACACATGGTCCGCCCGCTGGCCAGGCGGAAACGCCGCAGCGTCTCCGTCGCCTCCAGCGGACGGCTCAGGTCCCGCAGAGTTCGGGCGAGCAGGATGACCGGAATCGGATCGGCGGGAGAGGCCGCCATGGCCGCCCGCAGGTGATCCAATGACTCCTCGGGGTGACCGGATTTCAGCAGCGACTGGCCCGTGGCGAGACGCACGGCGCCATCCCCAGGCGCCAGCTCGGCGGCGCGGCGATGGTGGACGAGGCCCCCCGGGCGATCCCCCAGGGCCTCCAGGCAGGCGGCACGCTGTCCATGGACGACACCGTCGGAGGGATCGAGGTCCAGCGCCCGCTCGAAGCATGCCGCGGCCTCGGCGTGACGATCCCGGCGGCGCAGGACCCGGCCCAGGGTTTCGTGGAACCCGGCAACATCGGCGTTCCGGGCGATGGCCTCCCGTAGCGCCGTCTCGGCGCCGTCCACATCCTCCCGGTGGAAGGCGATGACCCCCAGCAGATAGAACGGCACGGGGTGGGCCGGGGCCAGACGGCTGAGGAAACGGCACAGCACCTCCGCCTCGCCGTAGTGCCCCTGGTCCACCAGCGACGACGCCAGGTCGAGTTTCAAGGCGAGGTCGCCGCCCTCCATCATCAGAGTCGCGTGGACAGCCAGGCGGCCATCCGCGAGCCCGTCCGGATCGCCGCGCTCAGGATCGGATAGGCCGGGTGCTGGGTGGCGCCGTTGGCGAGACCGATGTCGCGGAGACCGTTTTCGTCCTCGCGATGGCGCTCGATGGTCTCGCGCAGGGCCGGTTCGTCGGCACCCAGGGCCTCCACCTGACCGGCAAGCTGCTCCTCGATCACCTCCCCGAGGGCCACCGTGCAGGCCATGGCCGCCTTCTCGCCGAGAAAGGCGGTTCCCGCCCCCAGCGCAAAGCCCAGGACATGCCAGAGGGGCTGAAGCAGGGTGGGACGGACGCGCCGCTCCACCATGATGCGGTCGAAGGTCCGCAGGTGCTCCTCTCCCCGGGACGTCATCTCCTTCAGGACGGCACCGCCGGAGCGACTGCCGAGAACGGCGAGCTGCCCCTGATGGATGCGCATCGCCGCGTACTCGCCCGCCTGGTTGACCCGGACCATGCGGGCGAGAATCTCCCGCCGCGGCGGGTCGCCCGGCAGGCGGCGCAGCCCACGGCGGGGGGTCTCGGTATCATCGCGCATCGGTCGTCCTCCACCAGGTCGTTCGCAGGGCGGCGCCACCACTGGCCACGGCCAGGACCAGCGACGCCAGCAGATTGTAGCCGGTCAGGGAAAGGCCGAACAGAGTCCACTGCACCCGGTCGCACGGCACCTCGGCCGGCCTCTCCAGGGCCCGCTCCAGGTCGGCCAGAGTCGCGAATCCGATATCGGCGGTGGCGCTCGAGGCGCTGCACACGGCCGAGACCCACCAGTGCCCCTCGACGCCCACGTGGTAAAAGGCGATGCCGGCGTTGACCAGGAACGCCAGGGCGCACAGAGACACCAGATAACGCCCGGCGATCGGGCCAACACGTGGCACCAGCACCGCCCCGGCCAGCACGGCGGCCACCGCCCAGGGAACGCGCTCCATCAGGCAGAGGGGGCAGGGCTCGAGTCCGAACCCATACTGAAACACCAGCGCGGCGCCAAGGACCGCCAGGCACGACGCCAGGATCGCGGCGGCAACCATTCGGCGGGCGGAGCGCTCCCGGGCGGCACGCTCCATATCACAGCACCTTGAGAATCAGGAACCCACCCACCAGAAACACGAGAAACAGGGTGGTGACGAGGGCGAGGCGACGCTCGATGAACTCGCGGATCGGATCGCCGAACCACCACAGCAGTCCGGCGACCAGGAAAAAGCGGATCGCCCGCGAACCCAGCGACGCCAGCGTGAACACCACCAGATCAAGCTTGGTGACCCCGGCGGTGATGGTGATCAGCTTGTAGGGAATCGGCGTCATGCCCTTGGCCAGCACGATCCAGCCGCCGTAGTGGTTGAAGGTCTCCTGAAACGCGGCGAACTTGGTCTGAAGGTGGTAGAAGTCGATGATGGCGCGGCCCACCGTCTCGAACAGCCAGTAGCCGATGGCGTAGCCCAGGAACCCCCCGACCACCGAGGACACCGTGCACACGGCGGCATACCACCAGGCCCGCCGCCGGTCGGCCAGCGTCATGGGAATGAGCAGCACGTCCGGGGGAATGGGAAACACCGAGCTTTCGACGAACGACACCACCGAGAGCCACCACAGGGCATGGCGGTGCGCGGCGAGTTTCATCGTCCGGTCATAGGCTTTGCGCAGCACGATCCATCCTCCGCCGACGGGTCCGCAGGGTGTGGCAGTCGGAGCGGTCCCGGACGAATATCACTGCTGTCCGGTCGACCGTGCAACCAATTTTCCGTAAGGACACGATGCAAAATAACCGCGCCAGATCGCGCGGGACACCGGCCCGTCCGCCAGGCGCGACAGGGGGCGCGTACCCGCGGTACGCAACCCCTGGCGCAACGCCGCGGACGGGCCGGGGGACAAGCGAGATGGTGCGGTTATTTTGCATCGTGTCCTTAATTCGTTGCGGCGACCTTGGCAGAGACCGCGCCTTATTGGTCCCCGACCCATGGGGCGTTGCACGCATGCGTTCTCACTCGAAACGAATTTTCATTTTTCGGTTACCAGATAATCTGATACCGTCTTAGGCCAAGGGCGTGTTTGATCTGGCTATGGAGTGAAAGATGGGGTTTGGTCAAAGTTATGACGATCTGCCCATGGACTGGGTTGGAAACTGGGCGGGACGCCGCGCGGCTCAGACGCCCAATCGTGTCGCCCTTTATGACTCGTTTACCAAGGCTTCGTACACATATCGGGATATGAACGACCGGGCCTGTCGGGTGGGAGTCTATCTGACCGACGTGCTCGGACTGCGTAAAGGCGATGTTCTTGCACTGATCTGCCGCAACCGGATTGAAGCCATTGACATTTACATGGCCTGCGGAAAATTGGGGATCATCCTCGCCCCATTGAGTCACCGTTTGAAAAAGCCGGAATTGGACGACCTGTTGGCTCGTCTCAAGCCAGGCGCCTTTTTCCATGAAAATCAATTTGCCGAACTGATCTCGACCCTGTCGCTTCCCTCCTCGGTCCGTTCGGTGGTCAACATCGACGATGGTCAGAACATATTTGAGACGGTCATTTTGAAGTCGCCTCCCAGAGAGGTCAACATTCCGCTTGGGATGAATGAGACCAGCCTGTACGTCCATACCGGCGGGACGACCGCCGTGCCGAAGATCTGCATCGTATCTCATCGGCAGATGGTCTGGAATTCAGTAGATATCCTTGCGACCGGGATCGTCGGTCCTTACAAGAGCGTCCTCATCACGTTTCCATTCTTTCATATTGGCGGATGGAACACCCTTACGCCGCTGTTTCATGCCGGCGTCACGGGCGTCCTGATGCGTGAGTTCAATCCCGGCCTGGTGCTTGAGCTGATCCATGACGGACGCGTCGAGAACTTTGGCGCGGTCGAGGCCATGCTTCAGTTCATGATCGCCCACCCCAAATTCGCGGAAACCGATTTCTCCAGGGTGAAGGCCATCACCACGGCCGCCGCTCCCTGCTCGAAAGCCGTGATGCAAACCTTCCTGGATAAGGGCGTTCCAATCAGTCAGACCTACGGAATGACCGAGGCCGGCCCGTCCAATTATGCCTATATCCCCCGCTCCGACTCCATGGAAGAACTGCTGACGAACTCGGCGAGCATCGGCACGTCCATGTTCCATTGTGACTCCAGGATCGTCGATCAGGTGTCAGGGCGTGACGTCAAACCCGGCGAAACGGGCGTTCTATGCCTGCGCAGCCCGCATAATTTTGACGGCTACCTCCATGACCAGGCGCGAACCGGGAAGGTCATCGATCAGGACGGCTGGATCTATACGGGAGATCTGGCCGTACAGGACCAGGATGGCCTGATATACATCAAGGGGCGGGCCGACAACATGTTCATCTCCGGGGGAGAAAACATCTCCCCGGAGGAGATCGAGCAGGCCCTGATGAAGCATCCCGCCGTCGCCGGGGCGATCTGTGCCGGCATTCCCGACGCCAGATGGGGACAGGTCCCGGTCGCGCTCGTGGTTTTTCACACCGGCAAGAGCATCGCGGACGATGAACTCAGGGCGTTTTGCCGGGACTATCTGGCTGACTACAAGGTTCCCAGGCAAATCCGTCCGGTCACCGAATTGCCTCTCACGGGCGCGGGAAAGCTGAACCGCAATGCCGTGATCCCGATGTTTAGGTGAACTTAGGCTTCTGCTTTGTTCATGTGGCAAGCGGCAACAGGGCCGAGGCCCGCAGGCCGCCGCCCTCCCGGTTGGCCAGCGTCACGTCGCCGCCGTGCCGGCGCAGCACGTCGCGGGCGATGGCCAGCCCGAGCCCGACACCGCCGGGACTGAGCGAGCGCGCCTTGTCCACCCGGTAGAAGGGCTCGAACACCTTCTCGAACTCCGCCTCGGGGATTCCGGGGCCGTCGTCCTCGATGACGATCCGCGCCGTGTCGCCCGCATTCTCCAGCGACACGTCGGCCCGGCCGGCGTACTTGACGGCATTGCCGATCAGGTTCGACACCGCCCGCACCATGGCCACCGGCTGACAGCGGCACTTTAGGCGATCCGGTCCCCGATAGGTGATGGCGTCGCCGGCGTCCGTCCGCTCGTCGCACACCGTCTGCACCAGGTCGGCGAGGTCGACCAGCTCCACCGCTTCCGTATCGCCCTGGCCGCGCACGAAGGCGAGCGTCGTCGAGACCATGTCTTTCATCAGGTCGAGGTCGCGCAGGATGAATCGCCGATCCTCTCCCCCCAGGGCCTCTCCCCCCGCCAGGGCCTCGCCGCGCAGCCGGATGCGGGTGATCAGCGTGCCGTAGTCGTGGGCGATGGCGGCCATCAGGTGCAGCCGCTCGCCCATGACGGTCCGCAGCCGCGCCTGCATGCGGTTGATGGCCTGGGCAAGGCGCCGCACCTCCTCGGGTCCATCCTCGGCCACGCTGGCCGTGAGATCATCCAGTCCGACCGTTTCGGCCGCCGCGGCGATGCGGGCCAGCGGCGCGGTCAGCCGCCGGGTCAGCCAGGCCGCCAGCGCCACCGCCGCCACCGCCGCTCCGATCAGCGACGCCATGTAGCGCACCGACCACACCTCGTGCGGCGAGGTCATGATGGCGGTTACCCTGAGCCAGCGATCGCCCCGGATGCGCAGGCCGATGCTGACCTGGTCGGTGCCGGCCAGGTCGTGCAGGTGCAGGGCGTCGAGAATGTCGAGCGTCGCGGCCGCCGCGGCCGAACGCTCCGCGGCGTCTCTGGACAGGCGACAGTAGACCACCAGAGGGGTCCCGCCATGGCTGGGCAGGCGGCGCGAGATTTCCTCGATGATCAGGCGTTCCGCGCGGTGCTGGGCGAACGGCGCCATGGTCTCCGGCGGCGACGTCTCCACCGTGGCGGACATGCCCGTGCCCGACATGGCCGCCAGGAGGGCCGGCCAGCTTTCCTCGGGCATGCCCTCGAGCAGGCCGACCGCGGCGGCGACCCGGGTGCCGAGGTCCGTCGCGTGCTGCCGGGTATGGGAGTCGAGCCCCTCGATGTAGAAGAAACCGAGGCTCACCGCCTGCGACAGCACGACGACGGCGACCACCGCCCACACCACCCGGGTACCGAGCCGGTCGGCGGCCCTCGAACATTTTCCGATCACATCGGAAACCGCTCTAACCACGCTCGACAGCAGCCGAAAGGACATAGCCCCCATTCCGTACCGTTTGCAAAAGGGTTGGCTCGCGGGGATCCGGCTCCAGTTTCCGCCGCAGCCGGCCGATCAGCACGTCGATGGAGCGATCGAAAAGGTGCGGCGACCGCCCCCTGGTGATCTCCGACAACTGGTCCCGCGACAACACCGCCTGGGCATGGTCGAGGAAGGCGAGCAGAAGGTCGAACTCGGCGCCGGTCAGGCGGACGACGGTCCCGTCGGGGGACATGAGCCGGCGCCGCACCACCTCCAGCGTCCAGCCGCCGAAGCGATAGTCGCCGGTCCCCGCCGCCGCCGACCCGGTGGTCCGGCGCAGGACGGCGCGAATGCGGGCCACCAGCTCGCGGGTGCTGAACGGCTTGGCCAGGTAGTCGTCGGCGCCCATCTCCAGCCCCACCACCCGGTCACTCTCCTCGCCCAGCGCCGTCAGCATGATGATGGGCACGTTCAGCCCGCCCCTGATTTCGCGGCAGATGTCGAGGCCGCTTTCGCCCGGCAGCATGAGGTCGAGGACGATCAGGTCGCACGCCTCCTCGCCGAGGACCCGCCGCAGGGCCCCACCATCCGCGACCGTCGTCACCGAGAAGCCATGCTGGCTCAGCGAACGGCTGGTCAGGGCGCGGATCTCGGCATCGTCATCGACGACGACGATGCGGGGCAGACCGCCACCCGGGTTCACTGTACCCGATTCGTTCATGACCCATTCCGCCTGTCAGGCCTTTATGCGTGAGAGCACTTCTAGTAATCTACTCCCTCTGCCCCCGGAGGCTACGCATGCACACAGGTTTCCAGCAAATTTAAGCCCTCCCCCTCGATGGGGGAGGGTTGGGTGGGGGTGGCGGTGCCGCAAGTATCTGTATATATGTAAGCCAATGAACTCTGCTTTGGTGCGAATATAATGCCGTCTGTACGCGCTTCACTGCCACCCCCTCCCAACCCTCCCCCATCGAGGGGGAGGGCTTTTTCCTGCGGGAAGCGATCAGATTATACGGCGCAGCCCGTCAAATCCATTCGGATCTTCCGGAAACCGCATCACATCATTTTCCGGTCTTGACTTCTGGGAGGCCCATGTGGCGCCTGGCCAAGTTGATGTTTTCATTGGCCTCTTCATTCTTGCCGGCGACACAGTCCTTTTCGGCATGGTCGATGACGCTCTGGATCGTCTCCTTCGTCGGGGACTCGTTCTGGCCGGGGTGGGACCCCCGATCCTTGTGGTTCTGCCAGGCGGCCTTGACCTCCTTGAGGTTCCGTTCACAGCTCCCGGCAGCCTGGGCCGTGCCGGCATACATGGTGCCCGCCACCAGGGCGATTGCCGCGACGGAATGGAGAATGCTCTTCATCCGTGTCCTCCTTGAACGACGTTCTCGATGGAGTGATCGTAACCGGATATAGCCGCCTGGTCAATTCTCGCATTGAAAGAATTTGTAATGCACCTGTTACATTTTTTCGTTTCGCGAATTGCTCCGGAGGTCCAACCCCTTCACCATGGCGCCGTCCGGTTCAGCCGGTTGGAGGCCGACGGTACTATTGGCTGCCATCCCGCGCCAGAACCGCCGCGAAGTAGCCGTCGGTGCCGTTGCGGGCGGGGCTCAGGGTCAGGGCGTCGCCGTCCGCTCCCGGCCAGGGGGCGCCGACGGCGTCGGACCAGGCCTCCGCCAGGGGCAGGGGATGGAAGTCCGGTCGGTCATCGAGGAAGCGGCGGATCTGGTCCTCGTTCTCCTCGTGCAGGATCGAGCAGGTGGCATAGACCAGCCGGCCGCCGGGCTTCACCAACCGGGCCGCCGCGGCCAGGATGCGGGCCTGACGCTCCACCAGTTCGGCGACGTCGGCGGGATCGAGCCGCCACCGGGCATCGGGATTGCGGCGCCAGGTGCCGGTGCCGGTGCAGGGGACGTCCACCAGCACCCGGTCATACTGGCCGGCCGCGCGCTTCAGCCAGCGGTCGTTGTCGCCCTCCAGCACGCGGCGGGTGACGTTGTGCACGCCAGCCCGCTTCAGCCGCACCGCCGAGCGGTCGATGCGCCCGACGGAGACGTCGAGGGCCACCAGCCGGCCCCGGTTCCCCATCGCCGCCGCCAGGGCCAGGGTCTTGCCGCCGGCGCCGGCGCAGTAGTCCACCACCGCCTGGCCCGGCCGGGCTCCCGTCAGCAGGGCGACCACCTGCGAGCCCTCGTCCTGAACCTCGACCCGCCCGTCGCGGAACACCTCCTGCGCGGCCAGGTCCACCCGCGTGCCGAGCCGCAGGCCCAGCGGCGACAGCGGTGTTTCCACGACGTTCAGACCAAGGGCAACCAGGGCATCCTTCGCCTCCTCCCGCGTGGCCTTCAGGGTGTTGACCCGCAGATCGAGGGGGGCCGCCGTCGTCAGGGCGGCCAGTTCCCGCTCCATGTCCTCGCCGAAGCGGCGGCGCAACGCCGGTTCCAGCCACTCCGGGTACTCGCCGCGCACGGCCCTGGGCATGCTGGAGTGGTCGAGCGACTGGCCCAGCATGGTGGCCAGGACGTCGCGATCGTCCTGGGACAGGCCGGCCGGCCCGTGGTTGTCCTCGGTCAGGCGGACGAGACGCTCGATGGTCCAGCCATCGCTCAGCACCAGATCGGCCAAAATCATCCGCCGCGCATCCGGTGGCCGGCCGCCGCGTTCGTTCAGGGCGCGGGCGACGGCGTGGGAGACCCACCACGACAGCCGCGCCCGCCGCCGCAGCGCCCCCCACACCCGTTCGGCGACGGCGCGGCGATCCTTGGCGCCGATATAGCGCCGCTCGCGGAAATAGGCCGAGGCCGTGCCGTCGGCGGGGCGCACCGACGACAGGATGGCGGCAAGAAGCTCGATGGCGGCCTGGGTCCGTGCGCCGGGTGTCACGGCGCGGTCCTCACGCGCCCTCCGGCCGGTAGTTGGGGGCCTCGCGGGTGATGGCCACGTCGTGGACATGGCTTTCGCGGAAGCCGGCCCCGGTGATGCGGCGGAAGCGGGCGTTGGCCTGCAACTCGTCGATGGTGCGGTTGCCGGTGTAGCCCATGGCCGCCTTGAGCCCCCCCACGAGCTGGTGGACGACGGCGGTGACCGGTCCCTTGAACGGCACCCGGCCCTCGATGCCCTCGGGCACCAGTTTCAGGCTATCGGTGACATCCTGCTGGAAGTAGCGGTCGGCCGAGCCGCGGGACATGGCGGCGATGGAGCCCATGCCCCGGTACGACTTGTACGAGCGCCCCTGATAGAGATAGACCTCGCCCGGGCTTTCCTCGGTGCCGGCGAACATGGAGCCGATCATGGCGCAGCTGCCGCCAGCGGCGATGGCCTTGGCGAGGTCGCCCGACGACTTGATGCCGCCGTCGGCGATCACCGGGATGCCGACCTTGCGGCACACCTCCGCCACCTCGAGGACGGCGCTGAACTGCGGCACGCCGACGCCGGCGACGATGCGGGTGGTGCAGATGGAACCCGGGCCGATGCCCACCTTGACCGCGTCGGCCCCGGCGGCGATCAGGGCCTCGGCGCCTTCCGGAGTGGCGATGTTGCCGGCCACCACCTGGGCATAGTTGGACAGCTTCTTGATCTCCCGCACCGCGTCCATCACGCCGCGGGAGTGGCCATGGGCGGTGTCCACCACCACCAGATCGGCCCCGGCCTCCAGCAGCGCCTCGGCCCGGGCGATGCCCTCGGTGCCGACTCCGGTGGCGGCGGCGACGCGAAGCCGCCCGCGCTCGTCCTTGCAGGCGTTGGGGTAGGAGCGGGCCTTCTCCATGTCCTTGACGGTGATGAGCCCGATGCAGCGGTAGTCGTCGTCCACCACCAGAAGCTTCTCGATGCGGTGCTGGTGGAGAAGCCGCCGCGCCTCCAGGCGGTCCACGCCCTCGCGCACGGTGATCAGGTTGTCCTTGGTCATCAGCTCGGAGACGGGCTGGTTCATGTCGGTGGCGAAACGAACATCGCGGTTGGTCAGGATGCCCACCAGCCTGCCGTTGCGCTCCACCACCGGAATGCCCGAGATGTGATAGCTGACCATCAGGGTCAGCGCCTCCGACAGGGTCTGGTCGGGACGGATGGTGACCGGATTGACCACCATGCCGGCCTCGAAGCGCTTGACCTTGCGCACCTCCTCGGCCTGGACCGAAATGTCCAGGTTCTTGTGGATCACGCCGATGCCCCCGACCTGGGCCATGGCGATGGCCAGACAGTTCTCGGTCACCGTGTCCATGGCCGCCGACAGGAGCGGGATGCCAAGCTCGATCGACCGGGTCAGGCGGGTGCGGGTGTCTGCCTGGGCGGGGAGGACGTGCGATTCGGCGGGAACCAGAAGGACGTCATCGAACGTCAGCGCTTCCTTGAACTCCATACCGCCTCCAGGTCTTGGTTTTCGGGCGCACATCATACACGTTGCGACGGGCCTGCCAAGGCTTTGACTTCGCGGCGATGGCCAGGGGTGAGGGCCAGGGGTGGGAGATCGTTGCAGGCTCGCGCATCCCTATGGTGAAAATCAAGGTGCAATCTTCACCCGACTGCCCTGCTATTATTTCCTTGCGTGATTGGTTCGGGTTGAGTACGGTCCACGCGCTTTCTGGCGGCTTGCCCGCCGTGCGCCCGTAGCTCAATTGGATAGAGCATCTGACTACGGATCAGAAGGTTGGGAGTTCGAGTCTCTCCGGGCGCGCCAAGGAATTCAAGGGGTTGGCATCGACGATCGCGGCATGGTCTGTACCGTCCCGGCGTCTCTCTCAAGCCCCCAGAACTTGCCGATGTGGTACGTCGAGCAGATGTGCACGTCGAGAAGGAACCGTCCCGCCTTGCCGCACTGTGTCGCTCCGGGGCCGGGGTCGACGGGGGTGCCGTGGCCCATGCCGCTGATGGTGTGCAGTTCCACCTGCGGCGTTCCCGCGGCGTCGGCATAGACCAGGTAGGAATGTTCGGCGTTTCCCCGCCGGGTTCCCGTTGCGGCCTCGATGCCGTGGACGTTGGTCCACTGCTTCAGGAGTTCGCGGGCGTTGACCGGGTCCACCCATGGATCCTTGTCGCCCTGCCAGATGGACACCTTTGGCCAGGGGCCTTGGTGGGCCGAGGCGGCACGGACCGCGTCGCCCCACTCGGCCGGGTCCTGCGCCCGCCCCCACAGCATGCAGCGCACGGCTCCAACCACGCCATCGGCACAGCCGTGGGGAATTCCGGCGATGATGGCACCGGCGGTGAAGACCTCCGGATAGGCGGCAAGCAGCGCATTGGCCATGGCCCCGCCGGCCGACAGCCCGGTGACGTAGACTCGCCTGGGATCGATGGCTCCCCCCTGGACCATCGCCGCCACCATGGAGCGGATGGACCGCGCCTCGCCGCGGTCGCGACCACGGTGCTCCTCGGCGTACCAGGTGAAACAGCGGCTGAGGTTGTTCCTGAGCCGCTGTTCCGGCAGCAGCAGGGCGAACCGCCACTGGTCGGCGAACTTGGTCCAGCCCGCCTCGTCGTCATAGTCGGTGGCCCCCTGCGAGCACCCATGCAGCGCCACCACCAGCGGCGCCCGGGGGGGAAGGCCATCGGGCACGTACTTGTACATGCGCAGGTTACCCGGGTTGTCGCCGAACGCCCGAACCTCGGTCAAAGGTCCCTGCGCCGCCGCCACCCCTCCAGACAGGGCCGCCAGCAGCACCACTCCTATCCAGCGCCAAACGCGCCACCACACCCCACCGTCCATCACTCATGCCCGCCTGGATTGAACAGCCGGCCCCATGATGACACCTCCAGGCCGACGGCGACAGCCCGGAGTCGGTCAGGGGTCGGATAAGGCTTTGCCGTTGAGTATGGGCCAGCCGCAGGATTAGTATCCCCCAGTTTCCGCAGAAGGAGCGGTGGGCGCATGAGTCGGTTCAGTCCAATAACGATGCTGTTTCCTGATTTTCTCACGTGGAACGAAGAGACCGGCAACCGTCACGAACTGGTACGGGGCGAGGTGGTGCCGATCGCACCGGCGACCGGGACCCACGGCCTGCTGGTGTCGCGGCTGACCATCCGGATCGGCATGCGGTTGAAGCCTCCCTGCCGGGTGTACCCCGAGGCCGGTCTCGCCCTGCCCGACCGCGACACCTTCTACGTCGCCGACCTGGTGGTCGCCTGCGAACCGGTGGAGCCTGAGAACGGCTATATCGCCGAGCCGCTGCTGGTGGTGGAGGTCCTGTCACCGGCCACCCTCGCCTATGAGCGCGGCATCCGGGTGCCCGACTACATCCGCATTCCCTCCCTGCAGGAACTGCTGCTGGTGGATGGCGGCGAGCGCGGCGCCCAGCTCTGGCGGCGGGAGGGGGAACGCTGGATGGTCGAGACCATCCCCGGCGCCGGCTCGGTGCGCCTTCTGTCGACCGACGACGTCATCCCCCTGCCTTCGATCTATGGCAGCCTTGAGCTGGACTGAGGCGAAAATTCTCGTTTTGCCGCGTTGCGCCGAACGTCGGGCCGTGCGTATCCTGTCGGGGTCACGGCAGTGGATCGCAGCGGATCGACGGAAATGGCGGCAAAGGTCTATTTCAACGGCGCCTGGCACGACGGCAACCCGCCGATCATGGGGGCGTTGACCCATGGAGCGTGGCTGGGCTCGGTGGTTTTCGACGCCGCCCGGCGATTCGAGCGGCGGTCGCCCGATCTCGACCTCCACTGCCGCCGGGTGGTGGCGTCGGCGCGGGCGATGGGGCTCGAACCCATGCTGACGGGGAGCGAAATCGAGGAATTGGCCCGCTGTGGCATCAACCGCTTTTCCGCCGAGGCGGAGCTGTACATCCGGCCGATGTTCTTCGCCGAGCGGGGCCTGGATGTGCCCGTGTCCGAGTCGACCCAGTTTGCCCTGGTGGTCCAGGAAATGGCGCTGCCGCCGGCGCGGGGCTTCTCGGCCTGCCTGTCGAGCTTCCGCCGGCCGGCGCGCGACATGGCCCTTGCCGACTCCAAGGTCCCGGGGCTCTATCCCAACGTCGCCCGGGCGATCCGCGAAGCCCGGGGACGGGGAGTCGACACCGCCGTGGTGCTCGACCCCGCCGGTAACGTCGCCGAGTTCGCCTTCACCAACCTGTTCATGGTGCGGGAGGGAGTCGTGCACACGCCGGCACCCAACGGCACCTTCCTCAATGGCATCACCCGCCAACGGGTGATCGCGCTGTTGCGGGAGGCCGGGACCACGGTGGTCGAACGCTCGATCCTGTTCGCCGAGGTGCGGGAGGCCGACGAGGTGTTCGCCACCGGCAACTACGCCAAGGTCCAGCCCTGCATCCGCATCGAGGACCGGACCCTGGAGCCCGGACCGGTCTACGCCGCCGCCCGCGAGCTCTACTGGGCCTACACGCGGGCCGGCGTTCCGTCGTAATCTGACTCCCCGATGACGCGGAAGGCATACCCCGGCCCATGACGACGACGGCGACACTGTCCGAGATCGCGGCCGCCGCAATGGCGTGTCACAAGGCCGGCCGGCTGGCCGAGGCCGAGGCTCTCTATGGCCGGATTCTCGAGGCGTTTCCCGATCATCCGGAAACTCTGCACCTGTCGGGTCTGGTGGCCATCGGCCTCGGGCGGCCCGACCTGGCCCTGCTCCGGATCTCCCGGGCCATCGCCGCCGGCCTGGACGCGCCCGACACCAACAACAACCTGGGCAACGTGCTGAAGGATCTCGGGCGGTTCGACGAGGCGATCGCCGCCTATGAACGGGCCATCGACCACGATCCCACCTTCGCCATGGCCTACAGCAACCTCGGTCTGGCGCTCCAGGCCGTGGGACGCATGACCGAGGCCCTTGCCCGGTTCGATCAGGCGATCGCCCTCAACCCCGGATACGCCGAGGCCCACTACAACAGGGCGACGGCCCTTCACGACCTCTGGCGCCTGGACGAGGCCGTGGCGGCCTATCGGATCGCCATCGACCTGAAGCCGGACTTCGCCGTCGCCCATTCCAATCTTCTGGTCCTGATGCCGTTCATGCCGTGCTTCGATGGCGCGGCCATCGCCGCCCAGGCCAGGCGCTTTGGCGAGGTGTTCGAAGCGAAGTATGCCCCCCGGCCGGCCCTACGCCATGGCAACGACCCCGACCCGGAGCGCCGTCTACGCATAGGCTATCTGACGCCATGCCTATGCGACCATGCGCTGATCCTGAAGCTTGGGCCGATTCTGCACGGGCACCGGCGTGAGCAGGTGTCCGTGCATGTCTATGCACAACAACCCCTGCGCGATTACAGAACCGATCGGCTGCGGGCAACCGTCGAGTCCTGGACGTTCGTCGAATCCATGTCCGATACCGAGGTGGCGGAGCGCATCGTGGCCGACGGCATCGATATCCTGGTGGATCCCATGGGCCACTGGGGGGAAAACCGTCTGCCGGTGTTCGCCGCCAGGCCGGCGCCGGTCCAGATCTCCTACCTGTGCCAAAGCCTGAGTACGGGGCTGTCCACCATCGATTACGTGATCAGCGACCGCTGGCTCAACGGCGGCGGGGCGTTGCAGGCGTACACGCCCGGTCGCGTGGTCGAGCTGCCGGGCGGTTTCGAGGCCATGGAGTGGAGCGACGATACCCCGATCGCCGACCCACCCTGTCTCGCCGCTGGCCACGTGACCTTCGGCAGTTTCAACAACCCGGCCAAGCTTTCGGATGCGACGCTGCGGCTGTGGCACGGGGTGCTGGAACGGGTGCCGACGGCGCGGATGCTGATCAAGGGCAACGTTCTCGACCGCGCCGACAATCGCGACCTGTTGACACGGCGACTCGCCGACCACGGGATTGCCGCCGACCGGGTGGAGCTGATGGGCTGGGAGGACAATCACCTGGCCGCCTTCAACCGCATCGACATCGTCCTCGACACCACTCCCTACACCGGTGGTCAGACCACCCAGGATGCCCTGTGGATGGGCGTGCCGGTGGTGACGCTGGTGGGCGACGTCATGTTCGGACGCCTGAGCCTTGGCCACCTGAGCCGCATCGGCGCCCCGGAGCTGGTCACCCACGACGCGGCCGGCTACGTGTCCCTGGCGGCGGACCTGGCTGGCGACCCGGCCCGGCTCGTCCGCTACCGGCAGAGCCTGCGCCCGGCCATGCGCGCCTCTCCCCTGATGGACCCGACACGCCACGTCGCCGAGCTTGAGGATGCCTTTCGCACCATGTGGCGGCGCTGGTGCGCCGGCCTGCCGCCGGTGGCGTTTTTATCAGAGAAAATGTACCTGCCCAGGTACCCGGGTGTGTGAGAGAGTTCAAGCTTACACAAGATAACCAAAAAGAGAAGGTGTGAGGGCCTGAGGCCCTCACGCTCCCCATTTTTCACCAGGATGAAAAGTCATGGGGAGCGCGAGGTGCCTGCCATGCCGCAGGCACGCATACGCATGACCGGCCCCTCGCATGCTTTCTTTTGGTTGATATCTGTTTAACAAATTCCTCCACCCACAGGGGTACCTGGGCAGTTACGTTTCCGGAAACCGTATGAGGGTCAGTACGAGGGAGAGTCCTGTTGGTGACGAGGTGTCTCGGGCGCGGTCGTCAGGCGCAATCCTAGTGCTCGCACGATCTTGAGGATGGTGGCAAGCTCCGGGTGGCCGTCGGGCGACAGGGCCTTGTAGAGGCTGGCTCTCCCCAGGCCGGTGGCGCGGGCGATGTCGGACATGCCTCGGGCGCGGGCGACGTCGCCCAGGGCTGCGGAAACCACGGCGGGGTCACCGTCCTCGAATGCCGCGTCGAGATAGGCCACGATGTCTTCCGGGGTGCGCAGGTGTGTCACCGGATCCCAGGGGCGCGTTTCGGTGCGTTCCATGACGGGCTCCTAACAGGTTTCTGGCCAGGTCGATGGCGGAAAGAATGTCTCGATCCTGGGTGCGCTTGTCGCCGCCGGCCAACAGGACGATCAGGGCCTGGCCGCGCTGGATGAAGTACACCCGGTAGCCTGGGCCGTGGTCGATGCGAAGCTCGCCGACACCTTCACCAACCGGCCTTACGTCGCCAGGATTGCCGAGCGACAGGCGGCGGATGCGAACGCTGACGCGCGCCCGAGCCTGACGATCGCGCAAGCCATCAAACCACTGGGAGAAGGCGATGGTCTGACGAACCTCGATCATGGGGCAGTGTATCCCATAAGAGACTTTCGGGCAAGAGCAAGGCGGTCCTTACTCAGGGTCATTCGGTTCTGTCGGTCATACGGATTCCAGAAAAACCAAGGATTTTCGTAACTGCCCAGGTACCCAGGTGCACGAGAGGGTGCACGTCTACACAAGACAACCAGAAAGAGAAGATGTGAGGGCCTGAGGCCCTCACACTCCCCATTTTTCACCAGGATGAAAAGTCATGGGGAGCGCGAGGTGCCTGTCACGCCGAAGGCGTGCCTTTGGCACGACGCCCCAAGCGGGTTTGGGCGGCAGCCCAAGACTATCTTTCGTACAATCGAGTCGATCTTTACGCTCGACGGTATTACTCTACAAGCCACATCGGGGTCTTCAGTTTCGCGACGAAGACCTGGTGCGCCGCCAGTTCTTCCTCGGTTGGGGCGTGGGGGCGCGGCGGGCGGGGCTCGCGGGTGGCGGCGGCCGGGCCACGGGCCTGCGCCGTCGTCGCTGCCAGGGCCAGACCGGGCTCGCGGCCGCCCAGCAGTTCGAGATACACCTCGGCCAGCAACTGGGAGTCGAGAAGCGCGCCGTGCAGGGTCCGGTTCGCGTTGTCGATGCCAAAGCGCCGGCACAGCGCATCCAGACTGGCCGGCGAGCCCGGGAACCGCCGCCGCGCCAGCATCACCGTGTCGATGGCCCTCTCCCGCGGCAGCACGGACCGGCCACTGCGCGTCAGTTCGGCGTTCAGGAACTTCATGTCGAAGTCGGCGTTATGGATCACCAGCATGGAGTCGCCGATGGCCTCGAGAAAGGCCTCGACGATGTCGGCGAAACGAGGCTGTCCGGACAGGAACTCGGCCGACAGGCCATGGACCGCGAAGGCCTCGGGCGGAATGTCGCGGTCGGGATTGAGGTACCACTGCCAGCGCTCGCCGGTGGGCAGGTGGTTGAACAGTTCGACGCAGCCGATCTCCACCACCCGGTGACCGGAGGCAGGGTCGAGGCCGGTGGTTTCCGTGTCGAGGATGATCTCACGCAATGATGCCGCTCCGTCGTTTCGGCCAGCTTCGGATCGCCCGCAACGCCTCCATCAACCGCCGCAGGGTCAGGCGTCGGCCGAGCCCGCTCGGCACCACGAAATCGGCGTGGCAGCGCTTCTTCGCGTCCGGAGTCTGACGCGCCCGGATCGCCGAGAGCTTCACCGCCGTCATGCCGGGCCGCCGCATCACCCGCTGGGTCTGGATCACCTTCGCCGCCGACACCACCACCACCGCATCGCACCGCCCCTGGCCCCCGGTCTCGAACAGGAGCGGGATATCGAGCACCACCACCTGGGCCCGACGCGCCGCCGCCCGCCGCAGGAACCGCCGCTCCGCCGCCCGTACCAGGGGGTGTACCACCTTCTCCAGCCGCCGCAGCGCCGCCTTGTCGCCGAACACCAGGGCGCCCAGGGCCGCCCGGTCCACCTCTCCATTCCTGATCACCGAGGGAAACAGGGCGCCGATCGCCGCCACGGCCGCGCCGCCGGGCCCAAGCAGCTCATGGACCACGGCATCGGCATCATGCACCGGCACGCCCAGGCCATGGAACATGCGTGCCGCGGTCGTCTTGCCCATGCCTATGCAGCCGGTCAGTCCCAGGATTCGCATGGTATTCATCACTCCGACAGTACGAAGGCCCGCAGGTCAACCGTGACCTCGGGCTCCACTCCGAACCAGCCGGCGAAGCCCGGCCGGGCCTGATGCAGCAGCATGCCTATGCCGTCCACCACCGGATTGCCACGAGCCGCCGCCGCTTTCAGCAGCGGCGTCTCCAGGGGGGCATAGACGATGTCGGTCACCAGGGCCGCTGTCGGCAGGGTTGCCAGGTCGATGTCCAGCGGGTCGGCCCCGGCCATTCCCAGGGTGGTGGTATTGACCAGCAGCGCCGCCCCCTCGAGCGCCCGCGCCCGCTCCGCCCACGGGACAGGGGTGATGGTGCCGCCGATATCCCGAGACAGGGCATCCGCCTTGCCGATGGTGCGATTGACGAGACGGATCGACGGCGCCCCGGCGTCCAGCAGCGCCGCGCACACGGCGCGCGCCGCCCCACCGGCACCCAGGACCACCGCCGGCCCGGCCTCGGCCCGCCAGTCCGGCCTGGTCTCGCGCAGGTTTTCCAGGAATCCGAAACCATCGGTGTTGTCGCCCACCATCCGGCCGTTCTCGTCGTAGAAGATGGTGTTGACGGCTCCGACGCGGCGGGCGATGGGGGTCGCCTCGTCCACGGCCTTCAGGGCGGCTTCCTTGTGGGGAACCGTGACGTTGACGCCGCGAAATCCGGCCTGGCCCAGGGCTCGCAGCACCGCGGCCACGTGGTCCCGCTTCACCGGCAGAGGTACGTAGGCGCCGTCGATCCTGTAATGATCCAGCCACCAGCCATGCAGCCGCGGCGATCGCGAGTGACCAACCGGCCAGCCGATGACCCCGGCGAGACGCGCCTTGCCGCTGATGATCATGTTGGCTCCTCACTATAAGAAAGTGGAAGACTTGGGGCCTGGAGGCCCCAAACCCCCATTAATGGAGTGTAAGCTCCAATATCCGGTTATGTGATCAGTATAATATTCCAAATGACATATGTTCATTATTAAAATTAATGGGGAGCACGAGGGCCTCAGGCCCTCGTTCTTATTCTTACTTACTTCACAACCTCGCGAAAATACGCCACCGTGCGCTCCAGTCCCTCATCCAGCGGAACCTTCGGCTCCCATGACAACGTCGCCCTGGCCAGCGAGATGTCCGGACGCCGCTGCCGCGGGTCGTCGGTGGGCAGAGGCTCGAACACCAGCTTTGACCTGGAGCCGGTCAGGGCGATGACCTTCTCCGCCAGCTCGCGGATGGTGAATTCCCCCGGATTGCCAAGGTTGATCGGCCCGGTGACCGTATCGTCCGACTCCATGAGTCGAATAAACGCGGTGACCATATCGTCGACATAGCAGAAGGACCGGGTCTGCATGCCGTCGCCGTACAGGGTCACCGGCTGCCCCTGCAGGGCCTGGACGATGAAGTTGGAGACAACGCGACCGTCGTTGGGGTGCATGCGCGGCCCATAGGTGTTGAAAATGCGCGCCACCTTGATCCGCAGCTTGTGCTGGCGGAAATAATCGAAGAACAGGGTCTCGGCGCAGCGTTTGCCCTCGTCATAGCAGGCCCGCGGGCCGATCGGGTTGACATGGCCGCGATAGTCCTCGGTCTGGGGATGGACTTCCGGGTCGCCATACACCTCGCTGGTGGAAGCCTGAAGAATGCGGGCGCGGGTGCGCTTGGCCAGTCCCAGCATGTTGATGGCGCCGTGGACGCTGGTCTTGGTGGTCTGCACCGGGTCGAACTGGTAATGCACCGGCGAAGCCGGGCAGGCGAGGTTGTAGATTTCATCAACCTCAACGTACAGAGGAAAAGTCACGTCGTGACGCATCAGCTCGAAACGTGGATTGTCCAGGAGATGGGCGACGTTCTGGCGCCGTCCGGTGAAATAGTTGTCCACGCACAGCACCTCGTGGCCGGCGTCGATCAGCCGCCCGCACAGGTGCGAGCCGAGAAACCCGGCCCCGCCGGTGACCAGAATGCGCTTTGAAGACAGCATCGGCTTTCACGCCCCCTCGCCGGTGATTCGCCGCGGACGCTACCATGGTGGACCTCCGTGGTAAACCGAACGCTAAGGAAATCTTTACAGGATTGTCCTATGCTCCGTCAGCGGAGAGATATGCACGGGTCGTTGATGAAGCCGAACGCACCGAAACCCGCCTTCGGACGGGTATTGACTACCCCGGAACCCAAAGCCGCGGAGCGCGTGGTAACGCCGGAGCGTCTGCTGCTGGAGGCGGCCGAGCGGGTCGGGCGAATGCGCGAGGGTCGGGTGGCGGTGCAGATCCATCTGTCCCGCCTTCAGGCCACCAACCGCGAGGAGGCTCATCTTCGCATCGCCCTGCGCATGCTGGATCCCCTGGTCAGCGGCTATCGCACCCAGGTCTTCCTGCTTGGCAACAAGGACATCGTGGTCCTGGGGCAGATCCCCATCCCCGACCTGGACGCGGCGGTCTACAAGCTCCGCTCCCTGTTCGGCAAGGACCCTCTGACCCAGGAAGATACGGGGGACGGCAGCGACCGGTTTTCCACCTGGTTCATCCTCGAAAACGACTTTGGCCGCTTCCTCGAGACGGTCCAGGATCTCGACATGGCCGCCGAGGCGCGCAAGATCGAGAACGCGACGCGCCCGCCGCCAAAGATCGAGATCATGACCTCGCGCCATCTGGAGGCCGTGCTGGCCACCATGGAGCGCGCCGACATCCCACGCCTGATCCGCCGCCAGGCGGCTGTCCGCGTCGGGGCCGGGAACACCCGCGCCGAGATCGCCTTTCAGGAGTTCTTCTTTTCGGT
This sequence comes from Alphaproteobacteria bacterium, assembly GCA_039908285.1. Lineage (GTDB taxonomy): Bacteria > Pseudomonadota > Alphaproteobacteria > Rhodospirillales > Rhodospirillaceae > JAMOBE01. The sequence continues at coordinate 44,941 of JAMOBE010000011.1, forward strand.
GGCCGACGTCCAGAAGACGATCGCGCCCAGACTCGATCTGCTGTCCAGCCGCTGGCTGTTCCAGCACCTGACCACCGGCCTGGACCGGATGATGATGGTCGCCCTGTCGCGACAGCGGGTACGCCACCGCTCCCCGGTCATCAGCGTCAATCTCAATCTGTCGTCCCTGAACGACAGCCGCTTCAAGGGACTCCTGGACAGCCTGGGCGGTGGGCAGACGATGATCGTCGAGATGGAGGTCCTGGATGCCCTGACCAATCTGCGCGATTATTTTGCCGCCTGTGAACGTCTGCGCGCCGATGGCCACAAGGTGGCGATGGACCGCCTGACGCCGCTGACGTTGCGAATGATCGATGTGACCCTGTTCCAGGCCGACTACCTGAAGATCAACTGGAGCCCGGACCTGGCGGACACGCGGGGCGGCAGCGCCACATCCGGTGAGTCGGCGCGTGAGATGATCGCCGTCGCCGGGGCGGAGCGGTTCGTGCTGGCCCGCTGCGATTCCGAGGCGGCCGTCAAGTGGGGCCTCTCCATGGGCATCCAGTGGTTCCAGGGTCGCTTCGTCGATGCCATGCTGGCGGCCATGACCATGGCGAGCTGCAAGGAAAGCGGAGCTTGCACACTGCAACAGTGCGTTCAGCGACGCGAGGTCCTGTCCGGACCAGCCCGTCAGGAATGCACCAATCACCAGATGGTGGACTCCCTTCCCACGATCCGCTCGTCTGGACGGGATCAAGCATAAGCAGGACACCGAGCGCCATGCCTCCACCCCGGACCGAGCCGCAGCCACAGAGCCTGCCCAGTCAGGAGAGCCTTCTCCTCGACTACGTCCACCGGCTAGAACGCCACCGCAAGGGACGACGGGCGGCGCATATCCACCTGTCCCGGCTGGCGGCCCATCATCGGATACCCCAGCGGCTGCGGGTCGCCGTCTCCACGTTTGAATCGCTGGTAAAGATGCTGCAGGGACAGCTTTTTTCGCTGGCCAACGGCGACCTGATCTTCATCTTCAAGGATCCGAACGTCAACGAGGTAAACTCGGCCATCGTCAAGTTGCAGTTCATGTTTGCCGACGATGCCCTGTTCATCGACGCCCCCGATGGGGAGTTCGGCAAGTTCGCGACGTTCTATGATATCGAAACGGACTATGCGGATGTACTCAAGATCGCCCAGCAGATCGTCGCCGAGGAAAACCAGCGGCGCCGCGCCGACGTGCGAGCCGAGCCGGCCGCGGCTGAACAATCGACCAAACCGCTTGAACCCATCTCGCCCGGTGTGTTGTTCAGAATCGAGGACGCCCTGGCTCAGGCCGACCTGTCCAACCTGATCCGCCGACAGTCGGTTTCCGCCGTCGTCGGACAGTCGCCGCCTCAGGTGGTGTTCACCGAACTGTTCGTGTCCATCGCCGACCTGCGAGCCACCCTGCTGCCCAACATCAACCTGACCAGCAATCGCTGGCTGTTCCAGCACCTCACCGATACCCTGGACCGCCGCGTACTGGCCTTGCTGACCAAGAATGACGACCGGACGCTTGAAAGCGATTTCAGCCTGAACCTCAACGTCCCGACTCTCATCAGCCCGGAATTCCTGAAATTCGACGACAACATCCGCACCGGGGCCCGCGAGACCATCGTCATCGAACTACAGGAAACGGATATCTTCAGCGATCTTTCGGCCTATCTGTTCGCTCGCGATTTCGTCCACGAGTGTGGCTATAGGGTATGCATCGACGGAGTCTCGATGCGTTCCCTGCCGTTCGTCAGCCGGTCGCGTCTTGGCGCCGATCTCATCAAGATCCACTGGACGCCGGAGATGGCCGATCTTGGTGACGGCGATCTCGGGTTCGAGTTCCGCCAGCTCCTGAAGCGCAGCGGCCTGAACCGGGTGATCCTGGCCCGCTGCGACGGCGCCGAAGCCATCGAATTCGGCCAGGCACAGGGTATCACCCTGTTCCAGGGCCGCCACGTCGAAGACCTGATCGCCGGCGAACAGCGCCGCCGTAGTGCTGGTGGCGGTCGTCCTTCGGGCCGACGGAAATAGGGGGGGGGTGTCAGTGCGGAAAGAACGCCTTCAGCACAAGGGAAAGGATGCCCGCGAGCACGATGCCCATCATCCACTTCAGCAGATTGATTTCGCCCTGAAGTTTGGAAAAACCAAGTGTCATTTCACTCCGGATGTCCTTGATGTCCGCCTTTGTGGAGGCTTCGAGACGAGCGATATCGCCCCTGGTGGCCAACTCGGCACCTCCCGAGGCATCCTTGAAAGCCTCCGCGATGGCTTCGGCCTGCGGCTCGGGAATGCCGGCATCCCGCAGCCGGTGCACGAATTTCAGCGTGTCGAAGGTGATCGCTGCCATGGAGTCCTTATCTCGTGGGGGTGTCAGGCGCTCCGTTTGCCGGGGATGGCCGCGATGTTGGTCGGAATAAGTGCGTTGATGGTCTGGCGCTGCTCATCAAGACGTGCCTCGACGGCGACTAGTCGACGATCCGTGTCGTAACGAAAAGCGGCGAGATCGGCCTTCAGTTCGGCCACGTCGGCTTGCACCCGCCCGAACCCCGCCAGCATCTGCTCGGCAAGGCGGTCGATCTTGGCTTCCAGGCGGTCGATCCTGTCACCTTCACTCATGGTGTCCTCCCTGTCCATGCGACCATGATATTCCCCTTGACGGAGCGAGTCGAGCGGCGGGGCAGGGCGTCAGTGGCCGAAAAACTTGATGGCCGCGAGAAACGCCACGCTGGCCGCAATCATGCCGCCAAGCCGCAATGTCAGGGTGTTCGTCAGACGGAGTTCAATCTTTTCCATGTCCGAACGGAGCGAAGCGATATCCGCCTTGGTCGCCAGTTCCTGGCTCGTGGCGTCGGCAAAGGCTTCGGCGACGGCTTTGGCCTGCGTATGAGTGAAGCCGCTCGCTTCCAGCTTCTCGGCAAACTTCAGCGTGTCGAAGGTGACAGCCGCCATGGTGTCCTCCCTAGCACCAACATGAGACTCTTGACGGGTGGAGTCAACGGGCGTCAAGGGCCGGGGCGCCTTGGCATGAAACCGCGCCATAATCCTCCGACCCAGGCGTCCGTTGACACGACCTCCGGGAGCCCGACGTCGGCGCGCACCGCAGCCGGGAGACAGAGAACGTTGATCGCGCAAAGGTTTCCGAAGATGTTTTCCGGATTGAGCAGGTAATTGTTGGGATTGAACAACGCGGGTCGATGCCAGTAGGCGCGATAGCCGAGATCGAATACCTGTTGCAGCAAGGCCGGTGAATTCTCCCGCCGGTCGTTTTCCACGTACAGGATTGGCCGGTATCGCTCGATCGTGTGCACCGCCCCGGTGAGAACGTCCCGTTCCATGCCCTGGACGTCGATCTTGATCAGGTGACACGCCGGCAGTCCAAGCTCGTCGATGGTCAGCACCGGCACCCTGTCCCCCTGGGACCATTCCCCGAGGGCCAACCCGCCGTAATTTCCCGCCTTGCCATAGTCCACCACCGGGACGTGGAGCCACCCCCGGTGCGCCCCGGCCGCTGCCCAATAGGCGGTCACGTTGGGCACGGCGTTCAGCGCCACGTTGCCGCACATCATCTGGAAGATGCGCCGCTGCGGCTCCACCGCCACCACCATGCCCGTCGGTCCCACGGCCTCGGCGAAGGCCAGGGTGTGGGTGCCGATGTTGCTGCCGATGTCCAGGACCACCTGTCCGGGCTGGATCATCCGGCGCAGCGCCGCCAGTTCGATCTCGGAGGACTCTCCATAACGGTCCAGACTGCGACCGATGTAAACGTCGTTGACGGCGTACATCATCAAGCCGTGACGGGTGTTCCTTACCCGGATGTAGTCCTGACCCGACAACATGGTGTGCTCTAACAAGATAACAAATAGAAAGAATACGAGGGGCCGAGGGGCCCCTCATGCTCCCCATGACTTATCCTATGCCGTCAACTGTTCATCGCGTCGAAGAAGTCGCCGTTGTTCTTCGTTTCCTTCATCTTGTCCAGCAGGAACTCCATCGCATCCACCACCCCCATGGGCATCAGGATCCGCCGCAGCACCCACATCTTGGACAGGGTCCCCTTGTCCACGAGAAGCTCTTCCTTGCGCGTTCCCGACTTGGTGATGTCGATGGCCGGGAAGCTGCGCTTGTCCGACAGCTTGCGGTCCAGGATGATTTCCGAATTGCCGGTGCCCTTGAACTCCTCGAAGATCACCTCGTCCATCCGCGAGCCGGTATCGATCAGAGCCGTCGCGATGATGGTCAGCGATCCGCCTTCCTCGATGTTGCGGGCGGCGCCGAAAAAGCGTTTCGGCCGCTGCAGCGCGTTGGCGTCGACACCACCGGTCAGCACCTTGCCCGAGCTTGGCACCACCGTGTTGTAGGCTCGCGCCAGGCGGGTGATGGAGTCGAGAAGGATCACCACGTCCCGCTTGTGTTCCACCAGGCGCTTGGCCTTCTCCAGCACCATCTCCGTCACCTGGACATGGCGCGACGCCGGTTCGTCGAAGGTGGAGCTGATGACCTCCCCCTTGACCGAGCGGGCCATGTCGGTCACTTCCTCGGGACGCTCGTCGATCAGCAGCACGATCAGGTAGCTGTCGGGGTGATTCGCCGCCACCGCATGGGCGATGTTCTGCAGCATCACCGTCTTGCCGGTGCGCGGCGGCGCGACGATCAGCGCCCGCTGTCCCTTGCCCAGCGGGGCAATCAGGTCGATGACCCGCGTCGTGTAGTCCTTGCGTGTCGGATCATCCAGCTCCAGGGTGATCTTCTCGTCGGGATACAGCGGTGTCAGGTTGTCGAAATTGATGCGATGCCGGACCTCCTCGGGAGGAGCGAAGTTGATCTGATTGACCTTCAGCAGGGCGAAATATCGCTCACCCTCCTTGGGGGACCGGATCTGGCCCTCGACCGTGTCGCCGGTGCGCAAGCTGAACCGCCGGACCTGGCTCGGAGACACATAGATATCATCCGGACCGGGCAGATAGTTCGCCTCCGGCGATCGGAGGAATCCGAACCCATCCTGAAGAATCTCCAGAACACCATCGCCGTAGATCGGCGTGTCATTTTCCGCGAGCTGTTTCAGGATCGCGAACAACATGTCCTGCTTCCGCAGGCTGCTGGCGTTCTCGATCTCCAATTCTTCGGCGAAACTGAGGAGATCAGCGGGTGTCTTTTTCTTGAGTTCTTGAAGGTGCATGGCTTTTCCAGGCACTGAAGACGCGCACGAGAACGACGATCGGACGATTCGACCGAGCCGAGGGCTTGTCGCTGCGACTGCGGACTGCCACCAGGGTCCCCTTGATGTCCGATTTCAGGACGTGCCGACTGGAGTGTTTTTGGCGGGTGATGCTGTGGGCCGAAGCCCGGACGGTTTCCAGGACCAGGATTATCCAAACCCCGTCCCCAAGTCAAACACTGAATCGTGTGCGACGATGGTTTCAGGACGGTTTCAGAACGGTTTCAGGACACTGAGAACGATCACCGCCGCCGTCGTCACTCCAATCAGGAGACCCATGACCCGATAATAGACATGGGTTCGCCGATTGCGGTCCGCGGCGAAAAGGTGAAACCAGGAGGCGTACACCACATGACACCCGACGAGAACGCCGACCAACCCCCCCTTGACCCACAGCCACTGGGCGGCAAGCCAATCCGGCATCAGCACCGCCCCGGTGACGATCATCCCCGCCAGTGCCGGGTGCAGCACCACCCGCACCAGCCGCCGTTCCATGACCTTGAGCAGCGCACTGTGATCCGACCCCATGGGAGCCATGGCGTGGTAGGTGAACAGGGCGGAAAGCTGAGCCATTCCCGCCACCCACGCCATCACCGCCATCAGATGAGCGGCCTTGAGCCAGGAGTAGACCTCAGGCGATTCGAGACTCACGCCCCAACCTTTCGTCGATTGCAGCAGCCCTCGATCGTATCCTGACACATGGCGCCACCCCCAGGTGTCCATGACACGACACCGATTCCCGTCGTTGCCGCCGCATGAACCAATTCAGCCAGGGCCTCGATGAACAGCGGATCCGTGCCGACCGTCGGGACACGGATGTAAGCGGGAACCCCCGCGGTTTCCGCCAGGTGACGATACTCGATGTCGAGTTCCACCAGGGTTTCCGAGTGCTCGGAAACGAAGGCCGTCGGAACCACCACCACCGGGACGCCATCCCGTCCCGCCCTGCGGATTTCGTCGTCCGTCGATGGCCCGATCCATTCCATCGGCCCGACGCGACTCTGGTAGCACACCACCCAGTCGAGGCCCGGGATGCCGAGTGCCCCGACGACCGCCGCCGCCGTGCGTTCCACCTGCTTCTGATAGGGATCTCCCGCGGCTATGACCCTTTTCGGCAACCCATGGGCGGAAAACAATACCCGAGGCGAACCCGCCCGGCCCGCCTCCGTCAATCCCTTTCGCACCAACCCGGCCATGGCCCCGACCCATCCCGTCGCCTCGGGATAGCAGCAGACCACCGACGTCGGCACGACCAGCCTCGCCCGTGCCGCCGCCTTCTCCCACGCCCTCACCGATGAGCCGCTGGTGGTCCGGGAGAACTGGGGATACAGGGGAAGCAGAACAATCTGGTCAGGCTTCCAGGCCGCCACCTCCGCCACCGTCTCTTCCGTCAGCGGATGCCAGTAGCGCATGGCGATGAAAACCCGCGTGTCCCCGCCAAGAGCCATCTCCAGCGCCGCTCCCTGCGCCCTGGTCTGGTCGAGAAGCGGCGACCGTCCACCCATCCGCCCATAGATCTCCCGCGCCACCGGCGCCCGCCGCCGTGAGAGAACCTTGGCCAGCAGCCAGCGAACCGGTCCTGGAGCCCCGATGATCGCCGGATCATTGAACAAGTTGAACAGAAATGGCTCAACCGCCTCCAGCCGGTCCGGTCCTCCCAGGTTGAATAGAACCACCGCCAGTCTGGTCATGGGTCCCACCCTACTCTCGTATCGTCTTTGTCAGGAGATCGACATTTTCCGGAGGAGTCTGCGGCACGATGCCATGGCCCAGATTGAAGATGAATGGTCCGCGACCAAGACTCTCGAGAATTTGACGGATGCGCAGAACCATGTCGGGTCCACCAACCACGAGACGGATCGGGTCCAGGTTTCCCTGGACCGTGCAGTGAGGCTGAAGCCGCTCGGCCGCCCACGTCAGGGGCACCGTCGAGTCGATGCTGACGCCATTCACTCCCGTTTCCGCCACGAACGCCTCATATAGCACGCCGGCGCCACGGGGAAAACCGATCACGGGAATCCCCGGTCTTTCCTTGCGGATACGCTCGGCAACCGCCTTGATCGGCCCGATCACCAGACGACGGAACTCCGGTTCCGGCAGCACCCCGGCCCAGGTGTCGAAGATCTGCACCGCCTCGGCACCGGCATCGATCTGGGCGATCAGGTGCCGGGCCGTCGCCTCCACCAGGCGCTCCATCAACGCCTCCATCGGCCCGCCGCCGAAGGCCCATGTCTTGGCGGTGGCGAAGTCCTTGCTGCCGCCACCCTCGATCATATAGGTGGCGACCGTCCATGGAGCACCGGCAAACCCGATCAGGGCCGTCTCGGCGGGAATCGCCGCCGCCAGTCTCCTGACGGTCTCGTAGACCGGCGCCAGGTGGGTGGTGACCCGATCCACATCCAGGCGCTCGACATCGGCGAGACCGGAAAGCGGCGTCAGAACCGGCCCCTCTCCCTCCTTGAAGGTCACCGCTCGTCCCATGCCATCGGGAACGACGAGGATGTCGGAGAACAGGATCGCCGCATCCATGCCATAGCGGCGGAGCGGCTGCAGCGTTACCTCCACCGCCGCCGAGGGAGAATAGCACAGCTCGAGAAAGCCGCCGACACTCTCCCGGGTCCGCCGGTACTCGGGCAGATAGCGCCCCGCCTGGCGCATCAGCCAGAACGGTGGCCGCGACATCACGTCTCCGCGTAGCGCCCGCAGGAAGGGCTTGGCGGACCGATTCATGGGATCCGGCACGTTTTCCTCCGTCAGTTCCTCCCCTCTCTCTTATCAATCTTTTTATAGAAAAGAAATGTGAGGGTTGTAGTGATGCCTGTGGATAGCGGGGATCAAATTCGGCCCACACGTTATCCCCAATTCCGATCCACGTCGGCGACAGGATTGTCATGCTCTGTGGATCACTCGCTTTTCGGCGCGGACTCCGGCGGAGTTCGTCGCCGGCCGCCCTGTGGATATCCCATAGGATCATCGAAGAACGTCCTGAAGTTATCCCTCGGCCAGGTCATCGGGGGAGGGTCGTATGCACAGCTCCGGCAATCGATGTATCTTTCTCGACGGTCCGGTGGATGAAAGGGGTGCTCCAACCCCTCCCATGGGTTATCCACATTTCATACAGAGGATGAATAGAGTGTTATACCGTCGAAGCTAATCGTTGACACACAGCATCAATGACGTGAATCGATCCTCAGCGTGCTGGTGTAAAGAAAAAAGACGCAACACGGATGAACACGGATTTCCACGGATAAACACGGATGAAGCGGAGTTTGACATAGGCTAACGGGAGACTCATGTAAATATCTTGCTTTAATTATTATTAATAATACATTGTCATAGGTAAAGACGGAATAGCGTTCTGGTATTCTGCATCCGTGTTCATCCGTTGATATCCGTGTTTATCCGTGTTGCGCCTTCATTTCTTCCTTTCTACTACCTATCTATCTATCGTCTTGAAAAAGTAGCCACCAGTTCAAGGTGAGGCGACCACGGGAACTGGTCCACCGGGACCACGGTCTCCAGTCGATAGCCGCCGTCCACCAGGATGCGGGCGTCGCGGGCCAGGGTGGCCGGGTTGCATGAGATCGCCACCACCAGCGGCGGTCCACCATGGGCCAGGGCTTCGGCCTGCGGTCTGGCCCCCGCTCGCGGAGGATCGAAGACTACCGCGGCGAAGCGGGCCAGGTCACGTGCGGCCAGGGGGCGGATCGCGAGATCGCGGACCTCCGCCGAAACCCGGGTCAGCCGAGCATGATGAGTCGCCTCGCGCAACGCGGCGATGGCCTCGGCGGCTCCGTCCACGGCGTGCACCTCCGCTCCCGCCATGGCGAGGGGAAAGGTCAGGCTGCCGACGCCGGCGTAGAGATCGGCAACCGGCGAGGCAGTGCCGACGGCGGCGAGAAGGTGGCGCACGATGCAGGCCTCGCCGTCGACGCTGGGCTGGAGGAAGGCGCCCGGCGGCGGCTCGACCGCCACGCCGGCGAAGACTACCCGGGCCGGCCGGCGACGCACCACCGTCTCCATCGGTTGATTCTCCGCCGGACACCAGGACAGACGGGCTAGGTCATGCTCTTCGGCAAAGGCGGCCAGACGCTCCCGCCGGCCGAGATCGAGGGTCCCACAGCCGACGATGATCACGTCGAGACCAGTCTCTCCCCAGCCGACGATCACATCCCCGGTACTCCTCGGCGCCGTCAGCCCGCCCAGCAGCTCCCGCAGCGGCCCCAGCACAGCCGCCAGTGCAGGATGCAGCAGGGGGCACTCGGCGAGATCGATGATGCGGTGGCTGAGGCGTTCGTTGAACCCTACCACCACGTCCGACGCCCGGCGAAGGAAGGCGAAGGCGGCCCGACGGCGCGTGCCCGGGGTCGTGCGTTCCAGCGGTGCGACGACATCGGCGTCGACTCCCCGCTGTCTCAGCGCGGCCACGGCCAGCCCCCATTTCCACGCGGCATAGTCGTCATCGGCCATGTGCTGGAGGGCACAGCCGCCGCAGGTGCCGAAATGGCGGCAGACCGGAGCCACTCGCCGCGGCGACCTCTCAAGGAGGGTTATGACGGACGCCGCGAGCCCCTCGCCGCGTGAGGCACCGATGCGGGCGCGTACCCGCTCGCCAGCCAGGGTCCCGGCCACGAACACGGGCCGACCCGCGAGCCGCGCCAGACCGTCCCCCTGCGCTCCCACCGACTCGATTACCAGGTCAACCGGATCCCGTGGAGATGGGGCGCTCCGACGGATCACGCGTGGTCCTGCAACGCCGCGTCGACGGAGGGAAAGATGGTGAAGACCCGGTCAAGTCGCGCCAGTTGGAACACGCGCATGGCCGATGGACCAACCTGGGCCAGGGCGAAGCGAAGGCCCATCTTGCGCGCCGTCTGATAGGCCTCCACCAGACTGGCGATGCCGGACGAGTCGATATAGCCGACGGCACTCATGTCGACCACCAGACTCTTTCCCTGAGACAGGGACTTGAGCAGAAACCTGCGCACGTCCGGCGACGTCTGAAGATCTATTTCTCCACTGAGCGAGACGACCGTGGCGCCGTTTTTCTCTTGTGCTTCGCACGTCATCGTTCAAACCTCATCAGCAATTCATTCAATTCTTTTGGTCATGCGCAGACAGTTGCCGGCTCCCTCGGGAGGCTCGCAGAACTCGACGTCGTCCATGAGAATGCGGATGAAATAGGTCCCAAGCCCCCCCGGACGCAGGTCGGTCAGGTTTCGTGGTTTGACCAGGGAGGGATCCACCCGCGGCGCGAAGTCCACCAGACGCACCTCCAGCCGATCGGCCTCGCGCCGCATCTCGATCACCATATCGCCATCGGCGCGACCACAGTAGGCGTGGCGGATCACGTTCTGACAGGCCTCATCGACAGCCAGAACCAGGTCGCCGACCCATGACGATCCGACGCCACACAGCATCGCCGCCTCGCCAACCGCCGCTCGGACCAGCCTCAACCGGTCTGGCCTGGCTGGGACCCGCAGGGCGAACAGTGGCTCGGTGGAGGACAGGGGATCCGTCGTCATGGCACCGTCACCTCGATGGCCAGCAGGGTGAGGTCATCCCGCAATGCGGTCGCGGGCGGCACGGCTTCGGCGGCGATGGCCGCCAGCCTGGCCCGCAGCGTGGAGCGCCGATGGCGCCGGATCAGTTCCTTCACTCCCTCGACCCCCAGCATGCCCGTCCCTTCCCCGCTGGTATAAGCCTCCGTCAGGCCGTCCGTGAAGATGTAAAGACAGCCACCATGCAGCGAGATCGTCGTTTCGGGGAAACCTTCCCCTCCCATGAGGTCCTCGGAAATGCCGACCGGTGGCGCCAGGGCTGGAAAGTCGGAGAACGTCCGTCCCTCCCGATCCAGCAGCAGCGGCGGCTCGTGACCGGCGTTGGCGAGACACACCCGCCCCGAGCTGGGCTCGAGGAAGCCACCCACCAGGGTCACGAACATGCCGTTGGTCCCGGTCTCGCACAGCTCGCGATTGATGAGGTCGAGCAGGTGTCCGGGCCGTTCCGCCGTCTTGGCCAGACAGCGGAACAGGCTGGTGGTCTTGGCCATCAGCAGGGCCGCGTTCATGCCCTTGCCCGACACGTCGCCGATATTGAACCAGAGGCGTCCGTCGGGTGTCTCGACCACGTCGAAAAAGTCCCCCGACACCCGCCGTGCCGGCAGATTGAGGGCAAAGATCGGATAGGGATCACGGTCGAACACCGGCAGCAACCCGCGCTGGATTTCGGCGGCCAGTTCCAGTTCCCGATTGTATTTCTGCTGTTCCACCATGGCGCTGGTCAGGCGGGCGTTGACGATGGCGAGCGCCGCCGACTCCGCCAGTACCTCGAGGAAAACCCGGTCGCGGTGGTCGAACAGGCCACCCCGCTCCCTGTTGATCACCTGGATCGCGCCGAGGGGCTCCACCCCGACGCTGACCGGGGCCGTCAGGATGGAGCGGGTCACGAAGCCGGTCCTGGCATCGACCTGGCCATGGAAGTCGGGATCGGTGTGGACGTCGGCAACCAGTTGGGCGGAGTTGGTCTGTACCGCGCGGCCGACGATGCCCTGACTGGACCCGATGCGCAGCCCGGTGATGTCCACCGGTCCGTGACAGGCCTGGCAGACCAGGGTGCGGCCGTCGGGCTCCAGCAGGAACAGGGAGGCGGCCTCCGCCCGCAGGTGCTGGGCAATCCGCACCAGACCCCGCCGGGCCGTGGCGGCCAGGTCCTGCGAGACATGGAACTCCCGGTTCATCTCGGCGATCAGTGCGAGATAGCCGGCATGCTCCAGGCCACCGTCGAACCCGCCGTCATCCACCATCGGGGCAATCTACACTCCCTCTCCCCCTAGAGGGGGAGAGGGCCGGGGTGAGGGGGTGGGGCAACCGGCACCATCCGGGGAGCTTCGGCACTCCCCTCACCCAACCCTCTCCCCCCGGAAGAGGGGGGAGAGGGCTTTTGATAGGGTCACCCGATTGCCCTGCATCCACCATCATACGCCCTTGCTGGTCATGGTCCTGTCCTGGGAGAATACACCAGACCGCTGGCGCGAACACCGCTGTTCATCATATGACTTGCTCTGACTTGCTCTGGTGACCATTCCTGTCGGGAACGACGATGCCAACGAACGGTCTTGATGTCCGCACCCGCCTGCGACTGAGCTTCCTGGCCGCGGTTGCCTTCACCGTTATCGCGAGCGCAATAGCGGTTAGCGCTCTTTATCAGTTGCGTTCGGCTCTGGACGCCATCACGACTGGGCACCTCCCCACCATCATCGCCGCCTTCCAGCTCGCCCAGCAGAGCGAGGCGACGGTGGCGAGCGCCCCGGCCATGGTGGGTGCCACCGCCCAGGCCCAGAGGCAGACGATCTACTACCGCATCCGCGATCAGCTGGCGCAGATCGACGAGTTGCTGATTCGCCTGCGCAGTCATGATCCGATGCGGACCCGCACCCTGGAGATGGTCGGACGGGAGCGAGCCAAGCTGGCCGCCACGTTCGAGACTCTGAACGACATGGTGGAACAGCGCATCGCCAGCCACCGCCGCAGCCGGGATCTGATGATGGGACTCACCGACCTGCGCCAGGATCTCTGGCGACAGGTCGACCGGCTTGACCGCGACGTCGGGTTTACGGTGCAGCGAGACCTTGGTCGCGCCCTGACCCTGGCGCTGGATGCGCTGGTGACGGTGGGAACCGCCCGCCACATCATCGAGGTGGATGCGCTGCACGGCTCATTCGATCAGGCGAAGACGGAAGCCCGACGCCTGGCAGACCAGGTCCCCGGGACCTCCAGGGAGCCGATGCAGGCGCTAATCGATCGAGTCGCCGCTCTTGGCGCCGACGAAGAGGGTCTGTTCACCATTCGCAAGGAGGAACTGCGCGCCACCGAAGCCACCGAGGGGCTGGTGTCGATCTATTCCCACCTTTCCTCGCGGCTGGTGTTCGCGGTCAGCGAACTCATTCTCCACAACCAGGCCAACATCCACCGTGCCGCCGACGACAGCCGTTCGGTCATCGAGTTCCAGACCGTGTTCCTGGGTGGCCTGTCGGGCTTGTGCATCCTGGGAGCGGTGCTGATCGCCCTGCATGTCCGCCGCAACATCATCGCCCGTCTGTTCGATCTGCAACAGGCGATGGTTGCCGGAGCCGGCGGCGCGACACCCGCCATCAACGCCGCCGGCACCGACGAGATATCGCGGATGGCCGGGGCGCTCGAGGTCTTCATGCACTCCCGCGACCAGGCCGAGGCCCAGTTGCGGCGGGCGAAGGAGGACGCGGAGGTGGCCAGCGTGGCCAAGACCCGCTTCCTGGCCGCCGCCAGTCACGACCTGCGCCAGCCCCTCCAGGCCCTCGGGCTGTTCGTCACCGCCCTGCGGAGCCACCCCCTGGCCGCCGAGCCGGAGGCCATCGCCGAGCGCATCGAAAACGCCCTCGAGTCTCTGCGGTCCCTGCTGGACAGTCTCCTCGACATATCGAAACTCGAGGCGGGGGCGGTGAAGGCCACTCCGGCGGCCTTCGCCGTCCAGTCCCTGCTGACTCGCCTGCACCAGGAGTTCGAGCCCCTGGCGACGGCCAAGGGCCTGCGTCTCACGGTGGCGTATTCGTCGGCGGCCGTGGTCTCCGATCCGGCGCTGCTGGACCGGATCCTGCGCAATCTCGTCGCCAACGCCATCCGCTACACCGATCACGGCGGCGTGCTGATCGGCTGTCGCCGGCGCGGCAATCGGGTCCGCATCGACGTCTGGGACACCGGGCGGGGAATTCCCGAGGATCAATTTGAGGCCGTCTTCCGCGAGTTCCACCAGCTCGACAACCCGAGTCGCGATCGCAACCGCGGCCTTGGACTTGGTCTCGCCATCGTCAGCCGCACCGCCGAGCTGCTCGGTCACCCGGTGACGATGGCATCAAACGTGGGCCGGGGATCGCGTTTCTCCGTCGAGACTCCGCGCGCCATCCTCTCCACGATGGCCGACGACCCACCCCGGGACGAGCCGGAACACAGGACAGGGCTCGAGGGGCGCCTCGTGGTGGTGATCGAGGATGAACCGACCATCCGCGACGGCATGGAGATGGTGCTGGAGAGCTGGGGCTGCGACACCCTGGCGGTGGCGAGCGCCGACGAGGCGATCGAAGCGCTGCGCGAAACCGGCATGCGGCCCGACCTGGTCATCGTCGACTATCGACTGGCCCACAACCAGTCCGGCGACAGGGTCCTGGCCAGACTGAAGGCGATGTACGAAGGTCCGGTTGGTGGCATCATCATCACCGGCGACACGGCGCCCGATCTTCTGCGCGACATGCGGACCGACGGTGTCCGCCTTCTCCACAAGCCGGTCAGGACGGACCTGCTCCATCTGGCCCTGGTCGAGACGTTCGCGGGTCTCGACTCCGATGGGGCACCTCCGTGTGGACAGACCGCGATCCTCCCCTCTTGAAAGAAGCTCTATTCGCCAACTTATGATAGGAAGGCGTGGGCCGGGCATGGGTGCGGCCATCGGGACGGAAGGGAGGACAAGGAATGTTTGTTTCCGCAATACTGAAGCAGAAGGATGGCCACGTCATCGCGTGCAGCCCCACCGTTTCGGTGCGCCAGGCCGCGAAGACCCTGCAGGAGCACCGGATCGGTGCCCTGGTGGTGGTCGACGCCAAGGGTCTGACTGGCATCTTTACGGAGCGGGATATCGTCCGCGGCATAGCGGTTCATGGTGACGCGGTGCTCGACATGCCGATTCGCGGCCTGATGACGCCGGACGTCATCACCTGCCGGCCCGACGACACCGTCCAGAACGTCGAGGCGCTGATGACCGAGCGGCGGTTCAGGCACGTCCCCGTGCTGGACGGTGACATGCTGGTTGGTATCATCAGCATCGGCGACGTGGTCAAGAACCGGCTCGCGGAGTGCTCGGTCGAGGTCGATTCTCTGCGCCACTACGTGTCCTCCTCGCGATAGGGCACCCCGTCGGCCGGCCTCGTGGCCGGTCGACGCCCCCTTCGACACGGCCATCATTTTGCCACTTTTTCCCCATAGAATGCCCGACGCTGGTTCTTTGCAAGCATTTCTCGGCAGTCATACCCATAAGACGAAGTATCTGTCCCCCCTCCGATGAGAAATATACTTGGTTTATCGCATTTTTCCCATTGACGCCGGTCGGGTTTTGGATAATATCGGCGCCATCGTTTCCCTCTATTGGAGCTCACGAAGATGAAGAAGATGATCGCGGCCTTTGTGGCGTGCGCTGTGTTTGCTGGTGCTGGCATGGTTGCCTTCGCTCCGGCCGTTTCGGCTGCTGACCTCGAGAAGTCCAAGTCCAAGTGCTCGGACATCAAGGACAAGGCTGCGAAGAAGAAGTGCAAGGCCGATGAGAAGGCCGGCAAGAAGTAAGAACAATCGACGCATCGTCGTTTGTTACGAAAGGGGCGTCGTTATTTGCGGCGCTCCTTTTTCGTTTCAGAAAGACTCTATAATGACGGAAATAGGCGCCATAGTTCTTGCCGCCGGGCTGTCGAGCCGGATGTCTGGGCGCAACAAGTTGCTGCTGCCCGTCGGCGGCAGGCCCATGGTGACGCGGGTGGTGATGGCGGCGCTCGAGTCGCGGGCGGCTCCGGTGATCGTGGTGACCGGACATGATCGCGCCGCGGTCGAGGCGGCGCTTCGGGACCTGCCGGTTGGTCTGGTCCACGCCGCCGACCACGCGCTTGGCCTGTCGGCGTCGCTGCGGCGAGGTCTCGAAGCCCTGCCGGCGGAGGTGACGGGTGCCGTGGTCTGCCTTGGCGACATGCCGGGGGTGACGGCCGATCACATCGACGCCCTGATCGACGCCGTTGCTGCTGGGCCGAGCACCGAGGTCCTGGTCCCCACCTTCGCCGGACGGCGCGGCAATCCGGTGCTGTGGGGACGGGCGCACTTCGCCGCGCTGCAGGCGGTCACCGGCGACCGGGGCGGGCGGGATTTGATGCGTACCGTGCCGGTGCGGGAGGTGCCCGTGGCCGACGACGGCGTGCTGCGGGACATCGACAGCCCAGCCGATCTGGCGAGAGAAACAGATAACACGGATGAACACGGATAAGAAGGGAGCGAGCCATGAAACTTGCCGAGTCGCGTCTTCTGCGTGGTCAGGGCTATATCGACGGGATCTGGACTGGGGCGGAGGGTGGACGCACCTTCGCGGTCACCGATCCCGCCGACGGCCGGGTCATCGCCGAGGTGGCCGACATGGGCGGGGTGGAGGCGCGGCGGGCCGTGGCGGCGGCCTATGCCGCCTGGCCGGCCTGGCGGGCGCGGCCGGCCAGGGAGCGGGCCGCCATCCTGCGCGCCTGGTACACCCTGATCGTCGCCGCGACCGAGGACCTGGCCACGCTCCTGACCGCCGAGCAGGGCAAGCCGCTGGCCGAGGCTCGCGGCGAGGTGGCCTATGGCGCGAGTTTCGTCGAGTGGTATGCCGAGGAGGCGCGGCGGGTCTATGGCGACATCATTCCCGAGCCGCGGCCGGGCCAGCGACTGCTGGTCACCAAGGAGCCCATCGGGGTGGTGGCCGCCGTCACGCCGTGGAATTTCCCCGTGGCCATGATCACCCGCAAGGTGGCTCCGGCGCTGGCGGCGGGCTGCACGGTGGTGATCAAGCCGGCCGAGGACACGCCGCTCTGCGCCCTGGCCCTGGCCGACCTGGCGGAGCGGGCCGGGTTTCCGGCGGGCGTGATCAACGTCGTCCCCTGTCTCGACCCGGTCCCGGTCGGCGCCGAGCTGACCGCGAATCCACTGGTGCGCAAGCTGTCATTCACCGGCTCCACCGAGATTGGCCGGCTGCTGATGCGCCAATGCGCCGACACGGTGAAGAAGGTCTCCCTGGAGCTGGGCGGCAATGCCCCCTTCATCGTCTTCGACGACGCCGACGTCGACGCGGCGGTCATGGGCGCCATCGCCTCCAAGTATCGCAACGCCGGCCAGACCTGCGTGTGCGCCAATCGCCTGCTGATTCAGGAGGGAGTCTACGACGTCTTCGCCGAGAAACTGGCGCGGGCGGTGTCGGGACTGACGGTGGGTCGCGGGGCGGAGGCGGGCGTCACCACCGGACCGCTGATCAACGTCCAGGCCCTGGAAAAGGTCGAGTCTCTACTGGCCGACGCCCTGGCCGGCGGGGCGAAGGTGGTGGTGGGAGGTCGGCGCCATGCCCTGGGCGGCACCTTCTTCGAGCCGACGGTGCTGCGCGACGTCACCCCGGCGATGCGTCTCGCCAACGAGGAGATCTTCGGCCCCGTGGCGCCGCTCTATCGCTTCCACACCGAGGCCGAGGCGATCCGGCTTGCCAACGACACCCAGTATGGCCTGGCGGCGTATTTTTTCGCCCGCGACATCGGCCGGGTCTGGCGGGTGGCCGATGCCCTGGAGTACGGGATCATCGGCATCAACGAGGGCATCATCTCGACCGAGGTGGCTCCCTTCGGCGGCATGAAGCAATCCGGCATCGGCCGTGAGGGTTCCCGCTACGGCATGGACGAGTTCCTGGAACTCAAGTACCTCTGCATGGGGGGGTTGTAAGAAAAAAGATGCAACACGGATGAACACGGATAAGAAGGGATGGACACGGATGCAGGGTTGTCATGACAATGACCCGTCTTCGTCCTTATAATAAAGAATAACATATATCTACAACAGACGGTCCACATATGCTTCACCGAAGCTTATGTCAAACTCCGCTGCATCCGTGTTTATCTCTTCTTATCCGTGTTCATCCGTGTTGCGTCTTCTTCCTTCTTCCTTCTTCCTCTCTCTCGCACCATCCCCGCCACAGGTCGCGATAGGCCGTCTCGACCGATCGCGTATAGAGGGCCGGATTCCCCACCGCCGATGCCGAAAGCCGTGGCCGCAGGTCGGAGCGCAGGGACGCGAGACGCGGCAGGTCGGCGGCTGTCCGCGCGGCGATGGCGACGTACTCCTCGGGCGTTTCGGCGATGAATTCGTTCAACCCAAGCGCGGCATTGATGGCGGCGCCGTTCCGGCTGGCGGGGGTCTGTCCCCGGATCGTCACCACCGGCACGCCGAGCCACAGCGCCTCCAGGGTGGAGATGCCGCCGGTCTGGGGAAAGGGATCGAGGCCGATATCCACCCGGGCGAACATGGCCAGGTGCTCGTGGTGGGGGGAGCCCCCGAGGAAGTCCAGCCGATCACCGGAAAGACCGAGGGAGATGAGTGACTCGGCGAAACGCTGCCGGGTTTCCGGCGAATCGAGCTGGGTGTCCTTGACCAGGAGCCGCGTTCCCGGCACGGCGGCGAGCACCCGCGCCCACAGGGCCCGTGCTTCCGGCGAGATCTTGTCGAGGCGGTTGAAGCAGCCGAAGGTGACCGTTCCCGTCGCCAGGGCCGGAAGCGGCGCCACCGCGGGGGCGTAGTCCGGGGCTTCGTAGACCAGGAAACAGGGCAGGTCGACGACGGTCTCGGCATAGAACGGCCGCTCGGACTGCGGTATCTGCACCGGATCGGCGAAGAAGGCGTCCACGGTGGGCAGGCCGGTGCCGTGGGCATGGCCCCAGGCGGTCACCTGGATCGGCGCCGGCTTGTGGGCGAAAACCGCCAGGCGGTTGCCGATGGTATGGCCCGACAGGTCCACCAGGATGTCGATGCCGTCCCGGCGAATCTGCTCGGCCATGTCCTCGTCCGACACGCCGACGGTGTGGCGCCACAGGGA
>JAMOBE010000109.1:0-11414 GCA_039908285.1 Alphaproteobacteria bacterium
GTCGCCTGGGCAACTGGCCGGTGGAGATCGTCGCCCTCGCCACCGACCATCCCGGCATGCCCGACGTCGTCATCCTGGACCGCATGCTGGGGCCATCGACGCTACTGGTGACCCTGGACCGGGTGCTGCACAATCTGGCGCTGGGCCGTGGCTTCCGCTCCCTGGTCCACACCCCCGAGACCGGCTGGACCGACCGCCGTCTCGCCCATGTCGCCGTCCGCGACAAACACCTGCCCGTTCCCACCAGCACGGCCGAGGACGACTTCTTCGCACCGATGACGGGCGACGTGCTGACCCTCAACCGAATCCTGAACGGCTTGTGGTCCGAGCGCCAGCAGAAGCATTTCCGCACCAAGCGCCGCCGTATCCGCGCCCATTTCGGTTCCCGCGAAACCATCGGCGCCATCACCATCGCCCAGCGCACAACCCGGAACGGCCTCCTCGGCGGCTACAAGATGAAGGTGGACGCCCGCCACGGCGTCAAAGGACTGTTCCCGGCCAGCGAGGGCTATTTCCTCGACGCCCGCAGCGGGGCGCTCATCCGCTGGCCGCGACCTGCTGGGCCTTGAGCCATCTCCACGCCCTTCACCTTACGAGCTACCCGCTTACGCTCTATCACCTGGACAATGAGGCCCTGCAACGCAGTGCCGCTCTGCTGACTGACCACCGGGCCGCGCGCGTCTCCATCGACCACATGACGGCCCGCCTGCTGTCCACCATCACCGCACCACCCAAGTTCGAGTCGTGCGTGAAGGGCTTCTTCTTCGACCAGATGACGGGCAAGCTCACCCAGTTGGCCCGCAGCGACTCAAACGAGATAGTGCCCACCGATCTGCAGGCCATGGCCGAGTCCTTGATGTCTGGACTCGCCGGAACCCGCACCACATGCGAGAACACGCCATGATGTTCGAAGTCGACCCGCGTCGAAGCAGGCCAATCACCGGCTACCGACGAATGCAACGCAATGCAGGCGGATCCGTGTCGCGGTCGAGCCTCGTGACCCATGCCCCCCCAGCGCGGCTCCGTCGGAGCGTCGAGTCGCGTCGAGTCGGGCCTGGTAAAGCGAAAGAGTTTCGCATCATCGGTACGCGCCTTGAACAATCATGGTCCGAAAAATGAGGATTTCTGCGGCAAACGGGTTTCTGAGGAGGGACAGGCGGTGAGTCTGAAGCGGTCGGCCGAGCGCAGGTTCCCGGGGAGGTTGTGCCAGGAACCACCCCGGAAGACACGGTCGCAGGAATTCGATCCTTTATTGGAACTACAATCCGATGGCGCACCTGTCCCTTCTCAATATCTCATAACGGGATTAAGTAACACACAAAATCGGTGAATACGTGCATTATGACCGGGCGGATGTGGAGCGTAGCGGACGAAAATGAAGCCGTCGCCAGGGCAGGAGAGCGTCGAGTTTCTGTTTTGTGCGCCGCCATAGCGACATGAAGACAGTCGTCCACGTCCCGCAGCAACATGGTGCGGAGCAGAGCCAATCGGACTCGAGTCGATCAGGCTGCCAGCCGGACGTAGCCGTGGTGGAGGCCGCCGACTTGCGGGAAGGCGACGATCCTCCCGCCGTCAGATGGAGATTGGATCGGCCGGGGTTCCGGGGTATCCTTGCCCAGGGATAGGTGGGTGCGAAACCCGAGATAGTAGCTCAGGTAAGAGGGAAGTATCCGGCGCAGATGGGCCTCGCTCAGCACGATCACGCGATCCAGGCAGTCCCTCCGGATCGAGCCGATCACGCGCTCGACAAAGGGATTCTGCCATGGGCTGCGAGGTGCTGTGATGACCTCCTTGATGCCCATCGCCTTGATCGCGGCGCGAACCTCTGGGCCGTAAATGGTATCTCGATCCCGGATCAGGTATCGAGGCCCCGTATTGCTGACATCAAAAATCCTCGCGTGCCGCGAAGATTTTTGATGTCAGCAATACGAATCTTTTTGATTGCGGCTCCGCCGCGTTATGTCCCAGGGAAAGGCCTCGCGGATTTGCTGGGCCACCCAGGCCGAGGTCGGGTGCTTCGTCACACCGAAATGGACGATCCGCCGACGCTCGTGGCTGAGCACGACGAAAACGTACAGGAGCCTGAACGCGGCCGTGGGCACGTCACGCCAAAGGCGTGCTATCCGCACGACAAGGAAGTCCATGGATGCCAGGCAGTCGACGTGATTGTCGAGGACTATGCGCCAGGTTTGAGAGGGCGGTTTCCGAGGACGCAGCATGTGCCGCAACACTGTTGCCCGGGAAACATTGATGCCGAGCTTCAGAAACTCGGCATGGATCCGGGGAGCACCCCAAAGCGGGTTCTCCCGGCACATCTGTCGGATGAGATCACGGACTTCCTTGGGCGTGGGCGGCCGCCCTACCCGCTTCTTGCGAGATTTATATCGCCAGAACAACCGAAAACCCATGCAGTGCCACGCGATGACGGTTTCGGGTTTGACGATCACGAGAACGTCACGCCAACGGGACCAACGGCGCGACAGCACCACCCAGAACAGACGATCCCAGAATCGCAAGCGCGGCTTCGGCGTCGCCCGTCTGAGCACCGCCACCTGCTCACGTCATGCCGAAGGCATGCCGGTGGCATGGCGTGCGAGGTTTTCCATCAGCAGTGCCGCTCTGCCCCTGAAGGCATCGCGGAACATGGTGAGGACCAGGGTGAAATACGTCATCATGTGCGGAACGGTAGCAGGTTGAAGGTCGCATGGTCAGCCGGGTTGGCTCATC
Organism: Alphaproteobacteria bacterium; assembly: GCA_039908285.1. Lineage (GTDB taxonomy): Bacteria > Pseudomonadota > Alphaproteobacteria > Rhodospirillales > Rhodospirillaceae > JAMOBE01. The sequence continues at coordinate 2,728 of JAMOBE010000109.1, forward strand.
GTGTGGGACCACACGCCATTACGCCAGGATTTCTCCAAACGGCATGGCGTCACTCCGCCGCTTGCCGCACTTTGATCATGCCCCGTCGGACAGGAGGCTGATCGCATGCGCTTCCTCAACCCCAAGACCGACTTTGCGTTCAAGAAGATCTTCGGCTCGGAGTCAAGCCGGGAAATTCTTGTCAGTTTCCTGAACGCCGTCCTGCAACTGAGCGGTGAGGACGTGATCTGCGAGGTAACCATTATCGATCCATATCTCGCCCCGAAGATCGAAGGCATGAAGGACACCTTCCTCGACGTCCGCGTCAGGGACCAGCGTGACCGCTCCTACATCGTCGAAATGCAGGTGCTCAACGTCGAGGGCTTCGAAAAGCGCGTGCTCTTCAACGCCTGCAAGGCTTACGTGAACCAGTTGGGTAGAGGCGAGCCCTATCACACCCTCAGCGAGGTGGTGGCGGTGACCATCACCGATTTCGAGATGTTTCCCGATCTGGCGCGGGTGGTCAGCCGCTTCCGCCTGCGCGCCGATGAAAACGCGGCCATCTGTCATCAGGATCTGGAGCTTGTCTTCGCGGAACTCCCCAAGTTCAGGAAGACCGAGGCCGAGCTTGAAACGACGCTTGACCTCTGGCTCTATTTTCTCAAGACCGCGAAGGATCTGACCGCCATTCCCCGATCTCTGTCGGTGGAGCCGGCCATTGTCAAGGCACTGGAACTGGCCAACCGCGCGGCCTGGACCGAGGAGGAACTCGACGATCTCGAAAAGCGCGAAATGTGGATCGCCGAGCAGCGCCATATCCTCCGCAAGGCGATCGAGGCGGAGCGGAAGGCTCGGGATGCCGAAGAGAAGGCTCGGGATGCCGAAGAGAAGGCTCGGGGCGCCGAGGAGAAGGCTCGGGGCGCCGAGGAGAAGGGCCGGGCAGATGGCAAGGCCGAGGGCAAGGCCGAGATGTTGCTCCACCTGCTTCCAATGCGATGCGGACCGGTATCGCCTGAAATCGAGGAGAGAGTTCGCAAAGCCAGCAGCGAGCAGTTGGAAAAGTGGAGCGTCCGTCTGATGAGTGCCCGCACGTTTGAGGACGTGTTCGATGAGCCCACGACGCACTGACGGAGCATGTTTCGCACCCATTCCCTCCGGCAACCAATCTGTGGGCGACTGCTCGCCCGCGACGCGGCGACCGGCAGTCTGGCCGTGCGCGGAAGCTCGGACCACGAGGCGGCTTCCTTCATCGTGCGGTCGTGTTTTCTGCTCGGCAGCATCCTGATCCCCCCGCTGTCGCCGCAAGACCGCTCGCGGTTCGTCGTGTGCGAACTCGACCAGTTGACGGGGGACCGGCCGAAGGGGCTGAACGAGCGGCACCTGACCGACCTTGGCGCCCTGTGCCTTCTCGATATCCTGTCGGCTGCAGAATCCCTCACTTTTCGGACCAGGATCGATCAAGGCATGCATCGACGCTTCGCACCGTCCCGTTCGCTTATCCAGCGAGCATTAAGCCCGGACGCAGCCCTATCGGCAGAGCGTTACGCGGTTCGCTGACGTTGGTGCTGGACGGAAATTTCATCTGCGAAAATCCAGGATTTCTGCGGCTTACAGGTTTTTGAGGAGGGACACCTGAAACAGATCATGCCCGCGCGCATTATACGAGATCAGTTCCCCAGATGTCGCAAACACAAGTGCCTGGCCTGGAAAAGTTTCAATGGAATATGGCCCCATGACTATTGATGGAATGCTTAGGATATCGTGAGTCTCCGTCACCATGGTTTCTCCTCGCAAACAGCATCCAAGGCCATAATATTTTTCTTATTCTCTGAAAAACCAATGGCCTCCAGCAACTCATTCCCAAATTCTCATCGACCGCTGAAGCCTGAGTATTCTGGGAATGGATTTGCTGGGGCCTGAATGAAACGTGTTTACGCCGGTCGCAAAACGATCCCGGCCAGCGGCGGCAGGGTCACGGCCAGCGAGTGGGGGCGTCCCATCCACGAGACGTCCTCGGTTTGCAGGGAGTGGGCTCCATTGATGACGTTGCTCCCCCCGTAGATCGCGGCATCCGAGTTGAGAACCTCGACATAGGAACCGGCGACCGGCACCCCGATGCGGTAACCATGGCGGGGAACGGGGGTCAGATTCACGACCACGACCATCAGTTCCCCGTCATTGCCTTTGCGCAGGAAGCTGAGGACTGATTGCTCGTGGTCCGAACACTCAAGCCACTCGAACCCCTGCCAGTCGAATTCATAGCGGTGCAGAGCCGGCGTCCCATGGTACAGACGATTGAGGTCGCGAACCAACTGCGACATGCCCTTATGGAAGGGATAGTCCAGCACATACCAGTCAAGAACGGCCGAGCTGTTCCATTCCTGCCCCTGGGCGAATTCCGTCCCCATGAACATCAGTTTCTTGCCTGGGTGGGTAAAGGTGTACACGTACAACGTCCGAAGATTTGCGTGCCTCTGCCACTCGTCCCCCGGCATCTTGTTCAGCATCGACTGCTTGCCATGGGAAACCTCGTCATGGGAGAAGGGCAGGACGAAGTTCTCGGTGAACGCATAGAGCATGCTGAATGTCAGGTTGTTGTGGTGGTAGCGGCGATGAACGGGGTCTTCCGCCATATAGCGCAGGGTGTCATTCATCCACCCCATGTTCCATTTCAGGTCAAAGCCAAGTCCGCCCTGGTCGACGGGGCGGCTGACCTGGGGCCACGAGGTTGATTCCTCCGCCACCATCAGAATGCCGGGGCACTCCTGGTGGACGGCGATGTTCAGTTCACGGATGAAGGCCAGTGCTTCGAGGTTTTCGCGCCCGCCATACTGATTGGGAAGCCACTCCCCCTCCTTGCGCGAATAGTCCAGGTACAGCATCGATGCCACCGCATCGACCCTGAGACCATCCACATGCATTTCCCTGAGCCAGTAGATGGCATTGGAAATGAGGAAGTTTTTCACCTCGTGGCGGCCATAGTTGAAGATCAGCGTCGACCAGTCCTTGTGTTCGCCGAGACGCGGGTCCGCGTGTTCATAGAGGGGGCTTCCGTCGAATCGGGCGAGCCCGTGCGGGTCCTTGGGGAAGTGGGCCGGGACCCAGTCGAGCAGCACGCCGATGCCGCGCTGATGCAGGTGATCGACGAAGTAGCGGAATCCGTCGGGATCCCCGAAGCGGGAGGTGGCGGCAAAAAAGCCGGTGATCTGATAGCCCCAGGATGGGTCATAGGGGTGCTCGGCCACCGGCATCAGTTCGACGTGGCTGAACCCCATATGACCGACGTAGTCGGCGATGCGGTGGGCAAGCTCGCGATAGTCGAGAAAACTTCCCTCGCTGTCGCGCTGCCAGGATCCGAGGTGTAGTTCATAGACCGACATCGGTGCATGCAGCCAGTCGGCCCTGGCCCGGCGCTCCATCCATGCGCCGTCGCCCCACTGGTGGGTACTGCGCGCCGGAATGATCGAGGCGGTGCGGGGGCGATACTCGTGCTGCTGCCCATAGGGGTCGGCCTTCATCAGGATCTCGCCGCTGTCCCGATTGCGGATTTCGTACTTGTAGGCATGCCCGGGTTCCAGATCGGGAATGAACAGCTCCCACACGCCGCTGCCGCCCCGGGAACGCATTTGATGGCGCCGTCCATCCCACCGGTTGAAGTCCCCGATCACGCTGACGCGACTCGCATTGGGGGCCCATACCGCGAAGAGGACGCCGGCGATGCCGTCCACCTCGTGCTCGTTGGCCCCCAGAACGGTGTAGGCGTGCAGACTCCTGCCCTCGCCGAACAAGTATAGGTCAAGATCTCCGATCTGGGGTGGGAAGCAATAGGGATCATGAGCCATATGCTCGTGGTGGCTGCCATCTCGCCACAGCAGGCGGTAATGGTCGGGAAGACCGCTGCCATCGCCGTGCCATTCGAAAAAGTCGGTACCGGAGATACGCGAGAGTGGCAGATTCCCTTCGACGACCGATACCTCGATGGCATCGGGGATGAAGGCGCGGATCACGGTCCGACCATCGACCCAGTGACGTCCGAGAACGGCAAAAGGGTCGTGGTGTTGAGCCCAGGCGATTCGTTGCATATCGGTATCGAGAAGCGCGACATTCATTTCAGGCACTCCATACCAGTGGGGGACATCTGCGGAATGTCGCCGTTCTCAACCATGACAGCATCGAGGAGCCCAGCGCCATCTACCGCAACAATGCGAAGCCACGACGGCCACGTACCGCGGTGCGGGGTAAAGGCTCGCGTACCGCGCGTCTATCGTCAAGGGATTTCGCCATCTCGTTTCTGCGGCGGATCGGGCAGCACCTGTCCCCTCACAAGTGACCAGGGCCTTTGGAACGTCATGAGTCAGAGTCTCAACGGTTGTCTGGGTGATACGGACAGCTTACCGAGGTCAGCAAGCTGCAGATCGCTGAGCACCGCGTACCCGACGATTACGGTGACGACAGGATGAATGCCACATCATTCATCATCATACAGCCCCTGCTCCGCGCCCCGGTGACAGGCCGGGCAGTTCGACTTTGTCACGACCTTCGGGTCAGTCCACACCGTGTCGGGAAAGGCGTGTTTGCGGGTGAAATTCGGGGTCTCGGTGATGCGCAGCGGCGTACTGCCGGGGGCGAGACGACGCATATGCTTCCCGCCCACCACGTCTCCGGCGTTCGCCGTCAGATAGGCGCGGATGGCCTGAGCCGTATCGGGTGGCAGGGTGGCGTCATCGCCGAAATGATTGGCGAGGCCGTCCATCAACCGGGTCCACGAGCGGGCCGGCAGGAAGGCCGGCTGGAACGCCATGTGGCAGGATCCGCATTCCTTCCGCACCAGAGGGTCGCCGATGGGTTGCACCCGGTCGTCGTCGGCCAGGACGGGGGAAGCCGCCAGCAGAAGGCTGGCAAGGAGAGTGGCGATGCGCATGTCTACTGTCCTCCCATGAACGTGATGTAGTCGCCCCGTTCGAGGGGCGTGCAGTCCCGCCCCATGACACTCTTGCAATCGCGCACGAAGTGCTTGTCCGTCTCCTCCCGGTCGGTGAAGCGCCTGGGATTGACGGACACCGCCACCGGCTCGATGGGGCGCCCGGTCTTGGCGTTGCGGCCGGGCATTTTCGGGGTGTCGGTGTGGCAGGCGGTGCAGGACGGTGTCCTCTCGTCCCCTCCCGTCCACTTCGAGCGGAACAGGCTCTCGCCCCGCTGGGCGGAGAACCCCATGAAGGCGGGATCGGCCTTGCGCGCCTCTGCGGCATAGTCGGCGAGAATGGCGTCGCGGCGGGCGTCGGCGGCCATGGCGCCGGCGGGCAGGGCTGCGAGCACGGCGATCAGCGGAATGGACCAGATCATGCGGATTGCTCCCTGGACTGGGTGGAAGGACGGGTTTCGTTGAACCTTGCGGTCAGTTTTCCCAAGAGACGCCTGCCGCCATAGGTGTAGGCGACGAAGGCGATGTGCCCGAAGATCACCAGGAGGGAGGCCTCGGCGATGGCCTCGTGCGGGTCTTCGAGCCACGGCAGGGCGTCGGCGAAAACCCCGGACACCGCGGCGCCTCCGACCATGGCCAGAAGGGCGACCGCGAGGATGGCGAACAGCGGATGGCGCCCCCTGCCGGTGGCGATCCAGGACTGGGCGGCCCGCAGGCTGGGCCGGGGGAGGCTGAGCGGGCTTGAGGCGGGGGCAAGCACCCCCACCAGCAGCCGTGCGGCGATGGCGGCAAGCACGGCATAGCCGGCGAACAGGTGCATGGCGTAGGTGTCCTCGTCCGCCGTCAGATAGGCGACCAGGAACGATCCGGCGACCCAGGCATGCCAGCCCTTCAGCAGCATGTGATGGACCTTGATGGACATGGGTGGCGCTCCCTCAGTGGTGATCACGATCGTCGGACCAGATCCAGGCGATCTGGCGCGACAGGGCGTTGGCGTCCCTCGTCTGGGCGAAGACCGCCGCGGCCGATCCGATCAGGGCGGCGGCTATCAGGCCATGTATCAGCATCCGTGCAAGCATCGGGTCTCTCCCTTGATGGCGATGGGGGCATCCTATCGGTGTCACCCTGAACGGAGGCTGATCGACGCGTTCATTTCCGGTTCAGGTTCGGCCGGCTATGCTGAGGGCATGAAACACGCTCTTTGCCTCCTGGCCGCCCTGGTGCCATGCGCCCCCGCCCTGGCGGACGACGACCACGATAGCGACCACGACCGCGCTCGCCGGGCGGTGGCCGAGGGCCGGATCCTGCCGCTGAAGGCCATCCTGGCCCAGGCCGAGGCCGCCTATCCGGGCCAGCTGATCGAAGCGGAGCTTGAGGACGAGGGCGGCTCCGTGGTCTATGAGATCAAGATTCTCACCGAAGGCGGCCAGGTGATGAAACTCTACTATGACGCCCACACCGGCGAGCTGCTGAGCGCCAGGCGCCGGACGGAACGGCGATGAGAGTGCTGGTGGTCGAGGACGAGCCGACTCTGGCCCTCCGCCTTCAGCAGATGCTGGAGACGGCGGGTTTTGCCGTGGACGTGGCCTATGATGGCGAGGAGGGCTGGCACCTGGGCGACACCGAGCCCTACGACGCCGTCGTCCTGGACCTGGGGCTGCCCCGGATCGACGGTGTCACCATCCTCCAGCGCTGGCGTGAGGCGGGGCGCACCGTTCCCGTCCTCATCCTCACCGCGCGCAGCCGCTGGTCGGAGAAGATCGCCGGCTTCAACGCCGGAGCCGACGATTACGTCACCAAGCCTTTCGAGATGGAGGAGGTGATCTACCGCCTGCGGGCGTTGATCCGGCGAGCCTCGGGCCACTCCCAGCCCGAGCTGGCCTGCGGCCCGCTGAGGCTCGACACCAACGCCGGCCGGGTGACGCTGAATGGCGATCCGATCCAGCTTACCGCCCACGAGTTCCGCATCCTGTCGTACCTGATCCACCATCCGGGACGGATCGTCAGCCGGACCGAACTGATGGAGCACGTCTATGACCGCCACTTCGACTCCGACTCCAACACCCTGGAGGTCCTGCTGGGCCGGATCCGCAGGAAGGTCGGGGCCGAGTTGATCCAGACCGTGCGCGGTCAGGGCTACATGCTCATCAAGCCGGAGGGCTGACGGTGACGGAGGATGCGGAGCGCCCGGCCCTTTCCCTGTCCGTCCGTCTGGTGGCCGGGGCCATGGTCTGGCTCGGCCTCATGCTGGCCATCGGTGGCGGCGCCCTCGCCCTGGCTTTCCGCGAGACGGTGGAGCGGGAGTTCAGCCACCGTCTGGATGCCATGCTGCGCGGCATGATCGCCGCCACGGAAATCGCTCCCGATGGCAGCGTTACCCTGGTGCGGCCCCTCGGGGATCCCCGGTTCGAGCAGGTCTACTCCGGCTGGTACTGGCAGCTTGCCGAGCCGTCGGGCCGACTGGTCCGCTCCCGCTCGCTGTGGGACGCGGTCATCGCTCCCGTTGACGGCGGCGCGGAGCTGCGAACCCGACGGACCGTGGGGCCTCGGGACGAAGCCCTGCTGGTTGCCGAGCGCGACTTGCATTTTCCAGGCCTGGACGGCCCGGTCCACGCCCTGATCGCCGGTAATACAGGCGAGGTCCAGGAGGGCGTGCGCCGGTTCGATCTGCTGCTTGTCTCCGCCCTCGGCCTGCTCGGTGCGGGTCTCGCGGTCGCCATCCTGATCCAGGTCCGCTTCGGTCTGCGTCCCCTGCGGGCCATGGCGGCCGACCTCAAGGCGGTGCGCGACGGCGAACAGCCCCGTCTCTCCGGGCACTACCCCCGCGAGGTCGCCCCTCTGGCCAGGGCGATGAACGACGTCCTGGACAAGGATGCAGAACTGATCGAGCGCGCCCGCACCCACGTGGGCAACCTGGCCCATGGGCTGAAGACCCCACTGGCCGTCCTGTCGGCCGAGGCCGAGAGCACGCCGGACGTAACGGTGCTGCGCCGGCAGGTGCAGGCCATGCGCAGCCTGATCGAGCACCACCTCGGCCGGGCGTCGGCGGTGGCGGGTGCCGGACGATCCCTGGGCGTCCGTGTCCCTGTTGGCGAAGTCGCCCACAGTCTCGCCGCCATCCTGGCCCGCGTCTTCGTCGAGCGCAACCTCAGCTTCACCTTCGCCATCCCCCATACGGCCTGGTTCAGGGGACATGCCGAGGATCTGGAGGAGATTCTCGGCAACCTGATGGAAAACGCCTGCAAATGGGCCCATTCCACCGTGAGGGTCAGTGCGGAGGACACCGGGGACGGCCTGGTCATCACCGTGGAGGATGACGGCCCAGGCATGACCCCGGAGCAGGCGGCGGAGGCCTCCCGCCGAGGCAAGCGCCTGGACGAGATGGCCCCTGGCTGGGGCCTTGGCCTATCCATCGTCTCCGATCTCGTCGAGCTATACGGCGGCAACACGGCCTTCGGCCGTTCCGCACTTGGCGGACTGGCGGTGTCGGTCGGCTTTGCTCACCCACGGTCAGGATGAGCCTCCATAGACTGAACGGCTGCGGCTCTGAATTTTGTAACAGGGGCAAAAGTCCGGGCAGAATCGGCGGTCCCGACTCATTGACAGTTGCATTTTTCGAGACTTTCGGATTCAGTGGGGCATGGCCAAGTTGCCCCCAGATCTTGATTCTCTTCCGCCGGATGCCCTCAAGCTGACGCTGGGGTTGCTGGAGGAGAACGCCCAGCTCAAGTCGGAAAACGCGGCACTTCGCGACGAGGTTGCGAGGCTGAAAGGGCTCAAGGGCAAG
>JAMOBE010000227.1:0-1609 GCA_039908285.1 Alphaproteobacteria bacterium
GCCGCCCGAGCGCGCGCCAGGGGATACCGCAACACAACAACCTTTGCGACAATCATCTACCTCATCGCCGCGCCCCTGGGCGACATCCTCGTTTCCACCTGAAACGTCGAAGAACCCAAAATAGGTGGAGCCAGCCGAATTGCGGGAGGGCAACGATCCTCCCGCCGCCTTTCGTTCCTCAAAATCCCTTCGGTCGCAGAAATCCAGGCTTTTTCCTATCCACCCAGACCGCACCGTCTTTCGGCGTCAACGCAATGCGCGCCATCGGTGCCGACGTGCCCGATGCTGAGCCCAAGTCTCCCGTTGCCACTGTGGACTTTCACTGCCCGGCGCGCCATGATCAAAGCCGGATCGACCACGGAACCGCAGGCATGGCATCACGCCCATGGCATCGCGCCAAGTCCAACGACACGACCAGTTCTTTCAGCGCCTGCTCGACCGGCCGGATACGGCCGGGGCGCTGTTGCGCGAGCGGCTGCCGCCGGATGTCGTCGCCCTGCTCGCGCCCGAACCGCCCGAGTTGATGCCCGGTAGTTTCGTGTCGCGGCGTCTGCGCGGCTACCGCACCGATCGCTTGTACAAAACCCGCACGGTCACCGGCCGACCGGCATTGATCTACGCCCTGGTCGAGGCCAAGTCGAGGCCGGCACCCAGGATCCCCCTCGATCTGTTGGGCTATCAATACCAGGCCCTCTCGCACTGGGACAGAACCGAAGGGCGGGCGCCGGATGGAACCCTGCTGCCATTGCCAGCCATCGTCACCATGGTCGTGTACAATGGCGCTGCCCCATGGACCATACCGCTATCCCTGGCCGAGGCGACCGACGCCGATGCCGCTCTGCGTCCCTACATTCTCGATTTCCACTACAGCCTGGTAGATTTGAGCCGTATCCCCGATACCGAGCTATCGCATGAACGGAAACTCCGCGTCGGCCTCCTGATCCTGAAGCATGGATCGTTGAACCGGGCAACCCGGGGCACGTTGCGCAAGCTCATGCAGGAAGCCATGCGGCTCGGCCACGACGACCTCGTGACCTTGATCTATTACCTTCTCGGCCATCTGGACGACCCGAAGAGCGGGCTCGTCCGCCATGTCCTGGAAGAGATCCTGCCCGACCCCGAGAAGAGGAAACATGTCATGTCAGGTGCCGCCGAACAGTGGGAAACCGAAGGCTTCAACCGTGGAATTCAACAGGGAATTCAACAGGGTCGCACCGAGGGCAAGGCCGAGGGCAAGGCCGAGGGCAAGGCCGAGATAGTGCTCCGCCAGCTCCGCCGGAAGTTCGGGCCGGTGTCTCCTGAAATCGAAGCACGCCTTCGGGCAGCCAGCAGCGACCAGTTGGACGAATGGATGGACCGGCTGATGGACGCCCACGAACTGTCGGACGTGTTTGATGCGCCCACGACGCACTGACGGAGCATGTTTCGCACCCATTCCCTCCGGCAACCAATCTGGGGGCGACTACGGGCGGAGAAATTTCGAAACGGTGTCGGCAAGCGGACGGGACGGGTATCGAAATCGCAAGGCTTTGATTTTGTGGGTTCATTTTCGTTTGTGGTGGCCGGATCGCCTACCGGGAGGGATTCGAAGTTTTCGCGGAGAATGGGT
>JAMOBE010000110.1:0-11171 GCA_039908285.1 Alphaproteobacteria bacterium
CTCACCCAACCCTCTCCCCCCGGAAGAGGGGGGAGAGGGCTTTTTATGGTCGTGGTGCCGATACATTTTCAGGCTCTCAGTGCCCGGTGGGATGGTCCTGGCCCGGGGCTTCACGGTCGGCCCGGGGCTCGACGGACACGTTGCGGAACCGGATCAACCGCCAGAATCCCAGGGCATTGACGCAGGTCTGCTCCATGGTTTCCATCGCCGCCGCCTGGTGGAAGTCCTCCAGCTCCAGGTCCGGACGAAAGCCGATCAGCGACGAGAACGGCGACAGCGCCCGTTCCGCCGTCCGGAGCAGCACGTTCCGCGAGGCAAAGTGGTTGACGATCACGATGTCGCCCCCCGGCACGCACACCCGGCGGATTTCCGACAAAAGACGGGCGGGTTCGGGAACCACCGAGGCCACATACAGCGCGACCACGGCGTCGAAGCTGTTGTCGGGAAAGGTCATGGCCTGAGCGTCCATTTCGACCAGGTCCTCGATGTGGGCCAGATCGTGCCGCGCCACCCGGTCGCGGGCCCTGGCCAGCATCTCGTGCGAGAAATCAATGCCCGTCACGCGGGCATCCCGCCGGTAGAGCGGCAGCGACAGGCCGGTCCCCACCCCGACCTCCAGCACGCGGCGTCCGGGAACCGCATTGATGATGCGCATGGCCTGATGTCGTCCCGGATCGAAGAGTCGTCCGAACAGGGTATCGTATACGGCCGCATAGCGACGGTAGGCCTGCTTGATCCGGTGTACGTTCATGAAACGATCGTCCGAAACGACCCATCGCGGCGGAGCCGCAACCAAAAAAATTTGTATTACTGACCTCGAAAATCTTCGCCACGCGCGAAGATTTTCGAGGTCAGTAATACGGGCGGACCACGGCGGCATGATGCCGTGGTCCGCACGCACCCCCAGTCAGCAGGACGTCAGGGCAGGACGAAACGGGCCGGCTGGGAGGTACGCGCCAGCGCCAGGGCGGAAAGTTCCGCGACCTTTTCGTTGAGCAGCAGCCGCTGCTTCGCCATACCAAGCCAGGATGCGGCGGTTTCCCCGGCATGACCGGTCAGCTTCTCCAGCTTGGCCACCGCCTGCTTCAGGTCGCCCTTGGCCATCGAGGTCTCCGCCTCATGGACCAGCGCCACCTCGTCGCCGGTGTAGCGGGGAGCCACGGTCGTCGCCAGGCTCTCGATCCGGGCGAACGACGCGAGACGCGTCACCGACGAATTGACCCAGGTGTCGTTGCCGACCACCTTGCCGACGAACACGTCGCTCGCCATCGAGTCAAGCTTCGTCGTGAGTTCGGCCACCGTCGGGGCGCTGGTGCCGGCCAGCGGCGCGATCGCCTCGACGATCGCCTTGACCTTGGCATCGTTGGGCAGCGCGTGGCGCACCAGGGCCAGTTCATTGGTGAAGGGCCGTGACGTCTCGGTAACCCGTCCGAGGTAGGCCGACGCCAGAGCCAGCGTGCGCACCGTCTGCGCGTCGTTGGCCACGATCCTGGCCGACCACATGGGCGCCGTCATGGCCACCACCAGAGCCACGCCGGCGATGCAGATGGCTCCGAACACCCAATTCATTTGCGACGCCAGCTCCTGGCGAACCGCCTTGACATCGCTGACAAGGGATTCATTGGCCACAGTCGCCGCCTGAACAGAGGCAGTCTGTGCATCCATATTGGCCTCGGCATTCATGATACCAGCTCCCTTGTCTGTCTCGATGATCCGTTCTGTCGGTGCGGCCTGTTCTATCGGTGCGGCCTGTTCCGGCGGTTTGTCCTGTTCCGGCGGCGCGGCATGCTCCACCGGTCCAAACTCCACGTCCTGGGCGGCGACGGCGTCGGCATTCACGGCGGGGAGTTCTGCCTGCTTGCTCTTTCTCGTTCGCGGCTGGCTCATTTCCTTCCCCACGTAGACATGGCGTGCCATGGCCCTTCTTTATGGTTCTTCCAGTTCGAAACCCCTATCACGGAGTCGATCTTAGAGCAACGATCTTGGTGGGACGGTCAGGGTCCGCCCGGATGTTTCCTCCAGTTTCTCAATGGGAATGGAAAGCCGGACGGCCATTCCCTCCAGTTCCAGGTCCACGAAGCGGCGGAGCGCCTGTTCTACCTTGGCATGAAATCTTTCGCGGGCACCCGTTACCGATGCTCGAGTCGCGGTGACGACTTCGGCACGCTTCACCCCGTCATCGAAGTCCGCCGCGATCGTCGCCCGCAGGTCCGGTGCCCAGGCCGCCATGGCCAGGACCCGTGCCGGTCCCGCCGTCCAGGCCGGAGCAAGGCCCAGGCCCGAAAGAACTCCGACGATTTCCCGGGCCGTGGCGTGGCTCTCGCGGATGACGGCGGCGATATGCTCGGCACGCTGCTCCGTCAGGGAGAACAACCGGGACGGCCTGGCCGACAGCTCATCGTAGACACTGGCGTCGATGACCCCGCCCATGGCGCCAGCCAGCCGGGCCGCGGGGCACAGGGTGCGGTAGCCGGCCGGGGCGCTGGTCCATGTTTCGTCGGGGATCCAGCCCGTTCCGGCGCTCAGGACCTCGACGCGTCGGGCCTCGCGGGCCAGAAAGCCCTGGAACGCCTGGTCGTACTTGTCGCAGTTCCGCAGCACGTCCCGGCGCGTATCGGCAAAGGCGACGCCGACGGCGGCCCGGACCCGGGGCATCGCCACCTGAGGCTGCACGACCTTCCCGAGGTAGGCCTCGAAGACATGGGCGTCGAGGATTTCCCTGACCTGGGCCTCAAGGGAACGGGTGTCGTCCCCGGGCAGCATGAGAGCCCGCGTCAGAAGCGCATAGACGGTGCCGGAACTGAACGCATCCTGGGCCAGAGCCGGCGCGCGGGCCTCCATCGGCTGCAGGGCCGCATCCAGTTCGGACCGCAGCCGAGGCCCGACCGCCGCCGCCAGTCTCTTCCGGTCCTCGGCGATGGAGGCGGCGATGGTCGCGGCGAACAGGGCGTGATGGGCGACGTCCACGGTGGCCCGCCGCAGCCGGTGGTCCTCGGCCAGCCACAGCATCTCCGTTCCGGGAGGGGCGGACGGTGGTGCCACCGCCGATTGTATGTCCTCGCTTTGGTCACGGCCATCCATCCGCAGAAGCAGCGCCAGCACCAGGATGGCTGCCAGCAGGCCGACCGTCAGGAAACCCCGACCGACGTTTCGTCCCAATCCCAGCGGTCCCTCCACGGCCCCTACCGGCTCCCCGCATCCATCATCTTCTCGATGCGCTTCTTGATTTCATAGAACTTCCGGTTGTCGATCAGGCTCATCAGTATGGCGTTCTCCGCCATCATGTCGCGCAGGTTGTTCCCAGTAAGCTGGGGAGACCCCGGGTAGGAAAAGCGGATGTAGCGGAACAGCAGGGCCGGCTTGTCGATCTCCACGGCCGAGACCTCGCTGACCCGGATCGTGCGCTCCACGTATCCTCCCTCGATGCCCAGCAGCGTCACGACGAAGCCGAAAATGCCACCCTTCGTCAGCAGCAGCCGGTTGCCGCACAGCTCGATCGTCCCGCCGGCGCCCTTGGCCGTCAGCGACCAGCCTTCATCGCCCTGAGCCGCCGCGGGCTTCGGGATGCCGTCCCTCCATCGTACCAGCCATCGTACCAGCCATTGGCGCCACGACATCATCGACATCATCGACATCATCGACTTCATCGACTTCATCGACATCGTCATTTCCTGCCCCGACCCCCGCCTGGATTTTTCTACCACCGGCCCGGCCATGGCGCTAGAAAGGATGCTGCCGCGAGGGGGAGCGGATGACGCGCGGATGGAATCATTATCGATGCCACAGGTCCTGGCCGGCATTTTTTCCTCGGAAGATGGGTTCAAGGTGCGGCCGGCTCATCTGGTGGCGAGCCTGCTCATCGTCGTGGCGATCGCCGCCGCCGCCGTCGACATCTTTCCCGCCATCGGTCACGCGCCGATCGCCGCGCGCTACCACACCATCGCGCCGGCGGAGACCCACATACCGGTTTTCCTGCTGGGGGACGATGGCTTTCCCCTGCAGAGCGGACGAGCCGACACCGACGGCCGGCAGCTGGTGATCCGTCCCTATGCCAATGGCAAAGCCGCCCTTGCCGCCCCGGAAAACGCCGTCATCCTGATGGACGCGGACCTGCGGTCCCTGTGGGCGCTGCTGCCCGACCGCCAGAGGGAGGGGCTGCGTGGAACGCTCGGCGATTTCGTGACCACCTTCCGCGAGGCCCTGCGGCATACGCTCCAGTCGCCGACCTTCGAGCACGAGTACCGGCCAGCGCTCCGGGAGATCCTGGGACGTTCCTTCGGCCAGACCTTCGCCAGCCCCGCCGTCAGGAGCGCCTGGCTCGCCGCCGTGGCCTCGGCCGATCCAAAGGCGCTGGATGACCTTTTGTCCGCCGTGCGCCCGGTGGCCGTGGACAAGGCCGAGTCCCTGCTGTGGGATTCGGTATCGGGCTATGCGCTCACCCTGTTCGAACGGAAGAAGGAGGCACCCGATCGCGGTGCCATGGCCCGGATTCTCACCGAGACCCTGAAGGACCCCCGCAGCCAGGACGCGCTGGCCCGCACCCTGCCCGTCCTGGTGGAAACGCCCGAGATGAACGCCTTCATCGCCACCTTCGGCACCGAGTTCACCGCCGCCCTGTTCCGGGATGACCGGTTCACCTCCCTGCTGAGCCGGATGGCCAACGACGCCTACGTCATCGCCGACGGGGACGCCCGGAGGATGGGCCAGGCCGCCCAGTCGCTGCTGCACACCCTTCCCTCCGGCTTCATCGGCCTGCGTCATGACGGAGACCACAACGCGCTGGCCGCGTATGTGTTTACCTCCCTGGCCAGGGGGCGACAGGGCCGGTTCGTCGTCGTCGCTCCGCCCCACTCCGTCCAGCGCCTGACCGCCTCGGGCAACATAACGGTCCTGGCCAGGATCGACCCGCCATGACCGCCCAACCGACGAGGGTGCTCTCGGTCGAGAACCTCTCCCTGACCGCCCCCAGCGGTCATGTGCTGGTGGAGAACGCGTCGTTCACGATCGGACCGGCGGAAATCGTCCTCCTGATGGGTCCAAGCGGCAGCGGCAAGTCCACGCTGATCAATGTCCTGAGCGGTCTGCTCCGTCCCGGAGCGGACCGCTGGTCGGTGAGCGGGTCGCTGTGGTGCGGCGGCGTCACCTATGACCTGACGGCGGAGCAGTGCAACGTCGGCGGCCTGGTCTTCCAGGACAAGGCGCTGTTCAACGACCTGACGGTGGGAGAGAACCTCCGGATCGCCCTGGACCACGCCCCCCTCGACCGCACCCATGCGGAGGACGATCACCTGGTCGCCCAAGCCCTGGCGCTGCTGCTCGACATTCCTCCCGACCGGCGCGTCGGCGGGTGCAGCGGCGGACAGCAGCAGCGAGTCGCCATCGCCCGCACCCTGCTCGCCAACCGCCCGATCCTGCTGTTCGACGAGCCCAACTCGGGTCTGGACCGACGGGCCTCCCAGCGCCTGGCGCGGACGGTGAAGACCATCTGCCAGCGGATGGGCAAGCCGGCCATCATCGTCGCCCACCACGTGGACGACCTCCTGCCGCTGGCCGATCACGTCCTGATGATCGATCCGCGCACCCGTACCCTGCGGCGCCTGCCTCCCGACCCCGCCGTGGTGGAGCACGAGATCCTGGCGGCCTGCGGCGGATCGACGGACGCCGACTCCCTCCCCCTCGATGTGGCCGAGGACCTGGTGGCCATCACCGCCGGCACCCCGTGGGAACGGGGCATTCCGCGCGGAAGCTGGTGGAGCTGGTTCGCACGATACTTCAAGGAGTACTTCTGGGTCCTGTGCGCGTCGCCCCTCATGCTCCTCTACATGTCTCTTGGGGCGATGATCGTCGGCTTCGTGTCCATATGGTTCGGGTTCAACTATGAAACCATCGGCACCTTCGTGCGCTCGCTGGTCCACGACGAGGCCCTGATGGGAATCGGTTTCATCGAGGCGACGGTCGTGGTGCCGCTGATCACCTCGACCCTGCTGGTGGCGCGCAACAACGCCATCATCACCGCCGACATCGGCAATCGCGTGCTGTCCTCCCAGTTGCGGGCCATGCGCAACCTGCGCATCCCCGGACGAGCCTATCTGGTGTCCTCGATCATGCTGAACATGATGCTCGGGGCGGTGATTCTCGGACTCGTGGCCTGGGTGATGTCCAGCTGGACGTCGTACAAGACGTGGCAGTATCTGTTCCAGGACCAGCCGTTCGAACTCTGGCAGGAGAATTTCTATCGCATCATCCTGCGCAACGAGACGGTCTTCTTGAAGAATCTGGGATGGATCGTCATCAAGGTCATCACCAGCGTGGCGGTGGCCTCCCTCATCGCCATCGCTGTCGGGATGGGAAAGAAGGACTCGGTGGTCGCGATCAACCACGGCATCGCCCGATCCATCGTCCTCGGCGTCTCCGCCACCCTCTTCATCCATGCCCTGGTTGCGGTCTTCCAGTATTGATGGAGCGCTCCGGTCCTACCGCGGCCTGACCGCCACTCCGTCGATGAAGTGGGCGCCGGCCGTGGTGGCGGCCTCGGCGATGGCGGGGGAGCCGACGCCATGGACATAGGCGCTGAGCCGGCTCTTCTGCGCCCGGGTGACAAAGGCCGAGAGGTAGGGACCCACCTTGTCGGCCGGCCAGGGCTTGTCCATCAGCGGCAGGCTGACACCGGCATAGTTGCAGGTGGCGAAGATCTTGAAATCCTGCGACTTCGGGGTCACGCGGCCGATGTAGGCCTTGCAGAACAGGTGCAGGATGATGGCGATGTCGTCCAGGTAGGACATTCGCACCGTATCGGCGACATTGGTCACCTCGAACACCAGCATGCGCCTGATATCGGCCTCGAGCTGGCGGCAGGCGCTGGAAAAGGTGCCGGCGATATCCTTGTAGGTGAGCGCCGCGCCATTGATCGGAACGATCAGGGTGGCGTCGCCATCCTGATGGGCGAGACGGCGGGCATGGGTGGCGGCGACGGTGATGGTCTGCATCATGTTGCCGGCAAGGGTCTTCTCGTTCACCGCCCGCTCGCCCATGCCCTCGGCCAGCAGGACGTCGTCGACGACGACCGAGCCATCGGCCTTCGTCAGCCTGGGGCGGCAATACCAGGTGTTGAACGCCTGCAGACCGACGTCGAACACCGGAATCAGCTCGGACGTCCAGCGATCGTCCGTCGGCTGCGGCGCCGGCTTCTCGGCGGGTCTGGCGTCCTGGGGCGGGGGCATCGGCTGGTGTCGGCCTGGTCGGTGGAGCTGCGGCGGATAGTACCATCTGGTTGAGTAGCGCGTCGACTATGTCCAAAGCACATACCAGGGTCATCGGACGAGATACCCCTGCCAGAAGGGCGGCACCACGTTGACTCCTGGTCCAGAACGAGCCAAGGTTGGGTCATGAGCGCATCGTCCGTCCTCAGGCTTCAGAAGGTTGGGTTCACCGTCGAGCAGGTGGAGGCCCTGGCCGACTTCATGGATACCCAGGCCGCCAGCAAGGCCGACCTGGAGCGGGAGACTGGTGCCATACGGGCCGAGGCGGCGGAAACCAAGGCCGAGCTGAAGGCCGAGATCGTAGCGGTTCGGGCAGACCTCCGGCAGGAAACCACCCGGCTCGAATCGATTATCGAACTCGCCAAACGCGACATCACCATCAAACTTGGCGGCATGCTGGTGGTCGTCACCGGCGTGCTCCTGGCCGCCATCCGTTACCTGCCACCGCATCCGTGAGACCCGTCGGCGGGCGGCACCGGTTTTGCCACGCCGCATGCACGAATGCCGTTGTCGAATCGGGTCACTCCGGCTATTTTCTAATCGTTCGAAGGTCGCGGTGGCGGGTCCGCCGCCGGCCGACGTTGCCATCGCCGCTCGACGGCGTCCGGCCGCGGCGCTCTGCGCGCGGGAGTGACGGTGCCGAGGCGGCGGTTGCGGTCGTGTTACAATTTCATAACCGGGTGAGACGCCCGATCGGATTCCGTCATGGTGAGTACTCTTTTCCGACGACACTCCACCGCCATGGCCATGGGACCGAGCGACGGCGCCCCCGTTTCCCTCCTCACCATCACCATCACCGTCATCTGCCCCCGCCGGCGCGCGACGCCGGCGCGAGTGGCAGTGCGCTGGAGAAATGCACTTCATGATCAAGCGTATGTTGATCGACGCGACGCAACCGGAAGAAACCCGGGTCGTCGTCCTGCACGGAACGCGCCTCGAAGAATTTGATATCGAGACCTCCACCAAAAAACAACTCAAGGGAAACATATACCTCGCCAAGATTGTCCGTGTGGAGCCGTCCCTTCAGGCGGCGTTCGTAGAGTATGGCGGCAACCGTCACGGCTTCCTGGCTTTCAACGAGATCCACCCTGACTATTACCAGATCCCAGTCTCCGACCGTCAGAAGCTGATCGCCGAACAGCGGCGTGCCGACGCCGACAACGGCCGCGAGGATGGTGACGAGGGACGGAGCGTGGACGTCTTCGGCGGCGACGACGACGACGAGGAGGCCCGGCCCCGCGCCCGCCATGGCCGCGAGTACAAGATTCAGGAGGTGATCAAGCGCCGCCAGATCGTCCTCGTTCAGGTGGTCAAGGAGGAGCGCGGCAACAAGGGAGCGGCGCTCACCACCTATCTGTCGCTGGCCGGGCGCTACTGCGTGCTGATGCCCAACAACGGCCGGGGCGGGGGCGTGTCGCGCAAGATCACCAGCATCGTCGATCGCAAGCGGCTGAAGTCGATGCTGAACGCGTTCGCCATCCCCGAGGGCATGGCCGTCATCCTGCGCACCGCCGGGGCCGAGCGCGCCAGGGCGGAAATCCGTCGGGACTACGAGTACCTGATGCGGACCTGGAACCAGATCCGCGAAACCACCATGCGCTCGCGGGCGCCGGCCCTGATCCACGAGGAAGCCAACCTGATCAAGCGGGCCATCCGCGACATCTACTCGCGGGACATCGACGAGGTGATCGTCGACGGCGACGAGGGCTACCGGCTGGCCAAGGACTTCATGCGGACCCTGACGCCGAGCCACGCCCGGAAGGTGCAGCCCTACACGGAAGAAGGCATGCCGCTGTTCAACCGCTATCAGGTGGCGGCGCAGCTCGATGCCATGCACAGCCCGGTGGTGCAACTCCGCTCTGGCGGCTACGTGGTGTTCAGCCAGACCGAGGCTCTGGTCGCCATCGACGTCAACTCGGGCAAGGCGACCCGCGAGCGGCACATCGAGGAGACGGCGCTCAAGACCAACCTGGAAGCGGCGGAGGAAGTCGCCCGTCAGCTTCGCCTGCGCGACCTGGCCGGACTCATCGTCATCGACTTCATCGACATGGAGGAGTCGCGGAACAACCAGGCCGTCGAACGGCGCATGAAGGAGTCCATGCGCAGCGACCGCGCCCGCATCCAGATGGGCCGCATCAGTCCCTTCGGCCTGCTGGAACTGTCGCGGCAACGGCTGCGCCCGAGCCTCATGGAAACCTCGTTCGAGCCCTGCGTCCACTGCGGCGGCTCCGGCATGGTGCGGTCGGTGGAGTCCGCCGCCGTCCACGTGCTGCGCGGCATCGAGGAGGAAGGCGTCCGCCGCCGGGCCGCCGAGATTTCCGTCAGCACGCCCATCGCCATCGCGCTCTATATACTGAACCAGAAGCGCGCCACCCTGGCGGAGATCGAACAGCGCTATGGGTTCCGGGTGCTGATCAACGGGGATGACAAGCTTTTGCCCCCCAACTACCGGGTGGAGCGCACGAAGTCGCTCCGCGAGGAGAGCGACGCCGACGCGGTGGACACTCCCCCCCCTCCTCTTCCCCCTCCCCCGCTGCTGGTCCAGGAGGAGGACGAGGAGGAGGAGGAAGACGCACGCGAGGACGCGGACCACGAGGACGTCACCTCCGGGAACGCGGCCGGGAGCGAGGGCGAGGGCGAGGGCGCGTCTCTGGCCAGGGCCGGCGGGCCGCCCACCGAGGATGGCTCCGGGGACGGCAGCATCCGCCGCCGCCGCCGCCGCCGCCGCCGCGGACGCCGCGGCACCACGGAGCCGGGTGAGAACGGCACCGATCAGGCGGCCGAGGCCGCTGAGGACGACGCCACGGAACCGGACGAGTCGGACGCTGGAACGGAACCGGCGGAAGAGGGCCAGGCCGAGGCGGAGGGCGACGACGGCGCGGAAGGCCGGCGCTCGCGGCGCCGCGGCAAGCGGGGTGGTCGGCGGCGGCGGCGGGGCGGCGACGCCGACGATGCTTCGCCGGAGGCTGCCGAAACCACTCCCGACGCCGTGGAGGACGAGGACGGGACGGACGGGACGGATCAGGAAAGCCGCGGGGAACCGGTGGTGGAGGCTGCCGCCGCCGGTGACGTCGCCGGTGACACCGCGAAAGACGAGGGCGCGGATACCGAGGAGGAGTCCGGGACGGAATCGCCTGCCGCTCCGTCCAGGCGGCGGGTCGCCCGTCGCTCGAAGGCGGCCGTGGCCGACGAGACGCCCGCTCCAAAGAAGCGCCGCGCCACCCGCAGCCGCGCCACCGCGGCCGAAGAGCCCACCGAGCCGCCCGCGGCCGAAGAGCCCACCGAGCCGCCCGCGGCCGAAGAGCCCACCGAGCCGCCCGCGGCCGAAGAAGTCAACGAGCCGCCGGTGACCGAGGCGGGGCCGCCGGCGCCGCCAGCGCCGGAGGAGGCTGCTGAACCGCCTCCCACCGAACCTCCCGGTGAGCCGGCGCCACGTCGCAGCGGCTGGTGGCGGAAGGTCACCTCCTGAGCAGGGGAACGGGGCGCCGCGTGGAGACTCGACTCCATCGCGGTGTCTCACCCCTGGGGGATATCTCGCCATGATGGGAACCCGCTCTGCGGTAGCGTCACAGGGCAATCGTCGTGGCGTTGCGACGTGCAGGCGGATGGTGTACACTACCCTGATGAATTGTTGACAAGCGGTCCGTGCGGGATTATCGGATTGTCTCAACGGGGCCTGTGCGCCCAAAGCTGAGCCCGTCCTTGGGAATTGGACGGGAGTGGGAGGGAGCGGGCGGTTGCCCCGTGTTTGACTAGGGAGGAGATAAAATGAGTAAGATGACACGTCTTAATGGGTTATACCCTGTCTACGTCAAAACCCGGAAATCATCCCGGTTTATGATATGGAAGGTATCGGAGACGAAGTCCCTGATTCGTTCCCATTTTGACGGCAAGGTATCGCTGAAGAAGGCG
>JAMOBE010000111.1:0-10948 GCA_039908285.1 Alphaproteobacteria bacterium
CTCACCCCGACCCTCTCCCCCTCGAGGGGGAGAGGGAGTACAGATTCCAAAGACATTTTCAGGCTCTGGCCCAAACGCCGGAAATACAAAAGGGCCGCTCGCATCAGGAGCGGCCCTTTCCAGCCTTTTCAATCAGGGCACACCGATCATGATCCGGCGTGGAGCCCAGTCACCGCACATGCACTGCGGCGGCTAATGGTCGGTCGGGTCATTTCCCGATCGATGGCTGTAGTTTGCGCCGCCGCGCGGTGGGAGTCAAGGCCCGTGATGGCCCATCTCCTGGCCGGCGGCGACGAAATCGGGGTTGTGCAGTCCCGGCTTGCCATACGTCAGGTCCAGGCCGTCCAGGGTGCGCACCGAGCCGCCGGCCGCCAGCAGCACCGCATGCCCGGCGGCGGTGTCCCACTCCATGGTATGGCCGAGGCGGGGGTACAGGTCGGCCTCGCCGGCGGCGACGATGCAGAACTTGAGCGAGCTTCCGGCCTTGATGCACTCGGCCACCCGCATGGGGGCGAGATAGGCCTCGAGGGCCGCGTCGTCGCCGTGGGAGCGGCTCGTCATCACCACCAGCCCCTCCGGCCGCGGCGAACGGACATGGATGCCACGGACCACGCCCTCCGCCTCGACGATGGCGGTGCCCGGGCCGGCGGCGGCGTAGAGCCGGTCGATGGCCGGGGCGAAGACCACCCCGAGCACCGGCCGGCCACTCTCCACCAGGCCGATGTTGACGGTGAACTCGCCGTTGCGCTTGACGAACTCCCGGGTGCCGTCCAGGGGGTCCACCAGCCAGAACAGGCCCCGCCGGATATCGGGCATGTGACCGGCCGCCACCGACTCCTCGGCCACCACCGGCAGGTCGGGAGTGAGACGGGCGAGGCCGGCGAGGATGACAGCCTCGGCCGCCTGATCGGCCGCGGTCAGGGGCGAGTCGTCGGCCTTGGCGGTGACGGCGAAGTCGCCGTGATAGATGTCGAGAATGGCGCGCCCGGCCTCGCGGGCCAGTGTCCGGACGGCGTCCAGCAGGGAATGGTGCCAGGTGAGAGTCATGACGTTGGTACTCCCCGACGCGCCGCCTGCATGGCCTGCCATACACGGAGCGGCGTCGCCGGCATGTCGATATGGTCGATGCCGAGGGGGGCCAGGGCATCGACGACGGCGTTGATCACCGTCGGCGTCGCGCCGATGGTCCCCGCCTCGCCGGCCCCCTTGACGCCGAGCGGATTGCGCCGACACGGCACCTCGTTGGTATCGAAGCGGAACGGCGGCATGGCGTCGGCGCGGGGCATGGCGTAGTCCACCAGGGTCCCGGTCAGGAGCTGGCCCGAGTCCGGGTCATAGACCACCTTCTCCAGCAGCGCCTGGCCGATGCCCTGGGCGGCGCCACCGATGATCTGTCCCTCCAGCAGCAGCGGGTTCAGCACCACCCCCACATCGTCGACGATGGAGTAGTCCACAAGCGTCACCACCCCGGTCTCGGGGTCGATCTCCACCTCGCAGATGTGGCAGCCGTTGGGATAGGTGCCGCTCTGGGGCTTCCAGGTGGCGCGACCCTCGAGCGGACCAAGGCCCGCCACCTCCGTGAGCGCCAGGGAGCCGGAACCGGAGCCGTGAAACACGCCTCCGGTGAAGCCGACGTCCGCCTCGGCCAGGCCCAGCGCCCGCGCGGCAATCCGCTTGCCGCTGGCGATCAGGTCGTCCACCGCCGCCGCCAGGGCCGATCCCCCCACCGTCAGGGTCCGCGAGCCGCCGGTCCCGGCCCCGACGGCGACCACGTCGGTGTCCCCCTGCACCACCCGCACCGCCTGCGCCGCCAGACCAAGGGCATCGGCCGCCATCTGGACGAAGGCGGTCTCGTGGCCCTGGCCGGTGGACTGGGTGCCGATGTGGATGGTGAGAGTCCCGTCGGGAGACATGCGGACCTCGGCGGTCTCGGACTCGCCGCCGGCGCAGGTCTCCACGTAATAGGCGAGCCCCCTCCCCCGCATCCGGCCCCTCTTCTCGGATGCGGCGCGCCGGGCGGCAAAGTCCTGCCAGCCGGACAGGCGTTCCGCATCGTCGAGAGTGCGGGCGAAGTCGCCCGAGTCGTAGGTCTTGCCGCCGGCGGTACGATAGGGCATGGCCGACGGCGGAATGAAATTGCGGCGGCGGAGGTCGTCGGGCGCCAGGCCAAGCTCGCGGGCGGCCTTGTCCACCAGCCGCTCGATGAGATAACTGGCCTCAGGCCGCCCGGCGCCGCGATAGGCATCCACCGGCGCGGTCGTGGTCATTACCCCCCTGACCCGGACGTGCAGGGCGGGGATGGTGTAGACCCCCGTCAGCATGCCGGAGCCGGAGACGGTCGGGACGAACACCGCGTACTGGGACAGCGCCGCCCCCACGTTGGCGAGGGTCGACACCCGGAGCGCCAGGAACCGCCCCACGTTGTCCAGCGCCAGCTCGGCATGACTGCGGTGGTCGCGGCCATGGCTGTCGGAGAGAAAGCTCTCCGAGCGCTCCGCCAGCCACCGGACCGGCCGCCCGAGCCGCCGAGCCGCCCACGTCACCAGGACGTGCTCGGGGTAGAGGAACAGCCGCATGCCGAAGCCGCCGCCAACGTCGGGCGATATCACCCGGAGATTCTGCTCGGGGATATGGAGAACATCCCGCGCCAGCCACTGGCGCAGGGTGTGGGAGCCCTGGCTGCCGGTGGTCAGGGTGTAGCGTCCGCTCGCCGCGTCGTAGGCGCCGATGGCCGAGCGGGGCTCCAGCGGCGTCGGCGCCAGGCGATTGTTGACCAGGTCGAGCCCGACCACTCGCGCCGCTCCGGCAAAGGCCCGGTCGACGGCCGCCGCGTCCCCCAGTTCCCAGTCGAACAGCAGATTGCCCGGCACCTCGTCGTAAAGCTCAGGCGCGCCTGGATTGAGGGCGGCCCGCAGGTCCACCACCGCCTCCAGGGGATCGTAGTCCACCGCCACCAGTTCGGCGGCATCCCGGGCGGCGGTCAGAGTCTCGGCAATGACGAAGGCCACCGCCTCACCCACGTGCCGCACCTTCCCGCGAGCCAGCACCGGACGCGCCGGCAGCGGCATGGCGGAGCCGTCCCGGTTCCTGACCGCGAAGTCGCAGGGAATGGAGCCGATCCCGTCGGCATCCAGGTCGGCGATGGTGAACACGCCGAGCACCCCGGGCAGCGCCCGCGCGTCCGCCGCATCGATGCCGCTGATCCGGGCATGGGCATGGGGCGAGCGCACCACCACGGCGACCGCCTGCCCGGCGAGGGAGATGTCGTCGGTATAGCGACCGGTCCCGGTGAGGAACCTCTGGTCCTCCACCCGCCGCATCGCCTGCCCGACTCCGAACCTGCCCATCCAAGGCCCCCCTCCCCGTCTCGCCCCGCACAGAATACGGCGAACCACGCCGAAAGGCCAACCGGTTCGGGAGAACCATCCTGGAGAATCCGGTCCGAACGACAGGCGCCGCGTGCCGGTTGACACCAGCCGGGCGGGACTTCATGTTGGAACCATGAGCATGGCGATCCCATTCGATACCCTGAAGTTCGTCGAGCGGCTGGAAGCCGGAGGGTTCACCCACTCCCAGGCCAAGGCCGCGGCGGAGGCTTTTGCCGAGGCGACCAGTCAGGAACTGGCGACCAAGGCGGACATCGCCGCCCTCAAGGGCGATATCGCTCGCCTCGAAGCCACCATGAAAGCCGATATGCGCGAACAGGAACTGCGCATGACCATCAAGCTCGGTACCTTGCAGGCCGTGCTGGTGGCGATGGTCGCGGCACTGGTCAAGCTGCTGTAGCGGAGGACCACGACCCATGGCCCCCGTAAAATCGGCCGGCGACGACGAGAAGGTGGACGACGGGGGGGTGATCGTGCGTCCCCTGGAGGAGGCCGACCTTCCCACCGTCGCCGCGTTCGAGTGCGAGATCGCCCGGATCTCCTTTCCCGACGAGCCGATCACCGATCCCGGCTATCACCAGAACCGGCTGGCCAAGACGTTCCAGCAGCGGGGCCACTACTGCCGGGTGATCGAGCGCGCCGGCGCCGTGGTCGGGTGGGTATGGATCGCCGGGCGGCGCAACATGGCCACCGACGAAATCTACGGCGACCTTCGCAGTTATTACGTCGTCCCCGAGATGCGCCGCGGCCCATGGGCGCTGCGCCTTCTCCGCATGGCCCTTGAATACTGCGAGAAACAGGGCTACCCGCGCGTCGCCGGCCGCACGGCGGCCACCAATGACGCCATGCGCATGGTCTATCGCGCCATGGGGTTCGAGGAGCGGCACGTGGTCTATGAACTGGTCATGGACCGCAAGCCCCGGTCTTTCGGCGATTAGGAGAGCCGCCGCTCGGCCAGGGCCAGTCCCTCGGGCGTGCCGATGTGGTACCAGGCACCGTCGTGGGCGAGGCCGTGGAGGCGTCCGCGGGCGATGGCGCGGTCGAACAGCAGGTTGAGGGAAAACTTACCCTCGGGCGAGTCCTCGAACAGGCGGGGATGGATGATCTGCACCCCGGCGAACAGGAACGGAGCACTGTCGTGCTCGCCCCGGCGGCGGAGGAGACCGGCGTCATCCATGAAGAAGTCCCCAGCGCCGTCATAGCCGCAGGCCCCCGCGCACGCCATCAGCAGCAGCAGGCTGTCCATGCGCTCGCCGTCCCAGGCGGCGGCCAGGCGGCGCATCGCCGGCTCCGCCCCGTTCACCCACAGCACGTCGGCGTTGGCGACGAAGAACGGCTCCCGTCCAAGGAGGGGCAGGGCCTTCCTCACCCCACCGCCGGTTTCCAGCAGCACCTCGGTCTCATCGGAAAAGACGAGGGCCGGCCCGCCGGTGCGGGCCTCCAGGTGATGGCGCAGCATGTCGGCCTTGTGGTGGAGGTTGACGACGCAGGTGTCGACGCCGGCCTCGGCGAAGCGATCGAGGGCCCGGTCCACCAGGCTGCGCCCCGCCACCGGCACCATGGGCTTGGGCATGCGGTCGGTGATGGGTCGCAGCCGCACCCCGAGCCCCGCCGCCAGCACCATGCCGCGCCGGGGCGCCCCGGGAACGCTCAGCGACTCGCCGGACATGGCGGGATCCTCCGCAGATCGGTGGGAACGAAACGGGCGGTCCAGGCGGCGACCGGCTCCAGGCACGGATGGGCGAGGGCCGCCTCGAACAGCCGCCAGACCCGGGGGATGTGGCCCAGGTAGATGGGCTTGCCGTCGCGGACGCACAGCCGGGTGAAGATGCCGATCACCTTGGCGTGGCGCTGGGCCGCCAGCACCGCCCACGAGGCGGCGAAGGCCTCGCGGTCGAGGGCGGGAAAGGCGGCCAGGTAGTGGGCCTTCAGGACGCCGATCAGCTCCGGGTCGATGTCGCGGCGGGCGTCCTCCAACAGCGACATCAGGTCATAGGCGGCCGGTCCGGCCACCGCGTCCTGGAAGTCGAGCAGCCCGCACGCCCGGACACCGGCCCGGCCCGGCAGCAGCATCAGGTTGTCCACGTGAAAGTCGCGCAGCACCAGAGTCTCGGGCGTACCCCGGGCCAGGGGGAACAGGCCGGTCCAGGCGTCGATCCAGGCCTGACGCGCCGCGTCGTCGGTGGCGTGCCCGGTCACGGCCGGCAGGAACCAGTCGGTCAGCAGCAGGGCCTCGGCCAGCAGTCGCTGGTCATCGTAGGGGGGCAGTCCCACCGGCACCGTCTCGGACGCCGGCCGGCCGTGCAGCTCGATCAGCACGTCCACGGCCAGGCGATAGAGAGCGGCCTCGTCGTCGCCGCGGGCCAGGCGGCGGGTATAGGTGTCGTCGCCCAGATCCTCCAGCAGCAGGAGGCCGTTCACCTCGTCCTCCGCCAGAATCCGCGGCGCGCTGAGGCCCAACGCCGCCAGGTGGCGGGCCACCCGCACGAAGGGCCGCACGTCCTCCTGCGGCGGCGGCGCGTCCATCAGCACGGCCCGACGCCCCTCCTCCTCCAGCCGGTCATAACGTCGGAACGAGGCATCCCCCGCCAGCGTCGACCGCCGAGCCCCTCCCCAGCCGGCCCGGTCCAGGAACTGCCGTATCCGTTCTCCCCGATCGCCCATTATGGTCCCGCCTCCTCGATCGCCCGCCGCAGGTCGTCGATCCGTCCCTCATCGAAGCCGCCGCACCCCGCCAGTTCGGCCAGGCGTGCCGCCGCCCCCTCCCCTTTCCCTTCCCCCGTCATCGTCAGCCTCACGTCGAGCCGCCGCGCCGGCAGATAACCGCCGAGCCGCTCCGGCCACTCGATGAGACAGATCCCCTCGGCGAAGGCCTCCTCGATGCCCAGTTCCAGGGCATCCCCGGCCTTCTCCAGACGGTACAGGTCCATGTGCCACAGCGTCACGGCCCCCGGCATATCATAGGTCTGCACCAGGGTGAAGGTCGGGCTCGGCACCTCCTCGTCGGGACCGAGGGCGGCACGCACCACCGCGCGGGCCAGTTCCGTCTTGCCGACTCCGAGATCGCCCCGGAGCGCCACCACATCCCCCGCCCGCAGCACCGCGCCAAGCGCCCGTCCCAGCGCGGCGACGGCGGCAAGATCGGGCAGAGGGTGGGCTACCGTATGCACACAAGTTTCCAGCAAACTTAAGCCCTCCCCCTCGATGGGGGAGGGTTTGGGTGGGGGTGGCAGTACCGCAAGTAGGTGCATCAGGATGATCCCATGAAATCTGCTTTTGTGCGAATATACTGCTGTCTGTGCGCGCTTCACGGCCACCCCCACCCAACCCTCCCCCATCGAGGGGGAGGGCTTAAGTTTGCTGGACACGTGTGTGCATATATCTTTCATTCGACCTGGACGTTGGCCATCATGGTGTCCACCGTGCGGATCAGGCGGTCGATGTCGTGGGACTCGGACAGGCGGTGGCCGCCGCCCTTGACCAGGGTGACCTCGACGTCGGTGGAGGCGAGACGCTCCTGAATCAGCATCGAGGTCTGCCAGGGCACGTCGGGGTCCTCCAGGCCATGGATCAGGCGCACCGGGCAGCGGACATCGATCGGGCCGCGCAGCACCAGGTTCTCCCGCCCGTCCTCGATCAGAATTTGACTGATATCATAGGTCTCGCCATCCTTGCCCTCGACCCGGATCCACCCGGCCGCCCGCAGGGCGTCACGCTGCTCCCACGACAGCGCCTGCCAGATGATGTCCTCGGTGAAGTCGGCGGCGGTGGCGATGCCCACCAGTCCGGCGACCCGCGACGGCCGCGTCAACGCCGCGAGCAGCATCACCCAGCCGCCCATGCTGGAGCCGACGATCACCTGCGGTCCCTCGGTCAGCTCATCCAGCACCGCCACCGTGTCCTCGACCCAGCGACCGACCGACCCCTCGATGAACGCACCGGAGGAGGAGCCATGGCCGAAGCAGTCGAAGCGGACGAACGAACGCCCGCGCGCCCGGCAGTAATGCTCGAGCGCCAGGGCCTTGCCGCCGGTCATATCCGACGTCAGTCCATGGATGAATACGACTCCCGGGTTGCTCCCCTCGATCTTGTGGTAAGCGATTGTCGCGCCGTCTGGCCGTGGTATGATCCGCGGCGTCGGTGCGAGAGTATCGGTCTCGGACATGTGAGGGAGCCCTCGTGGTTGGGATGACGTCGGACCCACAGAATAACATCGAAGGCCGGACCGGCAAGACCCGCCCCGTCATCCTTCAGATTCTACCACGCCTGGTGACCGGCGGCGTGGAGCGCGGCGCCGTCGACGTGGCCCTCGCCGCGCGGGAGGCCGGCTGGACGTCGCTGGTGGTGTCCCACGGCGGACCGATGGTGCGCGAACTGGAACGGGGCGGAGTCGAGCACATCGTCCTGCCGGTCCATTCCAAGAACCCGCTGGTGATGTACCGCAACGTCAGGCGGCTCGCCGACATCATCACCGAACGCGGAGTCGACATCGTCCATGCCCGCAGCCGCGCGCCGGCGTGGAGCGCCTACGCCGCCGCCGACCAGACCGGCGCCCACTTCGTCACCACGGTGCACGGCACCTACACCCTGGGCGGCCTGCCGTTCAAGAAAAGCTACAACGAGGTGATGACCCGCGGCGAGCGGGTGATCGCCATCTCCTCCTTCATCGCCAACCACATCCGCGAGGCCTACGACGTGGACAGCGCCCGGGTGCGGATCATTCCCCGGGGAATCGACTTCTCCCGCTTCGACCCGACGGCGGTCAACCCCAACCGCATCATCAGCCTGGCCCGGGCCTGGCGCCTGGCCGACGGCATGCCGGTGGTGATGCTGCCCGGGCGCCTCACCCGCTGGAAGGGCCAGACGGTGCTGATCGAGGCCCTGGCCAGGCTGGGCCGCCGCGACCTGCGCTGCCTGCTGGTGGGAGCGGACCAGGGGCGGGCCAGATACCGCAGGGAACTGGACCGGCTGGTGAAGTCCTCGGGCCTTGGCGACGTGGTCCACATCGTCGACCACTGCAACGACATGGCGGCCGCCTACATGCTGAGCGACGTGGTGGTGTCGGCCTCCACCGACCCGGAGGCCTTCGGCCGGGTCGCGGTGGAGGCGCAGGCCATGGGCCGCCCGGTGGTGGCCACCGACCACGGCGGCTCCCGCGAGACCGTGGTGCCCGGCCACACCGGCTGGCTGGTGCCGCCCAGCGACCCCGACGCCCTGGCCCGGGCCATCGACACCGTGCTGGCCCTCTCTCCCGACGAGCGCAGCGCCCTGGCCGCCCGCCAGATCGAGCACGCCCGCGCCAATTTCACCCGCGAGGCCATGTGCCGACGCACCCTCGAGGTCTACGCCGAGGTCCTGCGCCGATGAGCGATCCGGCCCGCACAGCCAGTCCGGCCCAAACAGCCGGTCCGGAACGCCGCGTGCTGGTGATCAAACTCGGGGCACTCGGCGACTTCGTGCAGGCCATGGGACCGTTCGCCGCCATCCGCCGCCACCACGCCCACGCCCACGTGGTGCTGCTGACCACCGCGCCCTACGCCGCCTTCGCCGCCGCCAGCCCCTGGTTCGACGAGATCTGGCTCGACGACAAGCCGAGGCCCTGGCGGCTCGGAGAGATGCTCGCCCTGCGGAGTCGGCTGCGGGAGGGGGGGTTCGACCGGGTCTACGACCTTCAGACCTCGGACCGGTCCTCGTGGTACTTCCGGCTCATGGGGCCGGGGAAGCGGCCCGAGTGGTCGGGCATCGCCCGGGGATGCTCCCACCCCCACGCCAATCCGCGGCGGGACGACATGCACACCCTGGACCGCCAGGCGGAGCAGCTCGCCATGGCCGGGCTGAGCCCGGTGCCGGCACCCGACCTGTCATGGGCCGGGGCGGACGTGACCCGCTTCGGCCTCGAGGGGCGGAGGGCCGTGCTGCTGGTCCCCGGCGGCGCTCCGCACCGGCCGGACAAGCGCTGGCCGGCCGGGCGCTACGCCGATCTCGCGCTGAGTCTGACGACGGAGGGGCTGACCCCGGTCATCCTCGGCACGTCGCGGGACCAGGCCCAGACCGCCGCCATCGCCGCCGCCTGCCCCAGGGCCGTGGACCTGTCCGAGCGCACGTCGTTCCTCGACATCGTCGGCCTGGCGCGACTGGCCGCGGGCGCCGTCGGCAACGACACCGGGCCGATGCACCTCGTCACCGCCGCTGAATGCCCCAGTCTCCTCCTCTACTCCAGCGCCTCCGACCCGGCCCTGTGCGCCCAGCGCGGACCGGCGGTGACCATCCTCCGCCGGCCGTCCCTGGCGGAGGTCACGGTGGCGGAGGCCAGGGCCGCGCTGCGACTGCGGGACTCCACCACTCCCTCTCCCCCTTGAGGGGGAGAGGGCCGGGGTGAGGGGGTGGGGCAACTGGCCCGACCCGGGGAACTTCCCCCCCCTCACCCAACCCTCTCCCCCCGAAGAGGGGGAGAGGGCTATTGATATTGGAGTGTTCGTCAAGCATTGCGGGCAGCGCCGCCACGGACTATGGTCTGCGGGACGCATCGGACGTGGACGCCATGACGTCCACCCCTCTCTCCTTGCACGAGGAGCACCCCATGTCGATTTGTGGTCACGACACCCTGAAGGTTCGCCGCACGCTCCAGGTGGACGGCACGTCCTACGACTACTTCAGCCTGGAGGCCGCCACCGCGGCCGGCCTCGGCGATATCTCGCGACTGCCCTATTCCCTGAAGGTGCTGCTCGAGAACATGCTGCGCCACGAGGACGGCCGCACCGTCACCACCGACGACGCCAGGGCCGTCGTCGACTGGCAGAAGACCCGCAGCTCCACCCGCGAGATCGCCTACCGGCCGGCGCGGGTGCTGATGCAGGACTTCACCGGCGTGCCGGCGGTGGTGGACCTTGCCGCCATGCGCGACGCCATGGTGGCCGCTGGCGGGGATCCGCAGCGCATCAATCCGCTGTCGCCGGTGGACCTGGTGATCGACCATTCGGTGATGGTGGACTATTACGGCACCGCCGACGCCGCCGAACGCAACATGGACGTCGAGTTCGAACGCAACGCCGAGCGCTATGCCTTCCTGCGCTGGGGCCAGACGGCATTCGACAACTTCCGCGTCGTGCCGCCGGGGACCGGCATCTGCCACCAGGTCAATCTGGAGTACCTGGGGCAGACGGTGTGGACCGCCGGCTGCGATGGCCGCACCCTGGCCTATCCCGACACCCTGGTGGGCACCGACAGCCACACGACGATGATCAACGGCCTCGCGGTTCTCGGCTGGGGCGTGGGCGGCATCGAGGCCGAGGCGGCCATGCTGGGCCAGCCGGTGTCCATGCTGATCCCCGAGGTCGTCGGCTTCAAGCTGACCGGCAAGCCGAAGGAAGGCACCACCGCCACCGACCTGGTGCTGACCGTCACCCAGATGCTGCGCGCCAAGGGCGTGGTCAACAAGTTCGTGGAATTCTTCGGGCCGGGCCTCGATAGCCTGTCGCTGCCCGACCGCGCCACCATCGCCAACATGGCGCCCGAGTACGGTGCCACCTGCGGCATCTTCCCCATCGACGCGGAAACCATCC
>JAMOBE010000112.1:0-10899 GCA_039908285.1 Alphaproteobacteria bacterium
GGCAGGGCGCCAGCGGCGATCTTCGCCTCGGCGTCCTTCAGCAGCGCCGTCACCTCGGCATGCTCGGCCGGCAGGGCGCCACCGCCGGCGATGCGCTGCTCCGCCTCCAGCATCGAGCGCACCGTCGCCGCCATCTCCAGCAGGCGCTTGCCGTTCAGGTCGCCCCGTCCACCAGTGTGGTACTGGTTGTCACGATGGGCCTCGAGGCGCTGGCCGGAGCGCTGCGCCATCACCATGGAGGTCACCTTGTCGTACCCCTGCCGCAGCAGGCGGTCCGCCTCCGGCAGGGCGCCAGCGGCGATCTTTGTCTCGGCGTTCTTCAGCAGCGTCGTCACTTCGGCATGCTCGGCCGGCAGGGCGCCGGCGCCGACGATGCGCTGCTCCGCCTCCAGCATGGAGCGCACCGTCGCCGCCATTTCCTGCAGGCGCTGGACGGTCGGTGCGGGCTGGGCCCACGCGGCGGCGCACGGCGCCATGAGAGCCACGGCCAAGCCGAACACCGGCCCACGGATACGACGTGAAAGGACTCCCGACATCCACTTCCCCCCATTCTGCCTGGGGCCATTTCAACCATTGCGCCGTCGGCGGCGTCAAGCTCTTTTCTCGACAGCCCTTGCAATCGCCTCAGGGAAGCCCGATCCTCCGGCCATGAGCGCGGACCCCGATCGCCCTCGTGTCGTCGCCGTCCTTGGGCCCACCAACACCGGCAAGACCTACCTTGCCGTCGAGCGCATGCTTGGTCATCGCTCAGGCATGATCGGCTTTCCGCTGCGCCTCCTGGCCCGCGAGAACTATGACCGCATCGTCCGCGCGAGGGGGGCCGCCGCCGTCGCCCTGGTCACCGGCGAGGAGAAGATCGTCCCGCCCACCGCCGCCTATTTCGTCTGCACCGTCGAGTCCATGCCGCTTGACCGCCGGGTGTCCTTCCTGTGCGTGGACGAGATCCAGCTCTGCGCCGATCCCGACCGGGGGCATGTGTTCACCGACCGCCTGCTCCACGCCCGCGGCGAACACGAGACCATGTTCCTCGGGGCCGAGACCATCCGGCCGCTGCTGCGCCGCCTGGTGCCCGAGGCCGAGTTCATCGCCCGGCCGCGCTTTTCCAAGCTGACCTATGCCGAGCCGCGCAAGCTGACCCGGCTCGCCCCGCGGACGGCGGTGGTCGCGTTCTCGGCCGCCGAGGTCTATGCCATCGCCGAGCTGGTGCGACGCCAGAGCGGCGGGGCCGCCGTGGTGCTGGGCGCCCTCAGTCCCCGCACCCGCAACGCCCAGGTGGCGCTCTATCAGGCCGGCGAGGTGGACTATCTGGTGGCCACCGACGCCATCGGCATGGGGCTCAACATGGACGTGGATCACGTCACCTTCGCCGCCCTGCGCAAGTTCGACGGCCGGGCGCCCCGCGACCTGACCGCGACCGAGGTGGCCCAGATCGCCGGCCGCGCCGGGCGCCACATGAACGACGGCACCTTCGGCACCTCGTCCGACGTGGGAGCCATGGACCCGGAAGTGGTGGAGCGGGTGGAAAGCCACACCTTCCCGCCCCTCAAGGGCCTGTTCTGGCGCAATGACCGGCTGCGGTTCACCTCCATCGACTCCCTCCTCGGCAGCCTCGCCATGCCGCCGGCGCGGCCGGGCCTGGTGCGCGCCCGCCCGGCCGACGACCAGCTCGCGCTGGAGGCCCTGGCCCGCGACGAGGACATCCGCCGCCTCGCCAGTGGGCACGAGGGAGTGGCACTCCTGTGGGACGTCTGCCAGATCCCGGATTTCCGCAAGGTGATGCCCGAGTCCCATGCCCGGCTGCTCGGACAGGTCTTTCGCCATCTGGCCCAGGAGGAGGGCCGGCTTCCCGCCGACTGGGTGGCCGGACACGTGCGCCGCCTGGACCGGGTGGACGGGGACATCGAGGCACTGGTGGAGCGCATCGCCCACGTGCGCATCTGGACCTATATTTCGCACCGTCCGGGCTGGCTCGACGATCCCCTGCACTGGCAGGAGCACACCCGGGCCATCGAGGATCGACTGTCCGACTCCCTGCACGAGCGGCTGACCCAGCGCTTCGTCGATCGGCGCACGGCGGTGCTGGTGCGGTCGCTGAAGACTCCGGGGCGACTCCGGGCCGCGGTTGATGGGACCGGCGAGGTCAAGGTGGAGGGGCATTTCGTCGGCCGGCTGTCGGGCCTGTGCTTCCTGGCCGACGGCGACGGCGATCCCGCCGCCCGCCGCGCCGTGCTGGCCGCCGCCGCCCGGACCCTGCCCGACGAGATCATCCGCCGCGTCCGTCATATCGAGTCGGAACCCGACGACGCCTTCGCCCTGTTGGACGACGGCACCGTGACGTGGCGCGGGGCGCCCCTGGCCCGCCTCGCCGCCGGGGCGGAGGCCCTGCGGCCGACGGTGGAGCCCCTGCCGTCGGATCTTCTCGACGGCCCGCTGCGGGAGCGGGTGCGTCGGCGGCTCTCCGACTGGATCACCGCCCACGTCGAGCGCATGGCGGCGCCGCTGGTGCGGCTACGCCAGGCTCCCCTCAGGGGCGCCGGCCGCGGCATCGCCTTCCAGCTCGGCGAGTCCCTCTGCGTCCTGCCGCGGCGCCTGGTGGAGGACCAGCTTGCCGCCCTCGACGACGACGATCGGCGGGCGCTGGCGCGGCTTGGCGTCCGCATCGGCGTCGAGTCCCTCCTCGTGCCCGACATGCAGAAAGGCGCGCGCCGGCGCTTCGCCGGCCTGCTGTGGCGCACCCACGCCGGGACCGGAGCCACCATGCCGGCCATCCCGCCGGGACGGGTGTCGCAGCCGATCGCCGCGGGAGATCCGGAGTCGGCCTATCTCGCCCAGGGCTACCGGGTCCTCGGGGGCATGGCGGTGCGGGCGGACATGCTGGAGCGCTTCGCCGCCGAGGTTCGTCGCCACCTTCGCGACAACCCATGCGCCTCATTGCCCTCAGCGGTGCTATCGCTGCTCGGGCTCGGAAGTGACGATGGAGTCCGCGTGCTCTCGGCCCTCGGGTACGCGGTCGAGACCACGGACCAGGGGCTCAAGGTCGGCCGACGCAAGGGAAACAGCCGACAGCGCAAGCGCCGGCGGGATGATGACGGCGGTCTCGACTCGTCTCCCTTCGCCGGACTGAGGCGACTGGCATCAAATTAGTGCGATTTTCCCTCGTACCCACCGCAGTTAGCTCGTTGACCTTGCCGAAAGCGGACTCTATCGTTGTCCGTCGTTCCATTCCGGGCAAGGGTCCGGAGGACGGTCAGCCCCGCAACCGTGGAGACCCGCGTCGATGACGTTCGAGAGCAATCCCCTCCGGGGGAGCAGCGACCAGCGCAAACTGCTCAATGTGCATTACTATGGTCCCGGAAAAGGACGTGGCGTCCTGGCTGGGGAGGATATCGCCAAAGGCGAGTTGATCGAACGCTCTCCGGTCCTGATCATCCCCGACGCCGACAGGGCCGGCATCGATCCTTCCATCATCTTCACCTACATCTTCATGTGGGAGCATGATACCGTCGAGGAGGATCTGTACAAGCACAAGGGTCGGGCTGGAATCGCGCTCGGTTACACGAGCCTTCTCAACCACTCCTATACCCCGAATGCCGACTTCGTCCGCCACATCGACCACGATTACCTTGATATCGTCGCTCTACGGGACATCAAGACCGGTGAAGAGATCACCATCGACTATCAGATGACGCTCTGGTTCACCCCCTGAGGGCGCGTGTGCGCGCCCTGGCGGAAGAAAATTTCGCTCCTGGCGCGAAAGCGTCTAGAGTGGGATCGAGACTGGCCGGTCCGCGGCGGCTTCCCTGGAGGGGCGGGTGCGATTTGAAACCATAAGGGTCGTGATCGGCGAGCCCGGCCGCGAGGTGCGTCAAAGCATCCGGACCGCCCTCTTCGACCGGGGGTTTCGCCTCATCCACGAGGCGGAGTCGGTCCAGGCGCTGTCCGAGTTCGTCAAGAGCGGCAACGCGGACCTGATCATCGGCGACATCGCCATGCCCGACGGCAGCTACTGCAACCTGGTGCGCCGATTCCGTCACCACGAGATCGGCCCCAGCCCCTTCATCCTGGTCATCTCCCTGATGGAGAACCCGACGGCGGAGGCGGTCAAGAAGGTCTTCGATTCGGGCACCGACGACCTGATCGTCAAGCCCTTCGCGCCAAACCAGCTCATCGAGCGGGTGATGACGCTGGCCAGGGGCCGCAAGCCCTTCGTCGTCACCCACGACTACATCGGCCCCGACCGGCGCCGCGGGCCGCCCCGTCCCGGTGCCGCCGAGACCCCCCTCATCGAGGTGCCCAATCCCCTGCGGGCCAAGGCCAACGGCGAGGTGGACCCGATTCGCCTGCAGCAGATGATCGACGCAGCCGCCGCCCTGATCAACGAGCAGAAGATGGAGCGTCACGCCACGCAGATCACCTATCTGCTGGAGCGGATCATCCCCGCCTATGAAATGGGGGGGGGACCGAAACTGGACACGCTGTTGGACCAGCTCCTGTACGCCGGCGAGGACCTGAGTCGACGCCTGCGCGGGACCCGCTATGCCCACGTCGCCGAGCTGGCCATGTCGCTGGTGGGCCTGACCATGCGCATCCGCAACGGCGGCATGAAGGCTGACTACAAGGACTACGAGCTGCTGCCCAAGCTGTGCCAGGCCATCGACCGGGCCTTCAGCCGCGAGGCCAATACGGCCGAAGTGGCAAAGGAGATCTCGCGGACCCTCGGCAAGGTGGTCGCCGGCACCCGCCAATAAAGCCCTCCCCCATCGAGGGGGAGGGCTTAAGTTTGCTGGAAACGGATGGTTTTCATGCGAAAGGGCTGGACCACCGGCGCCTGTGCCGCCGCCGCCGCCAGGGCGGCCTTTGCCGGGCTGATCACCGGGGCATGTCCGGCGACGGTCAGGGTCGTTCTGCCCCATGACGTGACGGCCGGGTTCGCCGTCCACCGGGCGAGGGTGGAGGGGAGCGGCGCCACGGCGTCCGTCATCAAGGACGCCGGCGACGACGCCGACATCACCCACGGGGCGGAGATCGTCGCCACCGTCGAGCCCGGGCCTCCGGGAAGCGGCATCACCTTCCGGGCCGGGCCGGGCGTGGGCACGGTGACCCGGCCCGGGCTGCCCATGGCGGTGGGCGAGCCGGCCATCACCCCCGGTCCCCGGGCCATCATCGGCGTCAACCTGCGGGCGCTGGCGACCGAGCATGGGCGCGAGGCGGACCTCGTCGTCACCATCGCCATTCCCGACGGCGAGCGTCTCGCGCCGGAGACCCTCAACGGACGGCTCGGCATCGTCGGCGGCCTGTCGATTCTTGGCACCACGGGCGTGGTGGTGCCCTATTCCCGCTCGGCGTGGGTGGCGACCATCCATCGCTGCGTGACCATGGCCCGCGCCTGCGGCATCACCCATGTCGGCGCCGCCACCGGCCGGACGTCGGAGGCGGCGGTGCGGCGTCTCCATGGCCTCGCCGATCCGGCGATGATCGACATGGGAGACTTCGCCGGAGCCCTGCTCAGGTCCCTGCGCCACCAGCCGGTACCGCGACTGACCATCGGCGGCGGATTCGCCAAGCTGGTGAAGCTGGGACAGGGGTCACTCGACCTGCACTCGGCGCACAGCCGGGTCGACATGACCTGGCTGGCGGCGCTGACCGCCGGCTGCGGCGCCGACTCCGGCCTGGTCGCGGCGGTGACGGCGGCGACCAGCGCCGCTCATGCGCTGGACCTGGCGACGGCGCGGGCGGTGCCCCTCGGGCCGGCCGTGGCCAGGGCGGCACGGGAGACGGCGCTGGCGGCACTCGGGGAGACGACGGATATGGCGGTGGACGTGCTGGTGGTGGACCGCCTGGGGCGGACGGTGGGTCATGCCGGACCGTGACGGGCGACCCGCCGTTCTGATTCTGGGCGGAACCACCGAGGGACTGGCGCTGGCCGAGGCCATGACCCGGGCCTTCGGGGAGCGGCTGCGGCTCGTCTCGTCGCTGGCTGGCGTAACCAGGCCACTCCGCCTGCCACCGGGCGAGGTGCGCAGCGGTCCCTTCGGCGGCGTTGACGGGCTGGTCGCCTATCTGCGCGACGAGGCCATCGACGCCGTCATCGACGCCACCCACCCCTTTGCCGCGACGATGTCCCGCCACGCCCGCCTGGCCTCCGAGGCCATGGGTATCCGCCGCCTGGTCCTCGCCCGGCCGATGTGGCGACAGGACCCGGCCGATCGCTGGACCCTGGTCGCGGACATGGCCGAGGCGGCACGGCGGCTGCCCATCCTCGGCCGGCGGGCCTTTCTCACCGTCGGAGCCAGGGATCTCCAGGCCTTCGCCGGGATGGAGGAGGCGTGGTTCCTGGTGCGCCTTCCCACCGCGCCGCCGGATCCGGTGCCGCTCGTACATTACGCGGTGGTGGTCGGGGGCGGGGGTGAGGACGAGGCGCTGATGGCCGAGCACCGCATCGATGTCCTCGTCACCCGGGCCAGCGGCGGACGCGCCACCGAAGCCAAGATCGGCGCGGCGCGGCGCCTTGGCCTGCCCGTGCTGATGCTGCGCCGCCCCCCGCCCGAGCCCGGCGCCACGGTCGATACCATCGCCGCCGCCCTGGCCTGGTTTGCTCAAAAGCCCTCTCCCCCCTCTTCCGGGGGGAGAGGGTTGGGTGAGGGGGGTGCCGAAGCTCCCAAGATGGTGCCGCCCGCCCCACCCCCTCACCCCGGCCCTCTCCCCCTCGAGGGGGAGAGGGAGTAGGGGTTGCCAATTCTTTTCAGCTTCAGGACTCAAGCCTTGGGCAGCAGCGTCCGCTCGGCGGAGGCCAGCCACACCAGGCCACCCGGCAGGCTGCCGAGGGTGATGGCGATGCCGAACAGCACCGACAGCACCAGCGCCGAGTGATCGGCGATGCCGATGAAGCCGAAGGCGGTCACCATGGCGCTCTCGCGCACGCCCCAGCCGGCGATGGAGATCGGGATGGTCATGATCAGGATCACCGGCGGCACCAGCACCACGCAGTCCACGAACGTCACCGGAAGAGAGAGGCCAATCGCCAGCACGTAGACCACCAGCGCCAGGTTGACGTGTCCGACCATCGAATAGCCGAGAATCGGCAGCGCGTGACGGGCGTCGAGGAACAGGCGGCGGGTGTCGCCCGCCAGATAGGCCAGTCCCCTGGCCAGCCGCCAGCGGTGAAACCGTGACGGCAGGCGGTCGAGGACCATGAGAAACAGCGTGCCCAGGATGCCGAGGGCGGTCAGCGCCGGAAAGACGTAGATGGCCGGGTTGTCGCCGAGCCGGTCCATCAGCAGCGGCTCGGTGGCCGCCACCAGCAGGACGAGGCCCAGCACCGTCGCCACCCGCTCCAGCATCACCGAGTTGACGGCCTGGGTCAGGGACAGCCCCGCCCGCCGCCCCTTCCACATGCGCAACGCATCGCCGCCCACCGCGCCCGGCAGGACGAGGTTGAAGAACATGGCGATGTAGACGAAGCGCGCGGTGTCGATGACCCTGAGGACCGTGCCGAGCGCCCGCATGGCGATATGCCAGCGCAGGGTGCCCACCGCCACCTGACCCACCATCAGGCACGAGGCGAGAACCAGCATGGCCGGATCGACGCCACGCGCCTGGTCCCACGCCGCGCCGACGTCGACCTTCCCAAGAAGGTACCAGATCAGCAGTCCAGACAGGGCGAACTTCAACGCCCACGGCAGCCATCGTTTCAGCATCGCGCTCCACCGCCTGCCGGGCCGTCGTGTTTTTCGCGATCGCGCCAACGACGATTTGCACCGGCCAACGCCTTCCCTATAATACGTCAATCGGGTAACCGAAAGGGCCATGATGACCGGGACAAGGGGTGGACGATGAGGAGACTGGTGGTTGGGTTGGCGGCGACAGCCATTCTGGCGAGTCTGTCGGGCTGTGCCGTGGCCGTGGTGGCCGGCGGGGCGGCCATCGCCGTTGCAGCGGCCAACGCCGACGGCGAGAGCCCCGCCGCCACGGCGACACCCGCTGCCGCACCCACCGTCGCCCGGGTTCCCGCCGAGCCGATGACGCCCCAGGTGAAGACGACTCATCCCGTGGCGACTCATCCGGCGACACCGCCGAGCGGCGTCACCTATCGTCTGCCCAGGGTGGAGTTCGATGTCGCCCTGACCCGCCGTCTCAGGAACTGCGCCCGGGGCGGCCAGTTCGAACTGTCGGCCGTGGTGACTCCCCGCTTCGTCGCCGACTCCGGGGAGACTCACGCCATCGATCCCTCGTCCTTTCCAAAGGATCTGGCGGGAATGCCGCTCGTGATCGACCTCTACGACAACGGCACCATCCGCCGCATCAACGGTGGCGGCGCGGAGGGAGGCGACGAGCCGCAGACCGCTCCGTTCTCGGGAACGGTCCAGGTGGCCGGTCCGCCGCCGGTGGCCGGCGTCGGCGCCGAGTGCACGGAGGAAACCTTCCGCCATCTGGAGGCCACGGTCATCGCCACCCTGTCGCCGAAGCACCGCAAGGTGGCGGAACGCTCCGATCACCGCAAGAAAGACGATCTTCGCAAGAAAGACGGTCACCGCAAGAAGGCTGACCACCAGCCGGCGAAGGTGTCGCCCGCCCGCGCCACGGCCTACCTTTCCCATACCCAGCACTATGTCTTCCGTCCC
This sequence comes from Alphaproteobacteria bacterium, assembly GCA_039908285.1. Classification (GTDB taxonomy): domain Bacteria; phylum Pseudomonadota; class Alphaproteobacteria; order Rhodospirillales; family Rhodospirillaceae; genus JAMOBE01. The sequence continues at coordinate 8,622 of JAMOBE010000112.1, forward strand.
CTTGCCGACGGTTCCCGCGTCGCGTCGGAGCAGTGGCAGATGGCGCTCGAGCCCGACGTGGCGCTGATGGAGCGCTGGTTCGGCCGTGCCACCCCGGCGATGCGCTCGGCCCTGACGGCCAATGTGGCCGTCCATGTGGCCGACTGGACGCCGTCTGGTGCCGGTGCCGTCGACTGCGCCGCCGGAGGGACCGAGGCCGCCGGCTGTCCGCCGGCACCGCTCGGCATCGTCTATCGCCAGCCGGCGTCGGGGGTGATGACGGTGTGCAAGGACATGTGTCTCGGCTTTGACGGCCGGCCGCTGCCGAACGTCGAGAAAATGCTGGTCTCGCGGAGCGTGGACGTTCCGCAGGCCGGCCGCATCGGCCGGCTGCCCCTGCGCACCCCGAAGTCGGAGGGCAAGTCGCTGGTGGTGCACTTCACCCCGGCCGGTTCGCTCTCCCACCTGAGCTACACCGCCGAGGACGCGGCAGCGAGGGCGATGATCGGGCGATGAGGAACGATGGATCACGAGACTGCACTGGTGGCGCTGCTGGACGCGGGATTTGAACGGTGCCACGCGTCGGTGTCGGCGGGAGCGGGGCCGATCACCAGCCTGTTCCTGGCCGGTCTGGCCGGCAGCCTCGGTCACTGCGCCCTGATGTGCGGGCCGTTCGTCCTCTCCCAGGTCACCGCCCGGCTCGAGGGGGTCCCGGCCAGCTCCATGCGGGAGTGGCATCGCCTCGCCGGTGCCGCCCTCGTTCCCTATCATCTTGGGCGGGCGACCACCTATGCCGGCCTCGGGGTTCTGGCCGCGGCCCTCGCCGGGTCGCTGACCCGGGAGCCCGGCCTGAAGTGGGTGTCGGCCGCTCTGCTGGCCATGGCGGCCCTGCTGATGGTGGTCCAGGCGCTGCCGGGGCTCGGGCTGGCGGTGCCTGGCGCCCGAGGTCCTGGGGTGTGGTGGGGCGAGCGGGTCTCGGGCCTGGTCCGGCCCCTGTTCCGCGACCCGACCGGTCTGCGGGGGTATGCTCTCGGCCTGGCCCTCGGGTTCATTCCCTGCGGACTGCTGTACGCGGCGTTGACGGCGGCGGCAGCCACGGGCGATATGGTGGCCGGCGGGATCGGCATGCTGGCCTTCGCAGCCGGCACCAGCCCGGGCCTGGTAGCCGCCGGCCTGGCCGGACATGTGGCCGCCGGGAGGTGGCGAACGATGGCGGTGCGGGCGGCCCCCCTGCTGTCGCTCCTCAATGCCGGACTGCTGGGCGTCATGGCCTGGCGACTGATCGCGTGAAGGAATAGTGGTCGTGAAGAGACTCACTCTGCTCATCGTCGTCGTCGTTCTGTCCGTCATCGGCATGGTGGTCGCCGTGGTGTTCGGTGATCGGACCGGCGAGCCCGTCCCGCCGGGCAAGGTGGCCGGCACGCCGGCGCCGCTGAAGATCGGCGGCCCGTTCACCCTGGTGAATCAGGACGGCAAGACGGTGACCGACGCCGATTTCCATGGCCGGTTCATGTTGATCTATTTCGGCTACACCTACTGCCCCGACCTGTGCCCGACCAGCCTCCAGGCGATGACGGAGGCGATCGAGCAGCTTCCGGCGGAAAAGCGGGAGCGGGTGGTGCCGGTTCTCATCACCATCGACCCCGAACGCGACACGCCGACCCATCTCAAGAATTATGTCGGGGCCTTCGGACCCAACGTGGTGGGGCTGACCGGCTCGCCGGAGCAGATCGCCGCCGTCGCCAAGGCCTTCCGGGTCTATTTCGCCCGGGTGGAGGGCGAATACGGCATGCCCTACCTGATGGATCACACCTCGATCATCTACGTGATGGGACCAGACGGGAAGTACGTAATCCACTTCGGCCACGGCAACGCGCCCGAGGTGATCGCCGCCGGCCTCAGGCAGCACCTGTGACCGGCACCGGCGGGGGGCTGATCGTCGGCGCGCCGTCCTCGGGCGGCGGCAAGACGGTGTTCACCCTCGGCCTGCTGCGCCACCTCAGCCGACGGGGTGTTTCCGTGGCGTCGGCCAAGGCGGGACCCGACTACATCGATCCGGCATTCCACGCCGCCGCCACCGGACGGCCCTGCCTCAACCTCGACACCTGGGCGATGCGGCCGGCGACCGTCGCCGCCCTGGCCGCTCGCCTGACCGCCGAGGCGCCGCTGGTGGTGGCCGAGGGCGTCATGGGGCTGTTCGACGGCGCCGTCATCGCCGGTGGGAGAGGGAGGGGGAACGAAGAGAGTCTTTCCAATAAGCCCTCTCCCCCCTCTTCCGGGGGGAGAGGGTTGGGTGAGG